>NZ_JBTNDJ010000030.1:0-4957 GCF_054511055.1 Arthrobacter melezitosi
CGCCGATGGTACTGCACCCGAGAGAGTGTGGGAGAGTAGGACACCGCCGGACCACCCGTACCAGTCGCAGGCCCCACCACCGGTGGGGCCTGCACTGCGTTAACCACCCCACCCGGTACAGTCGGTCCATGCAGGCACGGGCAGCGACGGTCGGGCAGGCCGCTTTCGTACGGTGGGAGGGGATCCACCGCAACAGCAGGGGCATCCATCCCGGGATCTTCGGCCTCGCCAACGCGCTGGCCCGCGACGGCCGCCTCACTGCGTCCGACTATTCCTGGTGGCTCGGATCGAACCTTTGGTATGACGCGGCCTACCCCGACCCCAACCGCGTGGACCCGGCGGTGTACGACCGCACCGTCAACCCGACCGCCCAGGCGTGGTTCAAGCTCTCCGCTGGAGAGCTCCTGGCGCGGGTTCCCGGTTATCTTGACCTCCTGGACCGCTATGCGGTCCCGTGGCGGGAACTCAGGTCGGCCGACCCGGGTGTGGTCCTCTACGAGGACCGGTTCCAGGTTGTCGTGCGCCCCCATGCTGTCCGTCCCGAGGCGGTCGGGGGCCCTTGACGGACAGGGCTGGCGCGCCTCGGTGACCGTCCCGGTGGGCGGCGTGAAGGGCCGCCTCCCGGGGAGCCGCCCGGCAGACGGTGTCCGCGTCAATGCCCCGGGAAAACTGTCGGGGGACTGCCGGGCGTTGTAGGGTCGAGCCAGGTTGCCAACACCTGGTGCCGCCACCGGGTTCAAGAATGCCGGCCCAGGAGGCCGGGCCTTCTCGAAGGAAGAAGAGGTTCCAGTGGGTCTGAGCAATCGTTCGCGCCGCCCGGAGAGGGCAAGGCAGGGAGCACGGGGACGGGCGCCGTTCAATACTCCTGTCCCGGTGCCAAAGGACCACTACGAAGTGGTGGTCGTTGGCGGAGGGAACGCAGGGATCTCCCTTGCGGCGCGGCTGCGCCGCTACGGGATCCGCGACATCGCCATCGTCGAGCCGCGTGATCACCACCTTTACCAGCCGCTGTTCTCACACATCGCCGGCGGCACGGCGAAACCCGCCGACGCCGTCCGGCCCCAGGCCAAGGTCATGCCCCGCGGAACCGCCTGGATCCAGGGGGAGGCCGTCGCCGTGCAGGAGGCAGCCCATACTGTCGCACTGTCCTCCGGGAGGACGGTGAAATATGACAACCTGGTCGTGTGCCCCGGAATCCAGAAGGACTGGGACGCGGTGCCCGGTCTCGCCCAGGCGATGGACTCGCCGTTCGGCGGTTCGAACTACGAGTTCGAGCTGGCCCCGAAGGCGTGGAACCTGCTGCGCGGGCTCCGCACCGGCACCGTGGTTTTCAGCCAGCCCCCGGGACCGGCCACCTGCGCCGGTGCCGCCCAGAAGCCGATGTACCTCGCCTGCGACTATTGGCGCGATCAGGGGGTGCTCGACGATATCCGCGTCGTGCTGGTTGTCCCCACCCCGACGGTTTTCGGCATGGCGTTGATCGACGAGGAACTCAACCGGAAGATCGCCGAATACGGGATCGAACTGCGCTGCAGCAGCGAGCTCGCCGAGGTCGACCCTGACGGCCGCAGCGTCCTGGTACGGGATACGGTGACCGGGACCAGCGAGAGGCTGTCCTACGACGTCCTGCACGCAGTGCCGCCACAGTCGGCGCCCGACTGGTTGAAGGCCTCTGCACTGCCCGCTCCGGAGGATGCGGGCGGCTTTGTGGAGGTGGACCCCGAAACACTGCAGCACCCGCGGTTTTCCAGGATCTGGTCCCTCGGCGACGCAGCGGCAACGCGGAACTCGAAGTCCGGGGCCGCACTGAGAAAGCAGACAACGGTCCTGGCCAAGAACCTTAAGGCCGTACGGAAGGGGAAGAAGCCGACGTCGAAGTATGATTCCTACTCCGCGTGCCCCTTCACCGTGTCCCGCTCAACCGTGGTCTTCTCGGAGTTCGACGACCGATACCGCCCGATGCCCTCGGTGCCGCGGTGGGACAACCTTGCGCGCGAGCGGCGCTCGACCTGGCTCCTGGAGCGGAGGCTGCTGCCGCAGGTCTATTGGAAGCTGATCCTGACGGGTCGGGCGTAGCCGGCTCCCGCGTGGGGGACACCCGTCACGGGAGCCGATGGTCGTCCGGGTCGGGGATGCGCAGCCACCGGAAGCCATAGGCCTCCAGGTGAAGGTCGATGGTTCCCCTTTGCGAAACCTGTGGCCCGCCGCCCTCGAGGAGGTCCAGCAGCGATTGCCCATGGAGGTCGTCCGCTGTGTGGCGGGCACTTGTCACATCGAGGGTGACGGCGGCAGGGGACGGGGCCAGATTGTGCACGAGGACCATGCTCGAGGCCTCCCAGGTGCAGCGGTGGGCCAGCACCGATGAGAGACCCTGGGGGAGAAGGTCGAAGCTTCCCCACCCCAGCTCCGGGCACTGCCGGTAGCGGCGCATGAGATCCTTCAGGAAGTTCAGGAGCGAGCCGGGATCCTGCAGGGCGCGGGCGGCATTGACCGCCTGCGGCCCGTACTCGCCGTCGACGAGCCGGGAGACCAGCCGGCTCTCATCAGCACTGGAGAAGCCGCCATTTTTTCCGCTGGTCCACTGCATTGGAGTGCGGACGGCCAGCCGTCCCTCGGCAGCGAGGTCCTCACCCATGCCGATCTCTTCGCCGTAGAACAGCACGGGGGTGCCCGGCAGTGAAAAGAGCAGCGAGTAGGCCATCCGAAGGCGCCTTGGGTCCCCGCCGAGCATCGGTGGAAGGCGCCGTTTGAGGCCCCGCCCGTACACCTGCATGTTCTCTTCCGGGCCGAAGGCTGCAAAGACCTCCTGCCGCTGCGACTCGGAGAGCTTGTCGAGGGTCAGTTCGTCGTGGTTCCGCACGAAGGTCGCCCACTGGCTGTCCGGGTTCGTCTCCGGCCGGCTGCTGAGTGCCTCGGCCAGCGGCGCGGCGTCCTGCCTCGCCAGGGCAAGGTACAGATGCTGCATGCCGATGAAATCGAAGAGCATCGTGAGCTCGTCGGCGCTTTCTCCCCCAAGGAAACGGAGCTGCGCCTCGTACGGGAGATTCACTTCGCCGAGGAGAATCCCGCTGCCGCTCCGGCGCCCGAGGAAGCGCCTCAGGTCCTTGAGGAATTCATGCGGTTCGGGCAGCTCGTCCTCCTGTGCGCCGGTCACTTCGAGGAAGAAGGGGACAGCGTCGACCCGGAATCCGTCCATGCCCAGCTGCAGCCAGAACCCCGCCGTTTTGGCGATCTCGTCCCGCACTTTCGGGTTCGCGATATTGAGGTCCGGCTGGTGCCGGTAGAACCGGTGCTGGTACCAATCACCCGTCGGCTCGGACCGCGTCCAGATCGAGTCTTCCTGGTCGGGGAAGGTGACCTCGGCCGAGGTGTCCGGTGGGGGATCGGACCGCCAGACATAGAAGTCGCGGAACGGACTATCGCGGGATTCGATGGCGGCCCGAAACCATGGATGCTGGTCGGAGGTGTGGTTGACGACCAGGTCCGCTATGACCCGCATGCCGTTGTCCTTGGCCGTCCGAAGGAATTCGACGAGGTCGCCGTGCGTCCCGAGCCGTTCGTCCACGCCGTAGAAGTCGGTGATGTCGTACCCGTCGTCGCGGTCGGGCGTGGGATAGAAGGGCATCAGCCAGATGCAGGTCACCCCAAGGTCCGCCAGATAGGGCACCCGTTCCGCCAGCCCCGCGAAGTCGCCGGTGCCATCACCGTTGGAGTCGTAGAAGGTCTCGACGTCGAGGCAGTAGACCACAGCGTTTTTCCACCAGAGGTCGGAGGTCTCCGTGGTCTTCATTGCTCCCCCTTCGTTGTCGGACTTTCATTTCTCCCGTCGGGCTGGAACCGCCGCTCAGCGAAGCTCGGGCAGGACCTTTGCCGCGAAAGCGTCGATGAAGGGGCGCTGGTCCTGACCGACGAAGTGCAGGTAGATCTCGTCGAAGCCCAGTTCCAGGTACTGCTGAAGCCATTCGGCGTGCTCGCCGGTGCTGGCCGAGACGTTGACCGATTTACGCACCGACTCCTCTCCGACGTCCTTGCTTACGGCGTCGAAGTACGCCGCGGTCGGGAGATCCCACGGTATGGGTGGGGCGAAGGCGTTCGTCTTCCACTGATCCATCGCGATCGCGACCGCCTCGGACTCACTCGATGCCCAGGACAGGTGCACCTGCAGCGTCAGCGTGCCCCTGCCCCCGGCGTCCCGGTAGGCCGAAAGCATGCTGCGCAGGTGCTCCAGCGGCTGGTTGATCGTCACCAGGCCGTCGGCCCAGGCCGCGGCGCGGCGGGCGGTGTCGATGGTGACGGCGGGGGCGATGAGCGGCGGCGGAACCGCCGGGGCATCCCAGATGCGCGCCTGTTCGACGGTGACCAGCCCCCGGTGGGTCACCTCCTCGCCGCTGTGCAGCCGGCGGATGACCGACACACACTCCTCGAGCCGCCGCTGCCGGACGTCCTTGGGCGGCCACCCCTCACCGGTGATGTGCTCGTTCATGTTCTCCCCGCTGCCCAGCGCGACCCAGAGCCGGCCGGGGTACATGTCGGCGAGGGTTGCCGAGGCATGGGCGAGGACTGCAGGGTGGTACCTCTGCCCGGGCGCGCTCACCACCCCGAAGCGCAGCCCGGTCCGGGCAAGGGCCGACCCCAGCCATGACCAGGCGAAACCGGAATGTCCCTGACGCGCCGACCACGGTTCGATGTGGTCCGAACACATTGCGGCATCGAAGCCGGCCTGCTCGGCCAGCACCACGTCCTCAAGGAGGCGGGAGGGGCCGATCTGTTCGTGGGACGCGTGGAATCCAAGTATCGCCATCCGACATGCATACCGTGGTGCGGCCGCGCTGTCGAGGAAACCGGCAATCCCGACCTGACCGGGCGGGCGGTCGGAGCCGGTTGCCGGGCGCGGGGATCCCCGGGGTTTTGGGGGGTGGGGTGGGGATTTGTGTTTGGTGGTGGGGCGTCGTATAGT
>NZ_JBTNDJ010000031.1:0-3893 GCF_054511055.1 Arthrobacter melezitosi
CGGCCGGTGGAGGGGATGGAAGCGTTTGGCACACTGTTGGGTCCTGAGATAACAGGGCCCCGTTTGGCGTGGCCGGCTCCGTTGTGGGCCGGGTGCGCCCGGTGGGGTGTGTTGTTTCTGGTTTCCCGCGCATGCCGTGGTCCGTGCCCCCTTGGGGGTGCGGGGGCGGGTGTGATGGGGTTGTTGGTTGAGAACTGCATAGTGGACGCGAGCATCTTAAAAAGAAGCAATTTCAGTAAGACCTGGTTCCGGATCTTGGATCCGGTGCCGTGGTTTTCTCGATATGTTTTTGATCGTTTAGTGGTCAAGTTTTTAAGGGCACACGGTGGATGCCTTGGCATCAGGAGCCGAAGAAGGACGTGGGAATCTGCGATAAGCCTGGGGGAGTTGATAACCGAACGGTGATCCCAGGATGTCCGAATGGGGAAACCCCGCCGGGGGCGCTTTCGGGCGTGATCCGGTGACCCGCACCTGAACACATAGGGTGCGTGGAGGGAACGTGGGGAAGTGAAACATCTCAGTACCCACAGGAAGAGAAAACAACAGTGATTCCGTTAGTAGTGGCGAGCGAACGCGGAAGAGGCTAAACCAGTGGTGTGTGATAGCCGGCGGGCGTTGCATCACTGGGGTTGCGGGACTTTCCGTATCAGTTCTGCCGGACTGGTGAAATGTGTGCAGGCGTATAGGTGAACGGGTTTGAAAGCCCGGCCGGAGAGGGTGCAAGTCCCGTAACCGTAATGCGTGCTGCCGTTTGGAGAGTATCCCAAGTAGTACGGGGCCCGAGAAATCCCGTGCGAATCCGCCAGGACCACCTGGTAAGCCTAAATACTCCCTGATGACCGATAGCGGACCAGTACCGTGAGGGAAAGGTGAAAAGTACCCCGGGAGGGGAGTGAAACAGTACCTGAAACCGTGTGCCTACAAACCGTCGGAGCAGTGCGTGATTTATCACGGTGCTGTGACGGCGTGCCTTTTGAAGAATGAGCCTGCGAGTTAGTGTTACGTCGCGAGGTTAACCCGTGTGGGGAAGCCGTAGCGAAAGCGAGTCTGAACAGGGCGACCGTAGTGGCGTGATCTAGACCCGAAGCGAAGTGATCTACCCATGGCCAGGTTGAAGCGACGGTAAGACGTCGTGGAGGACCGAACCCACTTCAGTTGAAAATGGAGGGGATGAGCTGTGGGTAGGGGTGAAAGGCCAATCAAACTTCGTGATAGCTGGTTCTCCCCGAAATGCATTTAGGTGCAGCGTTGCGTGTTTCTTACCGGAGGTAGAGCTACTGGATGGCTAATGGGCCCTACAAGGTTACTGACGTCAGCCAAACTCCGAATGCCGGTAAGTCAGAGCGCAGCAGTGAGACTGTGGGGGATAAGCTTCATAGTCGAGAGGGAAACAGCCCAGACCACCAACTAAGGCCCCCAAGCGTGTGCTAAGTGGGAAAGGATGTGGAGTTGCCCAGACAACCAGGAGGTTGGCTTAGAAGCAGCCACCCTTGAAAGAGTGCGTAATAGCTCACTGGTCAAGTGATTCCGCGCCGACAATGTAGCGGGGCTCAAGTACACCGCCGAAGTTGTGGCATTCACATATCAGCCAAGCCGCCCCCCGGGGTTGGTTCAGGCGTGTGGATGGGTAGGGGAGCGTCGTGTGGGCATTGAAGCCGCGGTGGAAACCAGCGGTGGAGCCCACACGAGTGAGAATGCAGGCATGAGTAGCGAAAGACGGGTGAGAAACCCGTCCGCCGGATGATCAAGGGTTCCAGGGTCAAGCTAATCTGCCCTGGGTAAGTCGGGACCTAAGGCGAGGCCGACAGGCGTAGTCGATGGACAACGGGTTGATATTCCCGTACCGGCGAAAAACCGCCCATACCGAACAGGGGACACTAACCGCCCGAAACCTGCCCGACCGCCCTTGTGGTGGAAGGGTTTTGGTGGAGCGCGGGACCTGAGCCTGGGAGGTAAGCGTATTAACAGGTGTGACGCAGGAAGGTAGCCAAGCCGGGCGATGGTTGTCCCGGTCTAAGGATGTAGGGCAGAACGTAGGCAAATCCGCGTTCTTGTGTTCGATCACGCGCCTGAGACCCGATGGGACCCCCGCATGGGGGGATTTGGTGATCCTATGCTGCCTAGAAAAGCATCGGCGCGAGGTTTTAGCCGCCCGTACCCCAAACCGACACAGGTGATCAGGTAGAGAATACTAAGGCGATCGAGAGAATTATGGTTAAGGAACTCGGCAAAATGCCCCCGTAACTTCGGGAGAAGGGGGGCCCCAACCGTGATGGCGACTTGCTTGCCGGAGCGGATCGGGGCCGCAGAGACCAGGGGGAAGCGACTGTTTACTAAAAACACAGGTCCGTGCGAAGTCGCAAGACGATGTATACGGACTGACTCCTGCCCGGTGCTGGAAGGTTAAGAGGACCGGTTAGTTCCGCGCTTGCGCGGTGCGAAGCTGGGAATTTAAGCCCCAGTAAACGGCGGTGGTAACTATAACCATCCTAAGGTAGCGAAATTCCTTGTCGGGTAAGTTCCGACCTGCACGAATGGAGTAACGACTTCCCCGCTGTCTCAACCATAAACTCGGCGAAATTGCAGTACGAGTAAAGATGCTCGTTACGCGCAGCAGGACGGAAAGACCCCGAGACCTTCACTATAGTTTGGTATTGGTGTTCGGTGTGGCTTGTGTAGGATAGGTGGGAGACTGTGAGGCCCGGACGCCAGTTCGGGCGGAGTCATCGTTGAAATACCACTCTGGTCACTCTGGATATCTAACTTCGGCCCGTAATCCGGGTCAGGGACAGTGCCTGATGGGTAGTTTAACTGGGGCGGTTGCCTCCTAAAAAGTAACGGAGGCGCCCAAAGGTTCCCTCAGCCTGGTTGGCAATCAGGTGGCGAGTGTAAGTGCACAAGGGAGCTTGACTGTGAGAGAGACATCTCAAGCAGGGACGAAAGTCGGGACTAGTGATCCGGCGGCACATTGTGGAATGGCCGTCGCTCAACGGATAAAAGGTACCTCGGGGATAACAGGCTGATCTTGCCCAAGAGTCCATATCGACGGCATGGTTTGGCACCTCGATGTCGGCTCGTCGCATCCTGGGGCTGGAGTAGGTCCCAAGGGTTGGGCTGTTCGCCCATTAAAGCGGTACGCGAGCTGGGTTTAGAACGTCGTGAGACAGTTCGGTCCCTATCCGCTGCGCGCGCAGGAAATTTGAGAAGGGCTGTCCTTAGTACGAGAGGACCGGGACGGACGAACCTCTGGTGTGTCAGTTGTACTGCCAAGTGCACCGCTGATTAGCTACGTTCGGATGGGATAACCGCTGAAAGCATCTAAGCGGGAAGCCCGCTTCAAGATGAGATTTCCATACACCTAACCGTGTGAGAGGCCCCCAGCCAGACCACTGGGTTGATAGGCCGGATGTGGAAGCAGGGACCAACGACCTGCGAAGCTGACCGGTACTAATAAGCCGATAACTTACACCACACCACCACCGCAGGAACGGACACTTCAAAACCGTTCCACCCAAGCGGTGCGTGCAAACGAAACATGCTCTGCGTCCACTATGCGGTTCCCAACCAACAACAGGAACCACCAGCACCCACCCCCACCCGGGGCGGGAACACCACAACAAAATACACGTCCAGCACAATGAAGACGTAACCAGGCTTACCCACCCCAGGACACCCCCGCCACGCGGGCCGGCACACCGGGGCCAGGGTAGAACGAGTTACGGCGGTCATAGCGTGGGGGAAACGCCCGGTCCCATTCCGAACCCGGAAGCTAAGACCCACAGCGCCGATGGTACTGCACCCGAGAGAGTGTGGGAGAGTAGGACACCGCCGGACCACCCGTACCAGTCGCAGGCCCCACCACCGGTGGGGCCTGCACTGCGTTAACCACCCCA
>NZ_JBTNDJ010000032.1:0-2856 GCF_054511055.1 Arthrobacter melezitosi
ATGAACGAGGACCTGCGCACCACCCTGGTGCCCCATCACCCCCTGGGGCGCCTCGGTACCCCCGCCGACATCGCCGGAGTCGTCTCCTTCCTCGTCTCCCCGGAAGGGCGCTGGATCACCGGGCAGCTTCTTTCTGCCGACGGGGGCTTCTCCGCCCGGCTCTGACACCTGCGGGCACCGGGGTCCACCGCGGGTCGACGCCGGTCGCTGATCGGGAGCCTCGAGGAAGGACCGCAGCCAGGCATTGCTGACTCTGGTGTCCCATCTGCCGACAAACGCAAGGACCACCAGAGACTCATCTCATGCCGATGACGATTGTGCTTTCCCCCATTTATCGAAGCTGTGTCGAGGTAGAGACTGCCGACAATACGTCTGGTCTCATACCCGCCCCCTAAACAGTTTTCCTGCACACTCGTTTTGCGTCCGCCTCATTACCGTCTGCATCGGGTGAGACCAAGAGGTGCTATCCAAGTTTCCATGGAGCCTGTTCCAGAAGTTGCCACACTGGCCAAGAGCTGGAAGTCATCCTTGCTATGTTCGGCGCCTCCGTCATCAGATTGTGGATATCCGGCGCCCTATTGAGACCATATGAGGGTTCGATTTATGTTCCCACCGAATTTTGCGCGATCCAATCCCTGCTGTTTTCGCTAGGGTGGTAAGTCGAGCCAATTCCAAGGAGTTTAGTTGCCGCACCTCCAGCCGTTTTTACACGACCTCACCGGCGTTTTCAGTGCCCCCGTCCAGGCTTGGGCGGAATCAAGCGGTCAGGTGCGCGGTACGGGTGCCCAAGGATTCCACTGCGGTGACGACCGCGTGATTGGTAGCGCGGTTCTGACGCTCGATGGAACCGAACCGGACTGGGTCAGCACCCAAGTGCGCTCCGCCCGGCACATCGACTACCTCTACATAGTGCGTTCCGAAAGCGCCGGAACGGATCCCCTCGTCCAGCTCACACGCAGTCGCACCGGCTCCCCCGATGGCATCACCGAAAGGTTGCGGATCGAATCAGCGCTGGTCGAACCGTTGATCCTTCATCTTGCCTGCACGCTCACGACCGACAACACGCCCATGGAGAAGGTGAAGTCGGGCCAGGAGGGCGTCGCGTTACTTCACGTCGACTCCCTATCCTGGCACTGGCGCAACAGCGAAACCCTGGCCATCCTCGATCCGGGCACCGCCTCGGTTTCCTTCGCCGACGGTGAAATCTGCCTCGAGTGGCACGTTGCCGTCGCGGCCGGGGAACCGGCCGACATCGAATGGTCACTACGACTTCACGACGCCGGCGCCTCCATGGTCGCACCCTCGACCGCACCGCTTGTCGCCCCAGTGGTCACGGATCGCCGGGTCAACCGCCTCCTGCGCCAGTCCGTCTCCGACCTGAACGGCCTTCGTATGGCGGCCGCGGACCGGCCCGATGCGACCTTCCTCGCCGCCGGAGCGCCTTGGTTCTTCACCATGTTCGGACGGGACTCCTTGATCGCGGCCCGCATGCTGCTGCCCATTTCCACGGAACTGGCCGGCACTACCCTGGCCGCCCTCGCTTCACGCCAGGGGACCGTCAGCGACTCCAGCACGGCCGAACAGCCAGGCAAGATCCTCCACGAGGTACGCCGCGGCACCCTCCAGTTTGAGGAAAACGGCAAGGGTATCGCGCTGCCCCCGGTGTACTACGGCACCATCGATGCCACGCCGCTGTGGATCATGCTCCTCCATGACGCCTGGCGGGCCGGAATGAACCGGGGGGACGTTGAGGGCCTCCTGGATCCGCTCGAAAACGCCCTGACCTGGTTGCGAGATTACGGAGATTCCGACGGTGATGGTTTCCTCGAATACTTGGACACCAGCGGCCACGGCCTCGCAAACCAAGGCTGGAAGGACTCCGCGGACTCCATCCGCTGGCATGACGGCTCACTGGCCGAGGGCCCGATCGCGCTGAGCGAAGTGCAGGGCTACGCCTATGCGGCCGCCCGGGGTGGCGCGGACCTCCTTGAGGCATTTGGCAGGCCCGGTGCTGAGGCATGGCGCGGCTACGCCGACTCCCTTGCGTGCCGGTTCCGCGAGTCGTTCTGGTGCACCGATGCCACCGGGCCGTATCCGGCGATCGCCCTCGATGCACAGAAGCGTGCCGTCGACGGTGTCACAAGCAACATGGGGCACCTCCTCGGAACGGGCATCCTGACGCCGGAGGAGGAGTCCGTCGTGGTCCGGCGCCTGCTCGATCCGACCATGTTCTCGGGGTTCGGTATCCGAACGGTTTCCACGACGAATGAGGGTTTCTGGCCCACGCGGTACCACGCGGGTTCCGTCTGGAGCCACGACACCGGCATGATCATCAGCGGAATGATGAGGTCCGGATTCGCCAAGGAGGCCGCCGTCCTGGCCTGCGGCCTCCTCGACGCCGCCGAGGGATTCAACTGGCGCCTGCCGGAGCTCTTCTCGGGCCATCCGGCAGCCGACGTGGAAGTGCCGGTGCCCTACCCGGCGTCGTGCAGGCCGCAGGCGTGGGCGGCCGCGTCGTCCATACCCATCGCCCAGGCCCTCGGAGAGCTGTAATTCCTTCGGTCTGGCCTTCGGTGAATGAGGGGTCCGCCCGGGACGCCCTGATCCGCTCGGAGTAACCCAGATCGGGGCGTGCCCTGGCCGGTTGCGCCGTACCGCCTGCCACGGGGTGGGCGGTGCCCCCATCCCCCTAGGAGTGAAGAGTTCGCCGCCTACGCCGTAGAGTGTTTAGGCCTCCGCGACAACCCAGGCGGTGGTGTCGGCGGGGAGCTTCCCGCCGGGCAGGGGCCCGCTGCTGACCACGACCCGGCCGGTGGGCAGGTCCACCGGTGCGGTGCCGAAGTTGGTCACCGAGTG
>NZ_JBTNDJ010000033.1:0-2666 GCF_054511055.1 Arthrobacter melezitosi
CGATGGTACTGCACCCGAGAGAGTGTGGGAGAGTAGGACACCGCCGGACCACCCGTACCAGTCGCAGGCCCCACCACCGGTGGGGCCTGCACTGCGTTAACCACCCCAACAAAGACCCAGCCAAACGCTCCCACCTGCACCGGTAGAGTCGGGGGCCAGCACCCCAGCACACTAGGGGCGGACTTTTTCCCGTACCGCCTCAGGTCACTTAGCGACGCACCTGATAGCGCAGGTGAAGCACCCGGTTGCCCTGAATCACCACGTCAGGTTCCTCCAACAGATACTGTGCGTGCACCGATCCAAAGTAGCGCTTTCCGGACCCGAACACGACGGGTACGACGTCCATGCGCACCTCGTCGACCAGGCCCGCGGCAAGCGCCTGGCCACCGACGTCGCCGGCGGCGACCTCGACAATGCGGTCACCGGCAAGCTCCTGCGCCCTGGCAACGGCTGCCTCGACGCCATCGACGAAGTGAAAGGGCGCCTCGGGGGCCCAGCCCTCGGGCTTCGGCCGGTGCGTCACGACGACGACGTGGTCGATCCCGCCCGGAGGCTTTCCGTCCCAGCCGTCCGTCATGTCGAAAACGTGGCGGCCGGCGACGGTCGCCCCGATCCGGTCCCAGTACGGCCGGGTGTAGTCGTAGGACATCTGCGACACCTTCAACTCGCCGCTCTCGTCCAACGGCACGTCACCGCCGGTCAACCAGTCAAACAGCGGTCCGGGCTGGTCGTTTTCGTCCGCAATGAATCCATCCACCGACACCGAGCCGTACATGACTACCTTGCCCATGGTTACTCCTTTAATTGGGGATGAACCTCAGGTTAGAGGTTCGCGGGCTGTCGATCTTGTACGGAATTAATTTGTTGGCAGCGGCCGGCCGTCCATTACGTGACCTGCATGCTCGCGCAGGAACCGCCGTCGGACTTCGATATACCGCGTTGGTGCGAGCCGGTGAATGCCCGGAACCCGTGACTGAAGTGGGCTTGGTCGAAGTCACCTGCGCTACTGGCGAGGTCGGCCCAGTCGATCGGTTCGGTGGGGTTAATCGAGAACACGGTGCGGCGAAGCGGTGGGTGCGGCCCAGGCGCTTCGGCACGACACCGATGAGCTCGCTGAACCGCTGCGCCCGGTGAGCGCTGCTGACACCGGCCGAAACCCTCACGTCGTCAATGGCCACGGCGCCGCGGGTGGCAGCGGTGATGCGGCTCGTACGGCGGACCAGCCCCAGGCCGGCCGCGTCGCCCAGCGGCCGCATTAGCTTCTGCTCGAGCAACATCAGCATCCTGTGAGGCCTCCCGCCCGTACCCAGCCGCTCCCGCGGTGCGGCGACGGCACGGATGCGGTACGGCGCCGGGGGTTGACGACGGGGAACGCCGCTGGCATCGACGGCCGTATGAGCCGGGCGTACGGCGGCGCACCCTCCGGATTGTAGGGAGCGTTGATCAGCCCATCCAGTGGCGGTCGCGGCACTCTGGACGCGTATTCCACGCCCACAGTTGCCGGGACCCCGCCCCGAGTACACCCTGCATAGAGAAGCGACCGCCGGTGTCCCGGAATGGCGAGCCGTCGGAGGCCTCTAGGCGCGCACGGAGGGGCAGGGCGTGCATCGAGGGATCAGGACTCACCGGCCGACCGGCCCTCCACCGGCTACTTGTGCGTTCTCAGCGGGGCGGCAGTCCGTTTCCGGCCAGGGGATGATGCTCTGCACCGTCGACGAATCGATCCGTGCCACCGGTGGTCGAGGCAGATCCTTCCGGCCGCCTTCGTTCGGTCCCAACCCTTTCCGCCCCATCTGCATCCAACGTTGCCTCACCGGCAGGTGCGGGACCCCGGGTAGGTCCTGCTCCTCGACAAACCGTCCCGCCTGACGGCCTTGCCGGCCGTGGCTACAACCTGTCCGGTAGCGGGGTGTCCACGCGTCACCGAATTGCTCGGACCGCCATGTCGACCTCGATTGCAGTACCCGAGCTGGGACCATCCCAGCCGTTCACCCTGTCCCACGAACGGCAAGAACGGCCTTGGACATGGAAGGTGCAGTCCGTCCCGGTCTCCGCTGCTCTATCCGTCGTGGCCCTGGGCGGGACGACCCTGGACCAGGCGAGCCAGGGTCCTGCGATGGCTGGGCCGGTCCTGCAGTGCTCGAAGTGCGGGCTGCACTGCGGCAGCTGAAGAAGAACGGAGCGCCCGTTACGCCGCGCTCCAGCGCCAGCCAGAGCCGGGCCTGCGACTCTCGTCACAAGGTGCCCTGTGGGTTTGCAAGGACCGGCGGAGGCATGTAATGTTTTCTGAGTTGCCCCGGTGAGGGCAGCCAACCCCATCAACTATTTCAAGCTAGTCCAGCGTGTGCTGAGCACTAAAGCCGGATGATGCTTTATTTGTTGTGTGGTTGTTTCCTTTTGCTAAATTCGTTTCGGTTCTTACCGAAAAGGGCGGATTTGACAAGGGGAAAGGAAATGAAATAAGTTAGTAACACACCACGGCGAAGAAATAAAGAGCTTTGGAGGATTCGAAGGTAAAACTTCGAGTCTGGCTCGGAAGAGTATTTCCACGTGTTTGTTGTTTGAGAACTCAATAGTGTGCCAAGTTTGTTGATACCGATTGTTTGTTGATTGGTTGAATTGGCTGGTCTGCCGCACCCCGTGTGGTGGGCTGGTTTTTTTGGCTG
>NZ_JBTNDJ010000034.1:0-1920 GCF_054511055.1 Arthrobacter melezitosi
TGTTGTTTGAGAACTCAATAGTGTGCCAAGTTTGTTGATACCGATTGTTTGTTGATTGGTTGAATTGGCTGGTCTGCCGCACCCCGTGTGGTGGGCTGGTTTTTTTGGCTGGTTTCGAATTTTGTGCAGCAGGTTCTCCCGTTTTCCCGGGGGCGTTTGTTGTGTCTGTAATGCATTTACGGAGAGTTTGATCCTGGCTCAGGATGAACGCTGGCGGCGTGCTTAACACATGCAAGTCGAACGATGATCCGGTGCTTGCACCGGGGATTAGTGGCGAACGGGTGAGTAACACGTGAGTAACCTGCCCTTGACTCTGGGATAAGCCTGGGAAACCGGGTCTAATACCGGATACGACTGCCGGCCGCATGGCCTGGTGGTGGAAAGCTTTATTGCGGTTTTGGATGGACTCGCGGCCTATCAGCTTGTTGGCGGGGTAATGGCCCACCAAGGCGACGACGGGTAGCCGGCCTGAGAGGGTGACCGGCCACACTGGGACTGAGACACGGCCCAGACTCCTACGGGAGGCAGCAGTGGGGAATATTGCACAATGGGCGCAAGCCTGATGCAGCGACGCCGCGTGAGGGATGAAGGCCTTCGGGTTGTAAACCTCTTTCAGTAGGGAAGAAGCGAAAGTGACGGTACCTGCAGAAGAAGCGCCGGCTAACTACGTGCCAGCAGCCGCGGTAATACGTAGGGCGCAAGCGTTATCCGGAATTATTGGGCGTAAAGAGCTCGTAGGCGGTTTGTCGCGTCTGCCGTGAAAGTCCGGGGCTTAACTCCGGATCTGCGGTGGGTACGGGCAGACTAGAGTGCAGTAGGGGAGACTGGAATTCCTGGTGTAGCGGTGAAATGCGCAGATATCAGGAGGAACACCGATGGCGAAGGCAGGTCTCTGGGCTGTAACTGACGCTGAGGAGCGAAAGCATGGGGAGCGAACAGGATTAGATACCCTGGTAGTCCATGCCGTAAACGTTGGGCACTAGGTGTGGGGGACATTCCACGTTTTCCGCGCCGTAGCTAACGCATTAAGTGCCCCGCCTGGGGAGTACGGCCGCAAGGCTAAAACTCAAAGGAATTGACGGGGGCCCGCACAAGCGGCGGAGCATGCGGATTAATTCGATGCAACGCGAAGAACCTTACCAAGGCTTGACATGAACCGGAATGGCGCAGAGATGCGCCGGCCACTTGTGGCCGGTTTACAGGTGGTGCATGGTTGTCGTCAGCTCGTGTCGTGAGATGTTGGGTTAAGTCCCGCAACGAGCGCAACCCTCGTTCCATGTTGCCAGCGGGTTATGCCGGGGACTCATGGGAGACTGCCGGGGTCAACTCGGAGGAAGGTGGGGACGACGTCAAATCATCATGCCCCTTATGTCTTGGGCTTCACGCATGCTACAATGGCCGGTACAAAGGGTTGCGATACTGTGAGGTGGAGCTAATCCCAAAAAGCCGGTCTCAGTTCGGATTGAGGTCTGCAACTCGACCTCATGAAGTTGGAGTCGCTAGTAATCGCAGATCAGCAACGCTGCGGTGAATACGTTCCCGGGCCTTGTACACACCGCCCGTCAAGTCACGAAAGTTGGTAACACCCGAAGCCGGTGGCCTAACCCCTTGTGGGAGGGAGCCGTCGAAGGTGGGACCGGCGATTGGGACTAAGTCGTAACAAGGTAGCCGTACCGGAAGGTGCGGCTGGATCACCTCCTTTCTAAGGAGCGCCTTCGGGTTTCACGCACGCTTCCACTGTGTTGGGTGTGTGGCCTGCAAGGAGAGCCCATAGCGCGGGCGTTTGTTCCGCGGTGGGTGCTCATGGGTGGAATATCAACGAATAGTTTGGGTTCTTTTCCCGGTGGCCGTTAGTACGGCGCCTGGTTCTGCGGTGTCCCCCTGGGGGATGGTGCGGGGCCGGTGCGTCTGGAACGCCGG
>NZ_JBTNDJ010000004.1:0-276266 GCF_054511055.1 Arthrobacter melezitosi
CGCCGTGATCGTCCGCGAGCACTGCGAGACCCTCAAGGTCCCCTACACCGAGGTCGGCGTCGGCGCCTCCTACGCCGCCGTGGTCACCTACCTCAACCGGGTCGGCCTCGCGGCCCGCGACCCCTTCGACTGCCCCCTGGTCAACAAGTACCGCCGGCAGTAACCTCCGCTTTCAAGGACGTCCCGCACCCCTGGTGCGGGACGTTTTTGGGTTAAGGCACCCGGACAGGCGGCGGCAAGTCAATCATCAGCATGCTTTCTATTTTCTTCGGGTTAGGGGTAGCGTGGATCTCTCGGACCAATCCCGCGCCATTGAAGGAGCACGATGTTTTTCCTGTTCGGCCTCACCACGCGCGAGCGCGTCCTGTTCTCCCGCTCCGCCAGCTGCCACTTCTGCGGGCGCTTCGCTCCGCAGCAGGTTATCCAGCGGGCCACGAAGTTCACGCTGTTCTTCATCCCGCTGCTCACGGTGCGGCGGAGCCGCCTTCTGGTTTGCAGCAACTGCGGAGGGGCTTCCCCGCTCAGCGCACAGCAGCAGAGGGCCATGGCGGTCTAAGCCGCCGAAGCGCGACCTACCGGCTCAGGCGTTCCAGAGTCCGTAGGAGTCGGCCAGTGACGAGATCTTCTGCGCCCGGGCCAGCCGCGGAAGGTAGGAACCGTCCCCGACGACGGCGCCGGCGGCATGGGCGCTGAGCAGCTCAACGGCCCACTGGATCTCCGATTCACTCGGGGAGAGCGCCCTGTTGATCGTGTCGGTCGCCTCGGGTGAGAGGCACAGCTTGCCGGTCATCCCCATCGAGGCGGTGACCTTGCTCGCCTGCAGCAGGTCCTCACCGAGCGCCCCGACGGTCGGCCCGTCGATGGGCCCCGGGAGCTGGCCGACACGGGAGGCCACCACAAGCTTGGACCGCGCATAGGCCAGGGCCATGGGGTCGTCCGAGGCTCCGGTGTCCCGGCGGAAGTCACCGACACCGAAGGCCAGGCGGAAGGTCCCCGGAGCGCTCGCAATGGCCGTGGCATTCTCGATTCCAAGCGCCGACTCGACGAGGGCGAGGACCGGCGTGCCGGCCTTGAGGCGCATCGCGGTGTGGGTCACCTGCTCGGGCTTCTCGGTCATGGCCAGCATGACCCCGCGCAGCCCGGGCAGGCCGGAGAGGGCCGCGAGGTCATCGGCCCAGTACTCGGTCTCGATGCCGTTGACCCGCACCCAGGCGGTCATGCCGGAGGACAACGCCTCCACCACCCGCGCGCGGGCCTCGGCCTTCGCCTCAGCGGGCACCGCATCTTCCATGTCGAAGATGACGGAGTCGGCTTCGGAGGCCAGGGCGGGTGCGAAGTTGGCCTCGGAGGCCGCTGACGCGAGCAGCCAGGAGCGGGAAAGTTTGGCTGGGAGCGCAGCGGCGCGGCTGTTTCGAAGGGAGGCCATAGGGAAACACTACTGAGGGGGACTGCCCATTATCCAACGGGGCCGGGGCAGGCCCGGAAAAGCCCGGTCGGCAAACCGTTCCCAGGGCCCTCTTGCTCCTTGGGGAATTGAGTCGGGCGCGGTTCATCAACGGCACGCAGACCGCGGCCTCGGTAGTCTGAATGCCATGGCAAAGGATGAGACCGTTCTCGACCTCCTCGGAATCGACGAGGCCAGCGAGCGCATCTACCACCTCGTCCTGCGGCAGGGCGCGGCGAGCGTCCAGCTGGTGGCCGAGCAGCTTGGCATTCCCCACGCCGAAGCCGAACAGCGGCTGGACCTGCTGCGCGGCATGGGCCTGGTTGCCCGGCGCGCCACGGCGGAGGGCGACTACGCGCCGGTGGACCCCCGCTTTGCCCTGCGGATCCTCACCGACCGGTACAGCGACGGCCTCGCCCGCATCCGCGACTCAATCGGCGCCCTCGCGGACCAGTTCGACGCCGGCCGCTCGAGCCAGGCCGAGGCGCCCCAGACCCAGGTGCTCAGCGGCGCCGATGCCCTGGCCTCCTGGTATGTACGGCTTCAGCACCAGGCGGGCAGGGAGTTCCTTGCCTTCGACCGGCCCCCTTACGTCTCGGCCTCCTCGAACCCGCTCGAACCCGTGGTGCTGGACCGGGGCGTCTCGTGGCGGGCCGTCTACTCGGCGGCGAGCTTCGAGCACCAGGGCAGCTGGGAGGAGGTCCAGCAGCTCGTCGCCCGCGGCGAACAGGCGCGGGCGGTGCCCGAGCTTCCCCTGAAGCTCGCGATCGCCGACCGCTCAATGGCGATGGTCTCCCTCACTTTGGAGGGCGAACGGTTCGATGCCCTGGTGACCGAGTCTCCCCCGCTGGTTGACGCCCTGTGCAGCTTGTTCGAGTTCTACTGGCGCTCGGCCATCCCGGTTGCGGGGACCACCGAGGCCCTCGCGCGGGAACTGGCCACCCCGGCACAGCGGACGGAGCGGGCGCCCACCCCGGAGGAGCACGCGATGCTCACCCTGATCGGAGCTGGCCTGAAGGACGAGGTGATCGCCCGCCAGCTCGGCATGTCGGCCCGCACCCTGCGCCGCAGGAGCCAGGACCTGATGGCGGAACTGGGCGCGGCCAACCGGTTCCAGGCAGGGGCGGAGGCGGCCCGCCGCGGCTGGTTGTGACGGGTTGATGACACATTGGGCGCAGTGCAGGATGCGCAATTCTGGCCTCCTGCGGCCAGAGGCCGTGCGCGGCCAGTTTTCTGGTGAGGGGACACGTAGAGTTACGGCACGCCAAATGGCGATCGTGACGAAGGATGCCCATGTCAATGCTCGGTTCCCGTTCCCTAACCCATCTTGCCGGAGGCACGGCGGTCCTCGCTGTCATCGCGAGCGGCCTGGCCGCCGTCGACGCCCCTCCCGCCGCCGCCGGCGGTGAACCCCAACGCGTCATCATCGAATTCGAGGGGGAGCACGCGCTCGGTCGAATCGGTGATGCCCAGGCCGGCGCGCTGCGGGGAGGCGCCGGAAACGCCCGCTCCTCGGCGCGGGAGGCCTACCGCTCGGCCCGCACCGAGGTCACCGGAGCCCAGGAGGCGGTCCTCGCCGAGGCCGGGGCCCGCGGCATCCGGCTCGACGAGCCACGGCACGTCGCCGGCGTCCTGAACGCCGTCATCGCCACGGTCGATGCGGATCAGCTCGAGTCCCTGCGCGGGATTCCTGGGGTCGCCCGGGTGGAGCTGGACCGCCGGGTCCACCTCCTGGAGACCGCCCCCGCCACCCCGCCGGCCGAGCCTTCGGAGGAGCCGGCGGCAACCGACGGCCCCACCGCACCGGCCGGCGAGACGAAGGCAACAGCAGAACCCACCGCTCCCACCGGGAAGCCGGAAGCGACCGCGAAGCCCTCCCCCACGCCTTCCCCCTCGGCTCCCGCCGAAGCATCCGACCCGGCCGAGCCGGAGAAGAACGCCGAGACGCCAGCCGACGCCGCTGCCGGCGGAGGCTCGGTCGTCGCCATCCTCGACACCGGGGTGGACTACACGCTGCCCGAACTCGGCGGCGGCCTCGGTGAGGACTTCACCGTCGTGGGCGGGTACGACTTCGTCAATGAGGACGAAGACCCGATGGATGACCATTACCACGGCACGCACGTGGCGGGCATCGTGGCCGGGACCGGCCCCGCAGCCGGTGTCGCGCCGGAGGCCTCCCTCACCGCCTACAAGGTGCTCGATGCCAAGGGGGAGGGCTGGGAATCGACGATCATCGCCGCCGTTGAGGCCGCGGCCGACCCGCTCGGCCGCCACCCCGCCGATGTCATCAATATGAGCCTGGGTGGCGCAGGCGACGGCTACGACGCGCTCGGTGCCGCCGCCTCAAACGCCACCAGGAGCGGCTCCCTCGTGGTCGCCGCCGCCGGAAATGAGGGTCCCGGCGAGGGGACCGTCGGATCGCCCGCAGCGGCCCCTGACGTCCTGGCCGTCGGCGCATCCGTGACCGACTTCCGGGTCGCTACCGCAGCGCTCGCCGCTCCCGTGCAGCGTGGGCTTTCCACCTGGCGGGCGCCGTTCAGTGCGAATCCGCCCGAACAGGACATCACCGCACCGGTGGTCGCCGTCGGAGGGTCGGGAGGCCCGGCCGACTTCGACGCGGCCGGGGATGTCTCCGGAAAGATCGTCGCCTTTATGGGCGACCTCCCCCGGAGCGCGACCGAGTCCGCCGGCCCCCACATCACGAGGGCCCTGCTCGCCGAGGAGCGCGGCGCGGTGGCGATGGTCTTCTACTCCGCCCCCCCTACGAACGACACGGAAACGCCCGGCCCACCCCCGATTGGCGAGCCGGAGCCCGGCATCATCAACGTCGCTCCAAGCGGCGCCGGCTCCCTCGCCCAGGCCAACGATTCACGGCTGGAGTCGCTGGTAGTCCTTGGCATGAAGCACTCCGAGTACACCGCGTTCGCCCCCTCCGTGGAGGACGGGACGGCACGCGTGACAATTTCCTCGGTTGACGCGACCGACACGATCGCCGGCTTCAGCTCCCGCGGCCCGACGGTCCGCGGTCTGCTCAAACCCGAAATCGTGGCCCCCGGCCTGGACATCCTCTCCACGGTCCCTGCCTTCCAAGGGTTACCCGGCAACGTCCTGCGGCTCTCCGGAACGTCGATGGCCTCCCCGTTCGTTGCGGGAGCCGCGGCCATCGCACGTGCCCAGCATCCGGACCTTCCGCCGGCATCGCTCAGGTCGCTCCTGGTGGGCAGCTCCAAGGAGCTCACCGGAGCATCGGCACGGCTTTCCCCGACCGTGCAGGGCGCCGGCCGGGCGGACGTGGGAACCCTGGCGGCGGCAAGCGTCCTCGCCTCGCCGTCGTCCCTCGGGTTCGGCCAGGCCGATGCCGGTGAAGATCAGCCGGTCTCCCTCGGGTTCACTTTGGAGAACCTTTCGGGCGAGCCGGTCTCTGCCCGGCTTGAGGTCCTTCCCTCCAAGGACAGCGCCGGGAACCTGACGCTCAGCAGCACCGAACTCACTCTTGGACCCGGCGCCTCGGTTCCGGTCGAGGCACTGGCCTCCGCCGTGGTCGGTGATGCCGACTCCGAGCTCTCCGGAGTGATTCTCGCCCGCCTGAGCAATGGCACCGAGGTGCGCATCCCCTACCTTGAGCACTCACGCCGCCTCTCGGTTATCGCGACGCCACAACCCGCAGCGCCCGGAACGACGCAGGTCCTGGTCTCCTCCTTCCTCCGCCTCGACGAAGCACCGACCCTGACCGTCGCGCGCACCACCGATGGCGGCACCGAACCGTTGACCGTCGCCACCGTCCCGTCCCCCACCATGCCCGGCTGGTTCAGCGCCGACGTCGAGGCGCGCGATCTCGGTGCCTACACCGTGACTGCCGCCTCAACCACCGGCGGCCGGCAGATCGTCGGGACGGGCACGTTGGAGGTCGTCTCGGGCGAAACCGACGAAAGCACCTGGAAGCAGGTTGGCCGCAACGCCAGCTCGTACCAGTTGGCCGTGTCCCCGGCCGCACCCGGAACGGCCATGCAGACGACGTCGACCTCGGTCCGCCCGTTCGTCACCACCGACCGCGGCGCCTCCTGGCGCCAGGTGAAGTCCCTGCCGGTCGCGGACGGCGCCGGCGTCCCCATCGCCGATCCCAAGAACGGCAAGGCATTCTGGTACGCCGTCAACGGCGCGCCGGGCCAGCCAGCCCTCGATCCCAGCTACGCCGGGCGCCTGCTGCGCACGGAGGACCTGGGCAAGACCTGGAGCGTCCTGCCGATGCCCGACAAGCACTTCTCCGCGGTCGTCAATGACGGCAGCAAACTTGCCGTCCTCACGGCCGACGGCGTCGAGACCAGCCTCGACGGTGGGGCCAGCTGGTCCCACGTCCCGTTCCGCTGGCCCGGCCTCGTGAACGGAGCCACCCTGCAGCACGGCAACCTGCTCGTCGCCGGACGCAATACGGTCTGGCGGGTCGAGGGGATCTTCGGGAAGCCCGGCACCCCTGAGCAGGTGTACGAATCCCCCGACACGGTCTTCACCGGCATCGCCGCGACCGGATCGGTGGTGGCCGTGAGCGAGCGCGAACGGGTCTCCACCTCCACCGACAAGGGCACCACCTGGACGACGTCCGATCCGCTCGGGTCCTACTCCGTTGACATCCACGCCGTGGGCAATGAACTGATCCGGGCCACGAGCGACAACGGCTACGCCCGGTCCTCCGACAACGGCGCGACCTGGCAGACGTCCCCCTACCCGATCTACGGTGTGGGCAGCGATTTCGATCGGTGGCCCGATGACCGGCGATCCCTGCTCGTGGCCATGGAAGCCGGCGGCCTCTACGCCTCCGGCAACGACGGCCGCTCCTTCAAGCGGCTTGGGGTTTCCGCGACGACCGTCGGTGACGTGATCGCCTCGACCGATGCCAAGGGCAGTCCGCGGGTGTTCATTTCCGACGACCAGGGGACGGGGTCGCGGGACCTCCCCGCCGGGCGCACGCTGCCCGCCAACATCGTCGAATGGGGCAGAACGGGCGGAGAGGGCATGTTCGGTGTCCGCTCGGATGAACTTGAGCAGGACGCCGGCGATAGGAACACCCTGTGGCGGAGCCGGGTGGACGCCTGGTTCTCCCACGAAATCCAGGTGAGCACCGATGCGGGATCGACCTGGACCCAGCTCGGCCGCAAATCCGGCGGACAGGTGATCCACGACCTTGAGGCCAGCCCGACGGTGGCCGGCCACGGCGCGGGAAGCTACTCCCAGTTGGGCGACACGGGACTCTGGGTCACCCACGACGCCTGGCAGACCTGGACGACGTACGAGCACCCGATCACCATCCGGAACATCACGATCGACCCCTCCAACGACTCCCGGATGTGGCTTGCCGCCGACGAGGGACTCTACGTCTCGGACGACGACGGCCAGACGATCCGACGGGTCCAGGAGGGTGAGACCTCGACCGTCTGGGTCGATCCGGCCGATCCGCTGCACATTGTCGCCGGGGGTCGGGGTATCTCGGTCTCGACCGACGGCGGGAAGAGCTTCACCCGCTCGGACGTCGGCGGGATCGACATGTACACCAGTTCGATCACCTCGGCCACGGTGAAAGGCAAGCACGGAAACGAGACGGTGCTCTTCGCCGGATCGACGACGTTCCGCCCCAGCCCCCTGTGGGTCCACGGCCGCGGCGTGCTGGCAAGCCTCGACGGCGGTGCCACCTGGAAGAACGTGTCCGCCGGGCTGGCCTCCACCTCGGTGACGGCGCTCGATGCGAGCGACGACGGGAAGTGGCTGTTCATTGGAACCCGGCAGGGCGGCCTGTTCCGCGCCGCCACAAGCGAACTGATCAGCGCCGCCCGCTGATCGATTCGTGAGCACAGGGGCCCGTCCGGCAGCAGCCGGACGGGCCTTTGTGTTTCCCACCCCGGTGCCCGGGTGTGCGGGCGGGTCTCAGCCAAGCACCTCATCGAGGTAGCACCAGCGCCATGACTCACCCGGCTCGACGCTGCGCATCAGCGGATGCCCGGTGTTCCGGAAATGCCGTTCGGCGTGCAGCCCTGGCGAGGACTCGCAGCATGCGACTTCCCCGCATGAGAGGCACATGCGCAGGTGCACCGGCGTCGTTCCCTCCCGGAGGCACTCAAGGCACCGCGGCCGCTCCGGCGCCTGCTGGTCCGGTGCGTCCCGGAGGTGTGAACACCCGTCCCGGGCGGGCCCGGTCCGCGCGTCCACCGGGACCGGCGGAAGCGCCGTCGGGACGGCTTCGCCGGCCTCGTCCGCCTCCTCGGCGAGGAAGGTCTCAAGCATCGCCTCCTCGGAGTCGAGCCGTTCGAGGACTTCGTCGACCACCTCGGCGGCATAAGCGCCCGAACGGCGCAGGTTCAGCACCTCCCGCCGTTCGGCGTCGAGCATGACCATCCGCAGTTCGAAATACCGCTGGCTCGGCGTTTGGAGTTGGGATTCCGGCGGGCCGAGCCGCTCCCAGGCCGCGGCGCTCCACTCCCTGGTGCGGCCGCGGAGCATTCCGAGCATCTCGGGGGAATCCCCGTCAAGAATCCTGCCCTCGAGCTGCCCCAGCCCGGCGGCCGTCGACTGGCGCACCAGCAGGGCCCGCTGCAGCGCGTCCTCGCGGCGGTCGGGGCCGCGCAGCCCGAGCCGGCGCACCACCCAGGGCAGGGTAAAACCCTGGACGGCCAGGGTCCCGGCGGCCACCACGAGGGCGGCGAGGACGAGCACCGCCCGGTGCGGGACGTCCGGGGGAAGAACGAACACCGCCGCCAGCGTGACGACCCCGCGCATTCCGGCCCACGAGACGACGGCGGGCAGCTGCCAGGGCAGCGGGGGCTCGCTCTTCCGAATCGGCGGCAGGAGCCGCGGCAGGTAGCTGGCGGGGAAGATCCAGACCGGGCGCAGCACGATGACCGCCAGCAGGATGACCAGGCACACGGTCCAGACCCGCGGCGGGCCCATCGGATCCATCAGGGCGGCGTCGACGATCGAGCGGACCTGCAGCCCGATGAGCAGGAACACCGCGTTTTCGAGGAGGAACTGGACCGTGGCCCAGTTGGTGCGCTGGCTCAACCGAGAGGCGCTGCCGGGCATGGCAGGAGTCCGGGTGCCGATGATCAGGCCGGCCACGACGACGGCGAGCACCCCGGAGGTATGGAGGGCCTCGGCGGGGAGGAACGCCACGAAGGGAGCGGCCAACGACATCGCCGTGTTGATCGGCACGTTCAGCACCCGCCGGCGGATCGCCAGCAGCAGCAGCGCGGTGCCCGCGCCGATCAGCGCGCCGCCGGCGGCGGCCACCACAAGTTCGAAGGCGACCTCCAGCAGGCTGATACTTCCGGCGAGCGCGGCGATGGAGGAGCGCAGCAGCACCAGGGCCGTGGCGTCATTGATGAGTGACTCACCCTCCAGGATCGCCACTGCCCGCCGGGGCATTCCCACCCGGCGCGCGATAGAGGTCGCCGCCACGGCGTCCGGGGGCGCTACGACGGCGCCCAGGGCGAAGGCGGCCGGCAGGGGCACCTCGGGGATCAGCCAGGCGACGAGGAGGCCCACGGCGACCGTGCCGAAGATGACGTAGCCGACGGAGAGCAGCGCGATGGGACGCCGAAGGGCCCGGAACTGCACGACCGAGCTGCGCAGCGCCGCCGCGTAGAGCAGCGGCGGCAGGATGCCGATCAGCACCAGCTCCGGGATAAGGCGCACCGGGGGGATGAAGGGCAGGTAGGAGCCGATCACTCCGATCACCACGAGCAGCAGCGGGGCCGACATCCGCCACCGGGCGGCCAGGGCGCTTCCCGCGCAGATGACCGCCACGATGGCGAGCAGGACCAGGGCGGTGTTCATGCGGATCCGGATCCGGGTGCCACGGCGGGGCCCGCGCCGTTGTCCTCCGCGGCCTGGCGCAGCGGCAACCGCACCTGGAACCTGGTGCCCGGGCCGTGGACGAGCTTCAGGGAGCCGTGGTGCTTGTTCACGACGATCCGCCAGGAGATGTCGAGGCCCAGGCCGGTGCCGCGGCCCACCGGCTTGGTGGTGAAGAACGGCTCAAAGATGCGGGCGCGGATGTCCTCGGGGACGCCGGGGCCGGTATCCGCGATCTCCACGAGGACCGCCTCGCGCTCGCGGACCGCGCTCACGCTCAGCCTTCCCTGCCCTTCCATGGCGGCGACCGCGTTGTCGATGAGGTTCGTCCACACCTGGTTGAGTTCGGCCGGGTAACACTGCACCGGCGGCAGGTCGGCGTCATAGGTTTTCTCGACGGCGATACCGGAACCGATCCTCTGGTTGAGCATGACGAGGGTGCTGTCCAGCAGCATCCGCACATCGGCCACCTGGTAGGGCGCCCGGTCCAACTGGGCATACTGGGAGGCGGCTTGAACGAGGGAGGAGATGCGGGAGGTCGAATCCTGGATCTCGGTCATCAGCTGTTCCGTGGCCATCACGTTGGCCAGCCAGTGCAGGACCCCGTTGATGTCGCCGTCCGGAGCTGCTGTTGCGGCCTCCGCCAGCCACGCCTCGTCGACGCCGGCCTGGACGAAGGTCGCCGCGAGCTCCCAGCTTCCCTCGACGCCGCGGTCCTCCAGCCACTCCGACAGCGCGTCCTCCCGGTCCGAAACCCCGAGCGGGCTGAGTGTTCCGACGCGCCGTGACCGGCGCAGGCCCTCCTCCTGCAGGACGACGAGCCGTTCGAGGGCTTCCGGGGCCACGGTCAGGCCCGCCGCGAAATGGATGGTGTCGCGCAGGTCGGCGACCCGTTCGCGCAGTACGGCGGTGGCCCGCAGCGCCGAGGCGGCGGGGTTGTTGAGTTCGTGGGTGAGCCCGGCCGACAGTGAGCCAAGGGCGATCAGGCGCTCCCGCTGGGCGATCACCTCCCGCGTGTTCTCCATGCCGAGGAACAGCCCCTCGAGCAGGTGCAGGGCCATGGGGAACCAGTTGGCAATGAGGTTCCCGAAGTCGTCCGCCCCGATCTCCAGGAACCTGCTGGGCCGGCTCGTTCGGAACGACGTCGCGTATCTCTGCGGCACCCGGTCGCCCAGGTAGGCCTGCACCGCACCGGCGTACACGCCGCGCTGGCTTGTGCGGATGAGCTCGACGTCGTCGTCGCCGACCCGCCTGGTCAGGACCACCTCGCCCTCGAGCAGGACGTAGAAGCGCTCCGCCGGGGTGTTTTCCCCGTAGATCAGCTCCGCCCCGTAGGAGTGCACCCTGCCGATTTCGCAGATCCACGCGAGCTGCTCCTCGGTGAGCTTCTCGAACAGGAAGAGCGTGCGGATCTCCCGGGGATCGCAGCGTTCCGACCCGGTCACTGCGCGGCCAGGTAGCGGTGGGCGAGGGTGACGGCCATGGCGCCTTCGCCAACGGCCGAGGCCACGCGCTTCACGGAGCCGGCCCGCACATCCCCGGCCACGAACACTCCCGGGACGCTGGTCTCCAGGGGGTAGGGCATGCGGTCCAGCGGCCACCCCGCCGGGGGCCTGCCGTCGGTCAGCAGGTCATTGCCGGTCACAATGAACCCGCGGCTGTCGCGGACGAGGACGCCCTCCAGGCTGCCGGTATGGGGATCGGCTCCGATGAACACGAACAGCCAGTTCGCCGGCACCTCCACGGTGCCGCCGGTCCCCCGGTTCAGCAGGGTGAGTCCCTCAAGGTGGTCCTCCCCCCTCGCCGCCACCACCTCCCTCCGCAGCAGGAGCTCGATGTTGTCCGTCGCCTCGATCTGGTCGATGAGGTAGGAGGACATGGAGAGCTGGAGTGTCGAGGCGCGGATCACCAGCTTCACCGAGCGGGCCGAGCGGGCGAAGTAGACGGCGGCCTGTCCCGCGGAATTGGCGCCGCCGACGATGTACACGTCCTCACCGGCGAGGTCGGCCGCCGAGGCCGTGGCCGCACCGTAGAAGACCCCCCGGTCCGTCAGGTGGGCCAGCCCCTCACCCTCAAGGGTCTTGTACGCCACACCGAGGGCCAGGACGACCGCATGGCCGGCGATCTCGCTTCCATCGGCGAAGGTCACCACCCGCGCACCGCCCCTCGCCTCGAGCCCGGTCATGGTGCGGGTGGTGAGGACCTCGGCGCCGAACCGGGCGACCTGCCGCCGGGCACGGTCGGCGAGCTGGGCGCCCGAAACCCCGTCCGGGAAGCCAAGGTAGTTCTCGATCCGTGAGCTCTGCCCCGCCTGACCGCCGGTGGCGCTCTTCTCGACGAGCACGGTCCTCAGCCCCTCGGAGGCGCCGTAGACGGCGGCGCCCAGGCCCGCCGGGCCTGCCCCCACGACCACGAGGTCGTAGAAGTCCTCGAGCGGGGCGGTGCTTAGCCCCACGCGCTCGGCGAGTTCGGCGTCGGTGGGGGCGATGAGCACGTCGCCACCGGCGGTGACCACCACCGGAAGCACCGAGCCGTCGGTCCCCGCCGCCGCCATGATCCGTTGGGCCTCCGGTTCGGTGACCGACAGCCAGCGGTACGAGAGCTGGTTCCGGGCGAGGAACTCGCGCACCTCGAAGGACCGCGCGGACCACCGGTGGCCAACGAGGGTCGTTGTGTGGACCGGCCGGCGGTCGGCGGTGCGCCAGGACTCAAGCAGCGTGTCGACCACCGGGTAGAGCTTCTGCTCCGGCGGGTCCCATGGCTTGAGCAGGTAGTGGTCGAGGTCGACGACGTTGATTGCGTCGATCGCCGCGCTCGTGTCGGCGTAGGCGGTCAGCAGCATCCGTCGCGCCGCCGGGTAGATGTCGATGGCGGCTTCGAGGAACTCGATGCCGTTCATCTCGGGCATCTTGTGGTCGGCGATGAGGAGGGCGACCTCGTCGCCGCGGAGCTTCAGTTCCCGCAGCGCCTCCAGCGCCTCGGCTCCGGAATCGGCGCGTACGATCCGGTAGTGCTCACCGAAGCGCCGGCGCAGGTCCCGGGCGACGGCCCGGGAGACGCTCGGTTCGTCATCGACCGTGAGGATCGCGACGAGTCCCCTCGCGCCGTCGGCCCGCCGCTGGCCGGCCGCCTGCGCCGTCACGGCCGCCCCGGCGCCGGCCCGCGGCCGGATCCCGCACTTTTGTGTTGAGCAGCTTTCCTGCTCCCGCCCCCTGGAACAACAGTCGATCCCATTTCGGGGCCTCCCACCTTCGGTGCGCTTCGGGGCGCACGCGATCATCGAACCACCTGTTTCAGGGAGGGTCAAGAGCGCCGGCCCCGCCGGGCGCCTCCGGATATTCCGGAGGCGGTGCGGCGGGGCGGCCATTGGCCGGCTGCGGGCTCCGCCGGACCGGCCGCAACGCAGATGCGGCCTAGAGGTTGGCCTCGGCGTAGGCTTTCAGGGCATCCCGGACGAAGCCGGCCTTCTCCGGGCCCCCGTAGACGGCGCTGAAGCGGGGATCGGCGACGTACATCTCCCCCAGGCCGAGGATGTAGCCCTTCGCCGGCCTGCCGTCTTCGCGGGGAATCCCCGGCGCGTCGGACAACCAGGCGACGTGCCGGGCGGCCAGCTCCTGGGCGCGGGATCCCCCGGGCCGCTCGGAGCCGGACGCCGCGGCGGCCCAGTCCTCCGCAAGCTCCTTCGCCGCGGCCGAGTAGTCCCTGCGCTCCCCCTCGCTCTTCGCACGCCACCAGGCGTCCGCCGAGGCGTACGCGTCGGCGCCCCACCGCTGCTCCACCTCCTCCTTGAACTGGGTGTGGTCAAAACCGTCGAACATGTTCTCCGCCATCAGGGGTTCCCCTCTCTCAAGACTCCGCACGGTGCCGAGCACCGATTCGATCTGTTGCCCGATCCGCTGTTGTTCACGGCGCAGTTGTCCCAGGTGGGTGCGCAGGGCAGCGGCCGGGTGTTCACCGCCATCGAGGATCTCCTTGATGGCGGGCAGTGCCAGCCCGAGTCCGCGCAGGAGGAGGATGCGCTGGAGGCGGACCAGGGCGCCGTCGTCGTAGTACCGGTAGCCGTTGGCGCCCACGCGCGAGGGCGGCAGGAGTCCCAGCTGCCCGTAATGGCGCAGGGTCCTGCTTGTCGTGCCGGCAAGGCGGGCGACGTCCTGGATCGATCGTTCCACTGCGTGTTCTCCCGTTTGGATTCGTGCTTCATCCAACGTAGGAGTTGACGCAGCGTCAAGGTCAAGGGCGGTCCCCCGGGGCGGGGGAACCGGCCGGGGAGGGATCAGCTGTACCAGAACCAATGCGGCGGGCTCCAGTCCCCGGGCACCGTGTGCGCCGCGAAGCTGCCGCACTCCGAACACGAGTAGCCGGCGCTGGCGGGCAGGATGGCCCCGCCGCCGATCGGCAGCCGGGGTGGAACGTACTCTTCGAAGATCAGGAACTCGTCGGTGCCGCAGCCGTGGCACCAAGGCAGTTCGCCGGCTTCGATGGGGACGGTGCCTGTCCGTGCGGCACCCGGTGTGTGCGTGGAGTCGATTGTGGTCATTGCCTTCACCATCTCGCTTCAAGCGGCCGGAGCCGGCCGCGAACGGTAGTAAGGATACTGATCAACATAGGATACTCCCGGTCCAGACCAGCTGGTAGTCCGCGGTCCGGGAGTGGCCCTCCGTTCGGGCGCAACCCGGGGAACGGGTTTGCGGGAAAGTCCCGAACGGCTCCCTTCTTTGGCACAATGTCCCCATGCCGCCACGAGCCCCCCGCACCACCGACGCACTTCCTGCCGCCGAGGCCGCCCGGCTGGAGCGCGCACTGGCCGACAGCGCCGATGTCACGGTGTTCGTCGACGGCACGGCCTACCGCCTGCCGGCAGGAGCCCGTGAGGCGGTGGTCGACCTGCTCGGCCGGCTGGGGGCGGGAGACACCGTGCAGTGCACCTCGGTGGCCGAGCTCCTGACGACCTCGCAGGCCGCGGAACTGGCCGGGATCTCTCCGACTTACCTGCGGAACCTCACCGATGCCGGGGAGATCGCCGCCGAATACCGCGGCTCCCACCGGCGCATCCGCCGCAGCGACATCGAACAGTGGGTCCACCGGCAGGGTGCCCGCAGGGCCGGCTCAGAACCTCGGGCGGAGCATCCAGCGGCGGGCCTTTAGCGCAAGGTGCAGTTCGAGCCGCACGGCGCCGCTGAGCGGATCGGCCCCGATGATGGCACGGATCCGCGCGAGGCGGTTGTAGACGCTGCTGCGGTGCAGGTGCAGCTGCGCCGCGACATCCTGCACCGACCCGTTCTTGTCGTACAACAGCTCGAGCACCGGAAGCAGCTCCCCGGCCCGGTCCTGTTCCTCCAGCTCGGCGAAATAGATGCTGCGGGCCGCCGCGGCCTGCCACCCGACGGCCGCGAGCATCTGGTAGGCGCCGATCGAGCGGTATTCCACGATGGTGCCCAGCTGGGGTTCCACACCGGCCGCCTGCGCGGCGCGGCGGGCCTGGGCGTAGGAGTCGGCGAACCCGTCCAGGCCGGCGAAGGGCTCCCCCAGCCCCAGCACCAGCCGGTCGGCGGGGCGTCCCGCCCGCTTGGCCAGGCCCTCCCCGTAGCGCCGGAGGACATCGGTGTGGGCGGCATATCCGACGCCGGGCCGCAGGAGGAGCACCGCGTGCGTCGCGGTGCCGGCGCTGAACAGGAACGGCTCGACGCCGACCGTCGCCTGCAGGGCGGCCGTCCGGTGCACCAGCGTGCCGGCCTCGGCCGGGCGCGCGCGCTGGCTTCCGGCGTCGGCGATCACCGCGAGCTGCCACGGGCCGCCGTCGTCGATCTCCGGCCATCCCCGGAGGTCTTCGAGGGCCGCGGCGGTGCCGCCGCACGCGGCCAGGAAGTCGGCCTCCCGGCGGCTGCGGTGCTCCGAATCGGCGGTGTTGCTCTCCAGCAGGAGTTCGGCGAGCCGGTCCAGGTCCGGGCGGACCCGGGGAAGTGCGGCGAGGATTCCCGCGGCCGGGTCGTCCTCCGATTCCTGCTGCACCCAGAGGTACCCGACCCGGAAGCCCTTGACCAGCAGGGGGACGCAGACCCGCCCCAGCATCCCCAGGTCGGCGTTGGCCGGAACCACCACCGGGCGCACCGCGGTGCCAACGCCGTGCCGGAGCTGCCAGGCGCCGACGTCGGCGGGCACCTTCTTGCTCAGCAGGAAATTGACCCGGACGCGGTCGGCGGAGGTTTGGTGGCTGCTGTACGCCACCAGCACCCCGTCGAGGTCCTCCAGGGACAGGCCGCGGCGCAGCGTCCCGGCAATCCGCTCCACGACGGTCTCGATGGCGGGGGTGTGCATCCGGCCAGCCTACGGGCTGCGCCGGCAGCGGGGCGACATTTGCCGCCCCCGGACTCGACAATTGTCGATTGATTCCGGACGGCGGCGCTGGTAGTGATCCAGGGCACATTCCCTCCTCCGAGGAAACGCACGGCCGCGGCGGCCCCGCGAATGCGCGCCACCCCGGGAGCGGGTGCGCCCGCCGGCCGTGCGTGCGCAACCCCGGCGCGGGGCAGCGCGGCGCCGGCCGTGCGTGCGCAACCCCGGCAATGCGGCAGACAGCCGTTTCGGTGCCGCTCATACTTGAAGCACGCCCCACCGGGCGCCTGCCCGAACGACACCTGGAGAATCCCATGATCATCGGCGTCCCGAAAGAAGTTAAGAACAACGAGTTCCGCGTGGCCATCACGGCCTCCGGGGTCCACGAGTTCAGTACCCAGGGCCACACAGTGCTCATCGAAAAGGGCGCAGGAACCGGTTCGAACATCACCGACGCGGAGTACCAGGCCGCGGGTGCGCAGATTATTGAGGACGCCGACGAGGTCTGGGGACGCGCCGACATGGTCCTCAAGGTCAAGGAGCCCATCAAGGAGGAGTACCACCGCTTCCGCGAGGGCCTGATCCTCTTCACCTACCTTCACCTGGCGGCCGAGGCCGAGCTCACCCGCAACCTGCTGGATGCCGGGGTCACCGCCATCGCGTACGAGACGGTGCAGGACGGGCGCACCCTTCCGCTGCTCGCCCCGATGTCGGAGGTCGCCGGGCGGCTGTCGGTCCAGGTCGGCGCGCAGGTCATGACCGCGCCGGCCGGCGGCCCCGGCCTGCTGCTGGGCGGAGTCCCCGGGGTGCGTCCGGCCAAGGTCACGGTGCTGGGGGCCGGTGTCGCCGGCACCAACGCCACGGCGATGGCCGTGGGGACCGGGGCGGAGGTCACGATCCTGGACATCAACATCGCCCGGCTGCGTGAGATCGATGCGCAGTACGCGGGACGGGTGAAGACCGTTGCCTCGAACGCGTTCGAGATCGAGAAGTCGGTACTCGAGGCCGACCTCGTCATCGGCTCGGTCCTGATTCCGGGGGCGAAGGCGCCCAAGCTCGTCACCAATGACATGGTGTCGCGGATGAAGCCGGGCAGCGTCCTCGTGGACATCGCGGTGGACCAGGGCGGGTGCTTCGAGGACTCGCACGTCACCACGCACCAGGAGCCGACGTTCAAGGTCCACAACTCGCTCTTCTACTGCGTCGGCAATATGCCCGGCGCCGTACCGAACACCTCGACCTATGCGCTGACCAACGTCACCCTGCGCTACGCGGTGGCCCTGGCGAACCGGGGCGTGCGGGCGGCCTTCGAGGCCGATCCGGCCCTGGCCCGCGGGCTCAACACCGCCGCCGGCCGGGTGGCGCACTCGTCGGTCTCCGAGGCGCATGGGCTTGAGCTAGCGGCGGACTGGCGCGAGCTGGTCTAGGCGCCCGACAGCCGGTGGGCCTGCTCAATGAGGCGCAGGCCCGCCAGGGAATCCTCAGGATCCACCGGAACGGCTCCGCCGCGGCGGATCGCGCCGGCGAGCTGCCGGTAGAACGCGCAGTAGTCGCCGCGCTCGGTCTCAACCGGTTCGGCGGACGGGTCCAGGCCGAGCCTGCCCCACAGCTCCTGCGGTTCGCGCCCGTACTGCGGGTCCCCGGGAAGCATCCCCGCCTCGATCGAGGCCTCCTGCGGGTCCACCCCCCACTTCGTGTAGGACGCCTCCGTGCCGGTCAGGCGGAACCGGGGTCCGGCCTGGGGTGCGAGGAAGTTCATCGCCAGGTGGGACACCACGCCGTCCCGGTGGCGCAGGACCACGAACGCGTCGTCGTCGGGCCCGTCGGCGGAGCGCGCCGTTGCCAGCTCGGCGTGCTCAAGGGTCGCCGGGCCGAAAAGCCGCAGGGCCTGGTCGATCAGGTGCGGGCCCAGGTCGTAGAGGATGCCTCCGCCCTGGTCCGGGCCGGCACTCCTCTTCCACGGCTTGGCGACCTCGGGCTTGAAGAATTCCATCCGCGATTCGAACCTCCGCACCCGTCCCAGCGACCCCGCCCGGAGCAGCCGCTCGACGGTGAGGAAGTCGCCGTCCCAGCGCCGGTTCTGGAAAACGGTCAGCACCCGGGAACGGGACGAGGCAAGCTCGACCAGGCGCACGCCTTCGGCGCTGTCGACAACGAAGGGCTTATCGACGACCACGTGGAGCGCGGCCTCCAGTGCCGCCTGTGCCAGCGCTGCATGGGTGGCGGGCGGGGTGGAAATGACCGCCAGGTCGAGGTCCGCCGCCCCGGCGAGGGCCTCCTCCGCCGAGGAGACCACGACGGCCCCCGGGTACGCCAGCCGGGCCGACGCCGCGCGCCCCGGGTCGGAGGTGACGATGACCTTCAGCTCGAAGCGGGGATCGGCGGCGAGGAAAGGTGCGTGGAAGACCCTTCCGCCGAGACCGAAACCGAAGAGCGCCGTGCGGATCTTATGCATGGCCCCAGCCTACCGGGCCGGCCCCGGCCGCCCGCCTGGCCGCTCGGGGCCGGCGGGGACCGGGCCGGGCCGGGGTGCCCGATCAGCCCGGCAGGAAGCGCTCGACGAGCTCGTCCCAGCCGGCGATCAGGCGTTCGTTCGGCATCCCGCGTTCCTCCTTGAGATGCATCAACAGTCCCGCATTGAGGTAGGCGGCGAGTTCGTAGGCCGCAAGCTCAAGATCTCCGGCCGTGCCGGCCTGGCGGAGCAGCAGTGCAAGGTGCTGCCGCATGAGCTGCTGCGTGGGGTGGCCGTGCGACGCGGCGTCCTCCTGCGCGGCCCGCAGCAGGTGGCCCTCGAAATCGCACCGCCGGATGAACGCCGCACCGAAGGCCTTCAGCCGCTCCCCCGGGGGTGCGCCGGGGCCGAGAGGAGGCGGTCCGAACATGAAGGCCGCCTGGAAGTCCTTCCCGGACTCATTGAGCAGTGCCTGGATCAGCCCCGTCTTGCTCCCGAAGCGGCGGAACAGTGTGCCTTTGCCCACACCGGCATGGCGCGCCACCTCCCCCACCGTGAGTTTTTCGGCTCCCTCGAACTCCACGATCCGCATGGCGGCTTCCAGCAGCAGCCTGCGGTTTCGCGCAGCATCGGCCCGCTCACCGTCCCCGCCGGAGAACCGAAGCACTGTGTGACCGCCCGACATGGACCCAGCATAGCGGCGGAATAAAGTGGACCGCGGTCCGGTTACAACACTCAGCGGCCTCCGGGCCGGCCAGTTGACCCACTCAAGGAGTACCCATGACCACGACCATTCTCACTCTTGTAGGAAGCCTCCGCGGAGATTCCAACAACCGCCAGATCGCCGAGGCCGCCGCGGCGGTTGCCCCGGCCGATGTGAATCTCGTGACCTACGAGGACCTGACCAGCCTCCCGTTCTACAACGAGGACATTGACGTTCCCGGCAGCGTTCCCGCCGCCGCCGAGAAGTTCCGTGCCGCCGTCGCCGAGGCCGACGCCGTGCTGCTGGTGTCCCCCGAGTACAACGGCACCATGCCCGCCGTGCTGAAGAACGCCATCGACTGGGCCTCCCGGCCTTACGGCGCGAGCTCCATCTCCGCCAAGCCGGCCGCTGTGATCGGTTCCTCCGTGAGCCCCTACGGCGCGACCCGCGCCCACGATGACGGCCGCCGCTCGCTCGGTGTTGCAGGCGCCTCGGTGCTTGAGGACGCCCAGCTGTCGATCGGGGCGAGCATGGAGCGCTTCGCCGAGATCCACCCCAAGGACGACGCCGAGCTCGTCGAGCAGGTCACCGCAATCCTGCGCGCGCTCTCGGGTGCCGCCAACACGCCGGCCGCCGCGTAACGCAGCCGCGCAACTGGAAGGCCGGGCATCCGCCCGGCCTTCCGCCGTTTAAGGGGCGGGGAGGGCCCCGGGGCTCAATGCCACAGGCTGTCGGCCCAGGCCGCGTCGCGGAGGTAGTCCCGGGCCGGGCCCACCTCCCACAGCTCGCCGGAACTCGCCAGGACCCCGCGCTCCCGCAGGGAGGCGAGCGCCGCGGCGGAGCAGCCAAGGGCCACCGTCAGGTCACGGTCGTCGGCGGCGAGAACGATATCGGTGCGGTCGCTCATGGGAACCTTCTTCTGGTGGAGCAGGGGCGCTTCCGGGAGTGTTGGTCAGGTGGTGCCGGGCTGCCGGCGCCGGGGCCCGGCGGGGGACTGCGGGTTCCAGGACCGTGCATGCAGTCCCAGCGCGGCCTCCTCGCGGGGCACGAAACCCATCCGGTTGATGGTCATGTGGGCCTGGTAGACGGTCAGGTGGCGGGCGCCGCGGCCCACGCCGGCCTTTTCGGCGCTGCTGAGGTAGCCGTCGAGTGCCTGGAACCACCGCCGGCGCCAGTGTTGGACGCTCGCTTCCGCCGCCGTTGCGCCCATGAGGCAGTGGAACGCAGGACTCTTGGTGCGGACCTGCTCCGCCATGGCTTCGCGGACGGCCGCGCCGCGGACGCCCAGCTCGGCCGTGCAGGCCGCCAGGTGGTTGTCCCAGTAGGAATCCCAGGAGTCCCGCCGCCGCTCGGGCCAGCCGCCCGAGCGCGGGCCGCGCATCATGGCCTGGGCCGAATCGAAAAGAATCATCGCCCCGAGGGCGGACCGGCTCTGCATCCGGGCAAACCGCTGGACGGCCCAGAGGCCGAGTTCTGAACTGAGCTCGAAGATCTGTTCGGCCAGCTCGAGCCCGGCCGTTCCGCCGTAGGTGATCAGGTCCGCCTCGAGCTGGGGATCGGGCTCACCGGTCCCGCCGAAATAGTAGAGGTCCGCTGCCGGGCTGGAGGTGTGCTGCCGGACCGTGATCTTCGACCTGGCGCCGTTCCGGGTGGAATTCAAGTCCCGCTGGAGTCCCTGGAGCTTGTCCAGGACGCGGGGATGGGCCTGGATGTTGACCTGCACCTGGGTGGCCGGATCCCCGCTGCGGGAGAAGTACCAGCGCTTCGCGCCGAGTGCACGGGCCTGCGCCACCAGGGGGGTAACCAGCTCTTCGACGATGCCGTCCGCTACATCAAAGCCACCCGTTGTGAGGGTGAGGTGCCACCACTGAGTGCTCCCGGCCGTTCGTGAGGCGGTTCGAACGGTGGTGAGCTGACTCATGGGCCCTCTCCTTCAGGGTTAGTGGTTACCCCGCTGGGGCGGGATCGGGGGGAACGCCGCCGCACCAACTCGCACGGCGTTCCGTCTTACTTCGGCCAGTCCCAACTGGTGGCGGCAAGGTCTCCGCTCGGCGACTCGGCGCTGCCTGCCGCGAGGGCCGGACCCGCCGGTGACACCGTGCCCATGAGGATAAGGAATCCGGCGGCTGTGCCGAGGAGCTTCTTCATGGAGATCACCTTTCGCAGTGGGACTGAGTGCCGGAACGGATGGCCGACGGACCTGCGTGTCGTGCCGTTCGGTGCCGGCGAACCACCAGCACCGCCTTTCCGGTCTACCCAGAATGGTTGGAGAAGCCCCGGTGTGTCCAGCGCACCGGATGGCCGCTTCAGGACATGGCCGGAAGCGGACTCCGGGCCGTTCGGGCGGGTGCCGCGCGCCCCGGGAAACCCGCCGGAATCCCCGTCCTGGCGCGGGAAATCCGGGCCGCCCGGACGCCGCGGTTGCCCGCCCGATGCCGATGTCATTAACTGGACATGCCATGTTTTGCCACCCCGCGTCGGAGTGCTGCGCGCGCTGGTGGCCGGGCCCGACGGGCCTCCTCTGTACTCTGGGGAGGGGCGCCGGGACGCGCCGCCCGCCGTCCGTCCAAAAGGAGGTCTCGTGCTCGATGGTTCCTGCCTTGAGCTGTACCGCTACGCCGTGTCCAACCCCGGCTGGACCAAGGAGCAGGCCTCCGAGGCGCTGGGGCTGACCCTCCGCGAGATCGACAAGGCCATGGACGAACTGCGGGCCCGCAGGCTCCTCGGCCCGCAGGCCGCCGGCACGGCCGGCTTCGTCGCCGTCTCCCCCGACGTCGCACTTGCGGACCTCGTGGACGCCGACGAACGGTCACTGCAGGAGCTGAAGATGCGCATCAGTTCCCGCCGGCGGGAACTTTCAAGCCTTGTGCCGATCTTTCTCGAGGCACGCAAGCAGAGCATCTCGAGCACCTCGGTGGAGACCCTTGAGGACCCCCACCTGATCCACCGCGTACTGATCGACTACGGCCGGGACGTCTCCGAGAAGGTGCTCATCGCGCAGCCCGGCCAGGGCTCGACGGCCGACGTGCATGAGGAGAGCATCCGCAAGGACCTGGACCTCCTGAACCGGGGCGTCCAACGGCGCACCCTCTACGACGTGAGTACCCGGGACCACGTGCCCACCCGCAAGGCCGTCACGGCCATCCAGGCCGGAGGCGGCGAATTCGGGGCGCTCCCCTTCGTGCCGCTGCGCATGATGGTCTTCGACCAGAAACTGGCCCTGGTCGCCCGGCAGCTCGACCCGGGCGACAAGGCGGCCCTGGTGATCCGCGACCCGAGCCTCATCCACATCTTCACCCTGCTGTTCGACGTCGCCTGGGAACTGAGCGAGCCGTTCCTGGCCCCGGCCAAGAGCCAGACGCCCCTGAACAGCATGCAGCACGCGATCCTCCAGGGGCTGGCCGCCGGCCTGTCCGACGAGTCGATCGCTCGGCGCCTCGACATCAACGTGCGCACCTGCCGCCGGCACATCGCGTGGATGCTGGAGACCCTGCGCGCCGAGAGCCGCTTCCAGGCCGGGGTGAAGGCGCGCGACGCCGGGTGGATCTGACCCCGCGGCCCCCGCGGTTCCGTCGGACCCGCCGGCCGCGGCCGGAAGGGCCCCGCCTGCGCCGGTCTCCCCCCGGGCGTCACAGGGCAACAGCTGTTGCCCACCGGTGAACCCGCCGCCTAGACTCGGAGCGTGACGAACTCCAGCAATCCCAGCCACGAAGTGATCCCCGCCGAAACCGAAGCAGCCCTGGAGCGGGTTGCCGACTACGCGGCCCGCCACGATGTGCTCTACTCGGCCCGCGCCGCCAACATCAAGCAGTCGGCCGTCCGCGATGTCTTCGACATCTCGATCAGGCCCGGCCTGGTCTCCCTGGCCGGCGGCAGCCCGTACCTGCGCTCGCTGCCCCTTGAGGAGCTCGGCCGCACGGCCCAGCGGATCATCGCCGAGCAGGGCCTCGAAGCCCTCCAGTACGGCGGGGGCCAAGGCATGGAGGAACTGCGCGAACTGATCTGCGAGGTGATGGCCGCCGAAGGCATTGCCGATGCGGACCCGGCCGACATCGTCGTCACGACAGGATCCCAGTCCGCCCAGGACGTCGCCGCCAAGGTCTTCTGCAACCCCGGCGACGTGATCCTCTGCGAGGACCCCACCTACGTCGGGGCCCTCAACACCTTCGAGGCGTACGAGGTCGACGTCGTCACCGTCCCCATGGACGGCCAGGGCCTCGTTCCCGAGGAGCTCGAGCGCACCATCCTCCGCCTGAAGGAGGAAGGCCGGGCGATCAAGCTGCTCTACACAATCCCCAGTTTCAACAACCCCAGCGGGATCACGATGGCCGCCGACCGACGCCAGCGCGTGGTCGACATCTGCCGGGAACACAACATCCTGGTGCTCGAGGACAACCCCTACGGCATGCTCCGCTTCGACGGCCACCCCCTGGCGCCGATGCGGGCAGGCAACCCGAATGACGTCATCTACCTCGGCTCGTTCTCGAAGATCTTCGCCCCGGGTGTCCGGCTGGGCTGGGCGCTGGTGCCCCGCCACCTGCACCGCCGGTTCTATCTCGCCTGCGAGGCCGTGGTCCTGTGCCCGTCCCCGCTGACCCAGATGCTCGTCAGCGCCTACCTGACCGACTATGACTGGCGCGGCCACCTCGAGACCATGCGGGTGCTGTACCGCGAGCGGTGCGAGGCGATGCTCACCGCCCTCGCGGAGCACCTTCCCAAGGGTGTCCACTGGACCACCCCCGACGGCGGCTTCTTCGTGTGGGTCACCCTGCCGGAGGGTATCGACACCTATCCCCTGCTCTACGAAGCGATCGACGCCGGAGTCGTCTTCATCCCCGGAGCGGCGTTCACCCCGTCCGACGAGGCGTCGAACAAGCTGCGGCTGGCCTTCAGCGCCGTCTCCCCCGAGGACATCGCCGAAGGCGTAAGGCGGCTCGCGCCGATCCTGCACCGGGCCCTCGAGTCGGCCCCTGCGCGGGCAGCGGAGGCCAACAAACCCTGACGGGTGCCTCCCCGGGCGGGGGCCCAGGCCGCCCGGCGGCCCCGGCCATGCGGGTGCACGACTGAGCGTCCCACCGAAGTTCCTGCCACCCGGGTGGCAGCCTCGGCCCTGCCGCCGCCGGGCGCACCGGACCGGCGGAGGTGAAGATCACAGCGGGATCACAAACCCGCCCTCCCAGTTACAGTTCGGTGACAGTGGTTGTTGCCTCCCGACGAACGTGCCTAGGGTTGACGGACACAACAGGAGCCGCACCCCTCCAGCGGCGGCTTCGGGTCCGGCCTTGAAGACCGCATCAGCGTGGCCGGAAACATCAAAGAGGGCCAATAACGACACGCGCCCTGTCCATCGACCAGATCGAGCACCCTCGCCGTAAGGGCCGAGCAGTCAGCGTTCGCCCTGGGCTTCGAACTTCAACCAGCCACGGTGAAACCACGCAGGGAGAAGACAATGGACAACCAGCACACCACCGGGGCGTCGTCCCCTGAAGGCAGGCGGGACTCCGTCGTGGCCGAGGAACGGCGTCAGTTCGGCGGGATCAAATTCGGGTCGGCCTTCTTCGGTTGGATGACGGCCACCGGCATCGCCGTGCTCCTGACGGCGCTGCTCACCGCCCTCGGCGCGGGCGTCGGCGTCGCCAACAATGCCGAACCGGCCCAGGTCGCGGAGCAGGCCACCCAGAACGCACAGACCGTCGGCGTCGTCGGCGGTGTCCTTCTCGCAGTAATCCTGTTCATCGCCTACTACTGCGGCGGCTACGTCGCAGGTCGAATGGCCAGGTTCGACGGCCTCAAACAGGGCCTTGCCGTCTGGTTGTGGGCCATCGTGGTCGCCATTGTGCTGGCCATCATCGGCGCCGTCGCAGGCAGCGAATTCAACCTTCTCAGTGGCCTGAACGGGTTCCCGAGGATTCCGATCAATGAGGGCACGCTGACCACGGGCGGCATCATCGCCCTGGCTATAGCGGTGATCGTCCCGCTCCTCGGCGCCCTCCTTGGAGGCAAAGCCGGGATGCACTTCCATCGCAAGGTCGATCAGGCCGGCGTGGACCACCAGGTTGGCCTGAGCCGATAAGCCGGCCCCGCGGGACGGCCGGAGCGGGCGCGCGTCCCGGCACCCGCGGAAGTCCCGCCCGGCGCCCAGCCCCGGCGCCAGGAACCACCTGTTAATCGAGCAGCAGCGCCGGTTCCTCGAGGATCGAGGCGACATCGGCCATGAAGCGGGCGCTGAGGTCGCCGTCCACCACCCGGTGGTCGAAGGAGCCGCCGAGCGTGGTGATCCACCGTGGGATCACCTCGCCGTCCAGCACCCACGGCTTCTGCTTGATGGTGCCGAACGCCACGATTGCCACCTCGCCCGGATTGATGATCGGGGTTCCCGTGTCGATGCCGAGGGCGCCGATGTTCGTGATGGTCAGGGTGCCCCCCTGCATCTGGGCCGGCTGGGTCTTCCCGGCCCGCGCCGTCACCGCCAGGTCGTTCAAAGCAAGGGCAAGCTCCTTCAGGGACAGGTCCTGCGCGTCCTTGATGTTCGGCACCATCAGCCCGCGGGGGGTCGCTGCGGCGATGCCGAGGTTCATGAAGTGCTTCACGAGGATCTCGTCGTCGGTCCAGGTGGCGTTGACCGAGGGGTTGCGGGCGGCCGCCCAGATCACGGCCTTGGCCAGGATCAGCAGCGGTGACACCTTGATGCCCTCGAAGTCGCGCGACGCCTTGAGCCGCTTGACGAACTCCATGGTCCGGGAGGCATCGACGTCGACGAAGATGCTGACGTGGGGAGCGGTGAAGGCGCTCTGCACCATGGCCTTGGCGGTGGCCTTGCGCACGCCCTTCACCGGGATCCGCTCGATCCGGCCCGTGCCGGACTTCTTCTTATCGGCCCAGAACGTGTCCGCGCCGTCCTGCTCGGCGTCACGCTGGGCCTGGTAGCTGATCAGGTCCTGCTTCGTCACTTCGCCGGAGGACCCGGTGGCGGGCACGTCGGCGAGGTTGATGCCAAGGTCCCGTGCGGCCTTGCGCACCGGGGGTTTGGCCAGGACCCGGTTGATCAGCTGGTTCAGCGGCCCCGGCCGGGAATCCGGCGTGCCGGCCGGAGCGGCGCCGGCGGGACCGGTGCCGTCCGGTGCGGGCGGCACGGGTGGGCCCGGCGCGGCCGGCTCCGGCGTCGCGGGGGCCTGGTCTGCGGGGATCGGGCCTGCGGAGGTTTGGCCTGTGGGGCTCCCGCCGTGGGCGCGCCGCGGCCTCCGGCGGACGGCATCGGCCTTGGGCCCGGTGCCCACGAGGGGGCCGGCCTCCGGCCCGGCCACCGGCTCGGCGGGCGGCGGCGTTGTCAGTTCACCGGGCATCTCGGGTGCCGGCGCCTGGGCGGCGGGGGAACCGTCCTGAGAGGGCTGCCCGGCCGCGTCGGCGTCCTCGACGGCGATGATCGGGGTTCCGACCTCCACGGTTTCGCCTTCGGCCACCAGCAGGGCCGAGACCACTCCGGCGAACGGGGAGGGCAGTTCAACGAGGGACTTCGCCGTTTCAATCTCGACGATGGTGTCGTTGACGGCCACTACGGCGCCGGGCTGGACCTTCCACTGCACGATCTCGGCCTCGGTGAGCCCCTCGCCGACATCCGGGAGGGAGAAAGTGTTAAGTGCCATTCGGGTTGTCCTTAGTAGGCAAAGGCCCGGTCAAGGGCCTCGAGGATTCGGTCGATGTCGGGGAGGTAGTGTTCCTCGGTGCGTGCCACCGGGTAGGGCATGTGGAAACCGCCCACCCGGATCACCGGCGCCTCCAGGGACAGGAAGGCCCGTTCGGAGATGCGGGCGGCGATCTCCCCGCCGATGCCGCCGAAGGTCGGAGCCTCGTGCGCCACCACGAGCCGGCCCGTCTTGGCCACCGAGGCGGTCACCGTGTCGAAGTCGATGGGCGAGATGGAGCGCAGGTCGATCACCTCGACGCTGCGCCCGTCCTGCTGCGCGGCCTCCGCCGCCGCCAGTGCCACCGGGACCAGCGGCCCGTAGGCCACGACTGTGGCATCGGAGCCCTCCCGCAGGACCGAGGCCTCGAAGGGGCTGGCCGGGGCGTTGGCGGTGTCGACCTCACCCTTGAGCCAGTACCGGCGCTTGGGTTCGAAGACGATCACCGGGTCCTGGCAGTCGATGGCCTGCTGGATCATCCAGTAGGCGTCCTGCGGGTTGGACGGGGTGATGATCCGCAGCCCCGCGGTGTGGGCGAACAGGGCCTCGGGCGACTCGGAGTGGTGCTCGACGCTGCCGATGCCGCCGCCGTAGGGGATGCGGATGACGACGGGGGCGCCGAGCATCCCGTCGCTGCGGGTCCGGAGCTTGGCCAGCTGGGTGGTGATCTGGTTGAAGGCCGGGAAGACGAAACCGTCGAACTGGATCTCGCACACGGGCCGGTAGCCGCGCAGGGCCAGGCCGATGGCCGTGCCGATGATCCCGGACTCGGCAAGCGGCGAGTCGATCACGCGGTCCGCACCGAAGTCCCGCTTCAGGCCCTCCGTGATCCGGTAGACGCCGCCGAGTTCGCCGATGTCCTCGCCCATGAGCAGGGTCTTCGGATCGTTCCCAAGGGCCGCGCGGAGCCCCTCGTTGATCGCCTTCGCGACCGTCATTACTGCCATCAGGACGTTTCTTCCTCTCCGATGAAGCCTGCTTCATAGTCCCGCCACGCCTGCAGTTCCTCCTGCACCAGCGGGTGCGGCTCCGCATACACGGTGTTGAAGCGTTCCTCGAGTCCCGGGGCCTGCATGGCCTGCACATCGCGGCGCAGCTCGACGGCCATCGCCTTCGCCTCCGTGACCAGCTCCTCGAAGAAGGCGTCGTCGGCCTTCCCGCTGGTGCGCAGGTGCTTCTCCAGGCGGGCGAGGGGGTCGCGGGGATGCCAGTCCTCTTCCTCGCGGGAGAGCCGGTACTTGGTGGGGTCATCGGCGGTCGTGTGGGCGCTCATCCGGTAGGTGAACGCCTCGATCAGGACCGGGCCCCTGCCGCTGCGGGCGTGCTCGAGCGCCCAGTTCGTGACCGCCTCGACGGCGACGACGTCGTTGCCGTCGACACGGATGCCCGGGAACCCGTACCCTTCGGCCCGCTGCGCCAGCGGCACCCGGGTCTGCACGGAGGAGGGCACCGAGATGGCCCAGTGGTTGTTCTGGCAGAAGAAGACCACCGGTGCGTTGAAGGAGGCGGCGAACACCATCGCCTCGTGCACGTCGCCCTCGGAGCTGGCCCCGTCGCCGAAGTAGGCCACCGACGCGGCCGGCGCCAGGGTGGGATCGGCGGCCTGGTCGCGCTGAAGGCCCATGGCGTAGCCGACGGCGTGCAGGGCCTGGGCGGCCAGGACGAGGGTGTAGAGGTGGAAGTTGGTCTCGCGCGGGTCCCAGCCGCCGTTGGTGATGCCGCGGAAGAGGCGCAGCACCTGCGGAAGACGGACGCCGCGGGTCAGGGCAACCCCGTGTTCCCGGTAGGTCGGAAAGACGTAGTCCTGGGGGGCCAGCGCCCGCCCGGAGCCGATCTGGGCGGCTTCCTGTCCGGTCAGCGGCACCCAGAGGGCCAGCTGGCCCTGGCGCTGCAGGGCGGTGGCCTCCTGGTCGAACCGCCGGATGAGGTACATGTCACGGTACAGCTCCCTGAGCCGCCCGGCGTCGGTGCCGCCCGAGAAGGCGCCGAACTCGGCATGGTCCTCCAGGCGGCCGTCGGGGTCCAGGAATTGGACCATCCCCGGCCCGCCGTCGGGGACCGCCGGGGCGGCGGCGAGGGCGATCTCCTCCGATTCGAACTCAGCCGCAGGCAAACGGGTGCCACTCATGACCACTCCTCAGTCGACGTATGCCCTTGATGGAATGTCTCGTGGACGCATACACCGGGATACATATGTTCGTTAAACGTACGGCTCCCAGACTAACCAGTGACGGCGGTTGAACCTATTTGTGTCTGGTCAGGAGCGGCCCGGCGCAACCGGGTATCCTGCGCACAAGGCAAGAAACCGGGTGTTCGCCTCGGGCTCGCCGATGCTGACCCGGACGCCCTCGGTGCCGAAGGCGCGCACCGACAGGCCCTGCCGGTCGGCCTCCGCCGCGAAGTCCGGGGTGGATTCGCCCAGTGCGAGCCACACAAAGTTTCCCTGGGCCTCGGGAATCTCCCACCCCAGGGCCCGGAGGCCGTCGACGACCCGCACCCGTTCGTCGACGATGCCCTGGACCCTCGCGGCCACGTCGTCGAAGTGGCGCAGCGAGGCCACCGCGGCGGTCTCGGCGATCTGCGACACGGCGAAGGGCACGGCACTCATCCGCAGGTGGGCCGTCAGGCCCGGCTGGGACACCGAGTATCCAACACGGAGGCCCGCCAGTCCGTGTGCCTTGGAGAAGGTCCGCAGCACGATGACGTTCGGGTACCGGCGGTACATCTCGAGGCCGTCCACGACGCCGGCGTCCCGGACGAATTCCTGGTAGGCCTCGTCGATGACGACGACGACGGAGGACGGCACCCGGGCGAGGAAATCCTCGACAGCGGCGGCCGACAGCGCCGGGCCGGTGGGATTGTTGGGGGTGCAGAGCAGGATGACGCGCGTCCGGTCGGTGACCGCGGCGGCCATGGCGTCCAGATCGTGGGTGCCGTCGGCACGGACGGGTACCGGCCGCGACTCGGCGCCGGCGAGCCCGACGCAGATCGGGTAGGCCTCAAAGGAGCGCCACGCGTAGATGACCTCGTCCGGGGCATCGAAGTCGTTCTGCCCGGCGAACGCGGCAAGGATCTGGTTCAGGGCACCAAGGCTCCCGGCGCCGGTCACGATATCCTCGGCCGGCACGTCGAGGAAGGAGGCGAGTTCGGCGCGCAGGAGGGTGGTGGCGGGGTCCGGATACCGGTTGATGTCGGTGCGGGCCGAGATGGCGTCCAGGACCGCCGGCAGCGGGGGTAGGGGGTTCTCGTTGGAGGAGAGCTTGTAGCTCTGGACCCCTTCAAGGACCGTGGGGGGCTTGCCCGCGGCGTAGCGCGGAAGTTTTCCCAGCACGCTGCGCGGATGGATACCGGCGGCGGCCCCGGTGCTCTGGCTGTTGCTCGACGTCATGCCCATAGCCTAACGCCGCCCCACCGGGGAGGGGCGGGGGCCGGCCGGCGGTTCCGGTCCCGGGAGGCCCGGTGTGGGCCCGGCACCCCCGGCCGGAGGGCGGGGACGGGACGGCAGGGCCTGCCGGCCCTCCGCGGGGCTCCGGACCGCCCGGTAGAGGCGGCGCTGCGCCCCTCCCCCGGCGGCCGCCAGGACCGCCGCCGCCGGAGCGAGGGAGGGCAGGCTGCTGGCATCGACGAGCGCGGCCGCCTCCGTATAGGTGCCGAGCTTGTGTGCCGCGCCGAAGCCCTTGCCCTCCGCGCCGGGGCCGGTGGGCAGGGCGGGAACCGGGGAGTCGACCACGACGCTGACCCGGTTCGGTTCGTCCGGGCCGGGGCCGCCGTCCAGCCCCGGCACGGCGTCGGAGGCGTGTTCGAGGTGCAGGTACTCGGCGGTCCCCGTGGGTTCCCAGGCCGTTGGCGAGCCGATGGTGACGACGAGCCGGACGTCGTAGACGCCGCCCACTGCGTTCCCGGCGGCGAGGTTCATCGCGTGCAGCCCGCCCTGGCTGTAACCGGCGAGCAGCACCCGGTCGCCCGGCCGGGCCCCCGCGTCGGCGAGCGCCTGCGCGACGGCGGCCTCCACGAAGCGGCTGTCCTCGTTGACGGCCTCCGCGATGCCGGCGGCATCGAAGGGATTGCCGCCGGCCCCGGTGGGCTGGGTGCCGGGAAGGATAACGAGGTGCGCCGGCCCGTCGGGCCCGTCGGTGCGCAGGATTTCGAAGGACCCGGGGGGCGCGGCCTCGATGGCGGTGATGCGCCCGGAGAGCGCCTCGATGGTTCCGCCGAAGGGTACATGGTCGACCGCCGCCGGCGCGGAAAGGGCAAGCGGGCCCGGCACCAGCAGCCCCTCCCGGGCCGCTGCCGAGGCCGCGGCCCGCGCCGCGGCCTCGGCCGACCGCGTGGCGGCCAGGACCGCGAGTCGGGCGGCGGCGTCCGCGGCGAGATAGGCGAAGCGGCTCCTGGCGATCCGGTCGGCGGTGTCCCGCAGCTCGCTGCCGGACACCGCGGCGCTCCGGCGGGCCGCCTCGAGTGCCTCCGAGGCGGCCCTGCCGGCGGCACCGGCAGCCCCGGCGCCGGGGTGCCACGCAGCAGCCAGGCGGCTCCGCTCAAGCTCGGCGGCGAGGTAAAGCAGGCCGGAGCAGACCTCCTCCACCTCCCCCGCCAGCCGCCCCAGCACCTCCGCCGCCCGGTCGAGTTCCTCCCACTGGAACCGGATGCCGCCCACCCCGCCACGGATGCGCAGCTTCGGTTCGGACGGGGGAACCGGCGCCGGATCGAATCCCTCGGGTGGCCTCATGGAAAGGCGCTCCCACCCGGCCGGCCGGGTGTTTCGCCCAAGGCCGCGGCGTACGCCTCGGCCAGCCCGGCTGCGTGCTCGAGGAGGTCGGCGGCCGCCCCGATCGCCCGGGTGCGCTCCGCCAGGTACGACCGGAAGTTGCGGCCCGCCGGCGACTCCCAGTCCAGCGCCGCCACCGCGGCAGCCCGGTCCCGGATCTCCCGGAGCCCGTGGGCCTGCCGCCGCAGCCTGTCCCCGAGGCCGGCGGCATCGCCGAAGGCGGGGAAATCGCCGAAGGCGGGGAAATCGCCGAAGGCGGGGAAACGGGGAATCTCCTGGGCCGCCAAGGCTGCCTCCTGCGTCGTGCCGCTGCTGGGCTCCGATGCTAGGCCCGGGCGCCCCCGGCCGGGGCGGCCCCGCGGCCTATGTGGACGCCGGACGGCCGGCCCGCGCGCCCTGCAGGGGCGGTGCCGTGAAAGAATCGGGGCATGGCTGATACTTCCCTGTCCCGTGTTGACCTTGCATCCATCCCCCAGGGAGAGGCCCCCTCACTGGCCCTGGGACCGTTGGACGGCCGGTACCGGGAGGCCTCCGCCCCCCTGGTGAACCACCTGTCCGAGGCCGCCCTGAACCGGGACCGCCTCCACGTCGAGATCGAGTGGTTCATCCACCTCACCCGCAACGCCGTCGTCCCCGGCGCCGGGCCGCTCGAAGCCGGACAGGAGGACGCGCTGCGCGCCATCGTCGGGTCGTTTGACGCCGCCGCGGCCGCCGAGCTGGCGGACATCGAGAGGGTGACGGTCCACGATGTGAAGGCCGTGGAATACTTCATCGGGCGCCGGCTCCCGGGCCTCGGCCTGGAGCGCCTGAAGCCGCTCGTGCACTTCGGGTGCACCTCCGAGGACATCAACAACCTCTCCTACGCGCTGGGCATCAAGGGCGCGGTGCAGGATGTCTGGCTCCCCGCGGCCCGCCGCCTCGTCGGGGCGATCGAGGACCTCGCAAGGGACTCCCGCGCTGTGGCAATGCTCTCGCGCACCCACGGCCAGCCGGCGACGCCGACCACCCTGGGCAAGGAGATGGCCGTCACGGCGCACCGGCTCTCCCGGCAGCTGAGGAGGATCGAGGGCACCGAATTCCTCGGCAAGATCAACGGAGCCACCGGAACCTACGCCGCGCACTACGCCTCGGTCCCCTCCGCGGACTGGGAGCAGGTGGCGCGCAGCTTCGTCCAAGGGCTGGGCCTGACCTGGAACCCTCTGACCACGCAGATCGAATCCCATGACTGGCAGGCGGAGCTGTACTCCGACATCGCCCGGTTCAACCGGATCCTCCACAACTTCTGCACCGACGTGTGGAGCTACATCTCCATCGGCTACTTCGCGCAGGTGCCGGTCGCCGGAGCCACCGGGTCCTCCACCATGCCGCACAAGGTGAACCCGATCCGGTTCGAGAATGCCGAGGCGAACCTCGAGATCTCCTCCTCGCTCCTTGACGTGCTTGCCTCGACCCTGGTGACCTCCCGGTGGCAGCGCGACCTCACCGACTCCTCGAGCCAGCGCAACATCGGGGTGGCCTTCGGCCACTCCCTCCTCGCGCTGGGCAATGTCTCCAAGGGCCTGCAGCGGCTTGACGTCGCCGAGGCGGCCATCGCGGCGGACCTTGAGGGCAACTGGGAGGTCCTCGGGGAGGCGATCCAGATGGTTATGCGGGCCGAAGCCGTGGCGGGCACCGCCGGCCTCGACGACCCGTACGAGCGGCTCAAGGACCTGACCCGCGGCCGGCGGGTCGATGCTGCCCGGATGCGCGAGTTCGTCTCCGGGCTTGGCCTCGGGCCCGAGGCGGAGCAGCGGATGCTCGGACTGACCCCGTCGACCTATACGGGGATCGCCGAGCGGCTGGTCGACCACCTCGGTTCCGGCCGGGGCTGACCGGCGGCGCGGCCCGGAACCTCCTACCCGCTGAGGGGAACAGTCACCCGTGCGTGGCTGTCCCACCGGCGGGCTGCGACGGCGGACGCGGGGGCCGGCTCCGCCTCCACGGCCGCCACGGCCTCTCCCAGCTGACCGCCGGACAGGCTCCGGGCCAGCGTGACGTGCGGTGTCCAGTTCCCCGCTACGGTGGTGGCGAACTGCCCCGGCAGGCCGGCGAGGGCTTCCCCGACCCGCCGGTGCAGTTCGGTGAGCGCCCCGGAGACGACGACCTGACGCACGAGGATGAATTTCCGGCCGCCCCCGCCGAAGAGCAGGAGCCCGCCGAAACGCACCTCTTGGGGCAGGTCACCAAACGCGCCACGCAGGGCGGGGTCGAAGGCGCCGTCGATCACCGGCGCCGCGGCAAGGGTGACGTGGGGGCGGTTGCTCGCCGCAGTGTGCCGCGCCTGGCTTGGCAGTCCAAGCTCGAGCAACCGCTCCCAGTCACGGCGCACCGCCTCCTCCGAGGCGGTGTCCAGGAGCAGTTCGACGCTGTCGCTCACGCCCTCAGCGCGGCGGCCGCCGGGGATCGCCGATGCCGACGGATCCGTCCTGTTCGGTTGCCCCGGTCCGGGGGTTGCGCTGGGGCCGCTGGACCGCGAACTCCCCACCGTTGCGTCCGCCGAAAGGCCGGCCGTGGTCGGCGTACTCCTCCCGAAAGAAGGCGAAGCACCAGGAGCCCAATTGGACCCGCGCCCCGGTGCGCAGCACCGACGGCCCGGCGCCCCCGGCGCTGCCGCTGACGGCGCCGTGGGGAACGAGGACGTATTCGTCATTGGCGTCGTGCAGGATTTCCGCGTGCAGGTCATCGAGGCCGGCCAGCACGAGATCCGATCCCGGCGAGCTGCCGATGGTGGTCCTCTCCTGCCCGAGCGCGAATTCCCGGGGCACCTGGCCGTTCCACCGGGCGGAGTCCTGGACGAAAATCAGCCGGGGGCGCCCTCCGCCCGGGGCGTAGTGGGTGGTGGTGATCCGGCGGCTGATCCGCCGGTTCACCGTGGGCACCAGCGGCAGCGGTGTGGGCGGCGGGAGCAGGCTCCCCTGTCCGGAGCGCTCGAGGGACCGCCGCCCGAGGTGCAGCAGCGGGGCGAGGACCGAGGGCGAGCCCAGCCGCAGGTGCGGTGAACGGGTCAGGAGCCGCTGCGCCATTGAGCTTTCCACGGCGCCCAGGCTGATCAGGGGACCCTGCGGGCCGCTCACCGTCACGTCCAGGCCGGCGGCGGCCAGGACCTTCGCGAACGCCCGCACCCCGGACACTGAGGGAATGTCCCCGCGGAAGGCGCCGGGGTTGTCGCAGAAGACCTGGACGCTGGTTCCGGCCGCTGTCACCGTCCCGGAGATGGCCTCGTCCTGCCGACCGTCCCGCCCGGGTTCGGTGAGGGAGAAGGCGAGGTCGATGTCCAGGCGGAGCTTTGCCACCATGGCGGTGCCTCAGCCGCGGTGGGGGTCGGAACCGGGCGCGTCGTTGTCGCTCGTGGTGACGCGCAGGGTGCCATTGAACTTCCAGGTGGCGCGCGGGGCGTCCGGTCCGACGTCGCGCGGCACCTCGACGGTCATGTCGATCAAGCTGTAGTTGACCGCGGCGCCCTTCCCGGTGAGGTAGCTCCACATCTCTTCGGCGAGGTCTGCCCAGTCCCGGATGGAGCGCTCCCGGTCGGCGGCGGAGATGGGCGAGGTGAATTCAGTCATGGTTGATTCCTTAGGTGGATCGAACGATGACAGACGTCCTCTAACTCCGTCTGACGGGTGGTTCAACGATAGCCGACAGCGCCGGGGCAGGGAACCCCTCCCGGCTGCCCGGGGTCACCAGCGGGGTGGACGGCGGACAGGGGGTGGCGGTCGTACAGTTCGGTGACACCGCCGTGGAGTGCGCTTTCGAGAGCTGACCGACGCCCCTCACTTCAACCGGCTCTTCCGGGCAACATACGGCTGCGTGCCCGGTGAGTACCGCAGCTCGACGGCGGAGCCGCACGGACTGCTGAGGGCGGGCTGATCCCTGGTTTGGGGTAACGAGTGTTGCGTCCGCCACGGCGGATCCCGAGCCGCTCCAACGCGGGTCGTTCAGCGCGAGGGAGCTCGCAGTCGAGCCGATCTACGTCGCCCTGACGGATGCGGGATGCGGAGTTGGTCGACGCCCTGAAGGACACCCCGCTCGGGACCAGCAGCGGTCGTGCGACCGCTGCTGGTCCGGAGGTTGAGGCAGTCAGGGACGACCGCCTCGCGCTGTTCGTCGATCACGCGTCAGGCAGCGGAGTCCCACGAGTCGCTCAAGGCCGCGCGGTAGAGGTCCTGCATCTCATCGGGTGTCGGAACTCGAGGGTTCAGTCCAGGCCCTCCAGTCAGGAAGGCCTGCTCGACCATCGAGCCAAGGATCCCCAGGTAGCGCTCCTTGTCCACGCCATACTCCTGCAACGACGGCAGACCGAGATCGCGGTTCAGCGCACGCAGCGCCCGGCCGATCCCTGCTGCCGCCTCCTCGTCACCGACGGTCGAGTCCGCGAAGCCGAGGGCGCGCGCTGCGGTCGCATACCGAGCGACCGACGCCCCGGCGGACCACTCATGCACTGTCGGCGCGAACATTCCGTTGGAGACGCCATGCTGGATGTGGAACAGCCCACCGACCGGCGCCGTCATGCCATGGACCAGGGTGACGCCGGCGCTGGTGAATGCGTAGCCAGCCTGCGTCGCGCCGACCATCATCCGCTCACGCGCAGCCCGGTTCGTTGGCTCTCGCACGGCAGTTCGCAAGGACGGCCCGATCAGCGCCATGGCGCTCAGCGCCATGGCATCGCTGAACGGGTTGGCGCCCGTCGAGGTGTAGGCCTCGAGTGCATGCGAGAGCGCGTCGATGCCCGTCGACGCGGTCAGCTTGGCGGGCATGTCGAGCGAGAACTCGTAGTCGATGAGCGCGACCTGCGGAACACACGCCTGGCCCAGGTAGACCAGTTTCTCACCGGATGTGGAGTCCTTGAGGATGCACGCGTTGGTGACCTCGGAGCCCGAGCCGGCAGTCGTCGGGACGCAGATGATCGGCATCACCGAGCCATCGGGTGTGTTGGGAACGACATGGTCGGCATACGTCCCGCCGTACGCCTCGATGATGGCCAGCGCCTTGGCGGAGTCCATCGAACTGCCGCCACCGAAGGCGATGAGACCGTCGTAGGTCCCGTCCGCATAGTGGGCCCGCAGTGCGTCGATGGAGTCGGTCGTCGGCTCAGGGACCGTCTGGCTGAACACCCCGTACTGGATGCCTGCGGCGTCGAGGGGGCCGGTAAGGCGCTTCAGCAACGGGCTTGCGGCCATGAATGCATCGGTCACGATCAATGGTCGGGCGACTCCGACCGCGGCGCAGATGTCCGCGATCCGGTCGCTGGCCCCTTGGCCGAACTCGACCAGTTCGGGGGATCTGAAGGTGGTGAGCATCTCTTGCTACCTTTCTCGGTGTGTTGTACGGGACTTTCCAGCTGGGGCGAGCGCGGCGGACCCGGTCACTCGCCCCAGCGTGGAGTGCCAATCGCCACTTGGCATGCTCGAGCGCCGCTGAGCAGGGTGCACCCTCTCGGGGCTACGGCCAATCCCGGGGCTGGGCGACGGCGTCGGTGGCGGGGCGGCAGTGAGTGCGGGAGTCGGGCCTTTCGGTTAGGCCGCGTGGGTGAGGACGGCCTTGGCCGTGCGGCCTGCCTTCACATCGGCGACGGCGGTGTTGATGTCGGCCAGCGGGTAGGTGCTGATCATGCGGTCGAAGGGGAAGCGGCCCTGGCTGTGCAGGCCGATCAGGCGGGGGATGAGGACGCCGGGGGCCTGGTGTCCCATGACCGAGCCGGTGACGGTGCGGCCCTTGAGCAGTTCGAAGACGTTGGCGTGCAAGGCGGCGTCCAGGGCGGCGACACCGAGGATGGCGGCGGAGCCCAGGGGGGCGAGGGCGGCGATGGCGGTGTTCATCACCGCGACGACGCCCGTCGACTCGACGCTGTAGTCGACCCCGCGTCCGCCGGTCAGGTCGGCGATGGCCTCGGCGGTGTCGGCGGTTGCTGCGTTCACCAGGTCGGTGGCACCCAGCTCCTTGGCCAGGGCGAGGCGTTCGGGCTTGGTGTCCACGGCAATGACACGCGCGGCGCCGCAGGCGACGGCCGCCATCAGCGCGGAGAGTCCGACCGCTCCCACGCCGAAGACGGCGAGAGTGCTGCCTGCCTGGACCCGGAGGGAGTTGAAGACCGCTCCGGCGCCGGTGATGACGCCGCAGCCGAGAGGGGCCAGTGTCGCGAGCGGCACCTCGCCGTCCACCTTGATCAGGCCGCGCGGGTGGGCGAGGCCGTGGCTGGCGAAGGAGGACTGGCCGAAGAAGTGATCATGGACCGGCCCGGCACTGTCCGTGAGTCCGACCGAGCCGTCCGCGCGGCGGGCCTCGAAGTTCAGCGGGGTGTGTCGCTCGCAGTAGGCAGGCTGCCCGGACAGGCAGTTGGGGCAGGTGCCGTCGGAGTCGAGGCTGAGCACGACCCGGTCGCCGGGCTGGAAGCCGGTGACCCCGGAGCCGACGGCCTCCACGACACCGGCACCCTCATGGCCGAGGACGACCGGGAGCGGGGTGGGCAGACGACCCGCGGCGGCTTCCAGGTCGGTCTGGCACAGGCCGGCCGCGGTGTAGCGGACGAGGACCTCATCCGGACGCGGGTCCTCAAGTTCCAGCCGCTCGATCGAGAAGCCGTCCTGTCCGGTCCGGGCCACTGCAGCGGTGACGGTCGTGGGCATGGTCTTCTCGCCTTCTGCTCAATGGGTTTGCGGTGGTGAAGGTGCCGGTGCACGATCCGTCGGGCATCGCGTATCGCGCCCGGTAGGTGACGAGGCCCGCGGCGCCGCGCCGCCGCTCCACCTCGCCGAACCCTCTTCGCCGTGCCACCTCGATAGTTTAACCTCATAACGCTCTAGTTGTATCGACCTGAGAGGTTGATGACGCGGCTGGCCGGTGGAAGTCCTTTGAGTGAGGTGTGGCCTCAGTGGTGAGTGTAGTGGTGGAGCCAGCCGCTGAACGCGGTGATGCGTTCGGTTTCTGAGCGGTCGGGGTAGGGGTAGGCCCATTCCTCGAGCAGAGTGCGGTTGAAGCGCTCGACTTTGCCGTTGGTCTGGGGCCGGTAGGGACGGGTGCGTTTGTGCGTGATGGCCCCGCCCAGGGCGTCGGTGAAGGTATGGGAGCGGTAGCAGTTCCCCTTATCGGTCAGGACGCGGCGGACCGTGATGCCGCAGGAGGCGAAGTACGCGTTGGCGCGGACCCGGAACCCGGCGGCGGTTTGCCGTCGCGGATCCGCCCGAGCTTTTTGATGTCCACGTGCACCAGGTCCCCGGGGCGGGGGTGTTCGAAGCGGCGGATCACCCGGCCGGTGCCCCCGTCCAGCCGAGCGTCCGCTGTTCCATCCTCCGCCTATAGGCGGTGGCCCTCCCTTGACTGTAAGCATGATTAGTAGTGGGGTGGGAACCACCTACGGAGGGACGACGATGAGATCACTGTGGCTGGATACCGCACCGGAAATACCCGCAGAGCCGTTCTCCCCCGGGGCCGGATACGACTCCGTGGTGGTCGGCGGCGGGCTCACAGGGATGACCACCGCGCTCCTGCTGGCCCGGTCCGGGCACAACGTGGCGGTGCTGGAGGCCCGCCGGGCCGGAGCGGTCACCACCGGCAACACCACGGCCAAGCTGTCGCTGCTGCAGGGCACCGGAATCTCGCGGATCACCTCCCACCACGACGCCGATCTCGCACGGGCCTACGTCACCGGCAACTTGGAGGGACAGAGCTGGATCCTGCGCTTCTGCGACGAGAACGGTGTGCGCTACCAGCGCCGTGACGCCGTGAACTACGCCACGACGGCCAGCGGCGCGAAGAGCCTCGATGCGGAGCACGAAGCCTGCACGCAGGCGGGCCTGCGGACCGAACTCGGCAATGCCTCGACCCTTCCCTTCCCGGTGCGCCGCACCCTGCGGCTCGCCGACCAGGCGCAGTTCCACCCGCTGGAGGTGCTTGCCGCCCTGGCCTCCGAACTGCGCCGGCACGGCGGACGCCTCTTCGAGGGGGTGCGGGTCCAGGGCGCCTCCACCCCGAAGTCGGGCGGTGTGGAACTGAAGACGGACGCCGGGGTCGTGACGGCCCGCAACGTCGTGCTGGCCACAGGCATCCCCGTCCTCGACCGGGGCGGATACTTCGCCCTCCTGTCGCCCCAGCGCTCCTACTGCCTTGCCCTGGAGGTCACGGACCCGGTACCGCCGGAGATGTACCTCTCGGTGGACACGCCGACCCGTTCCCTGCGCACCGCACAGGTCGGCGGCAGGGACTACCTCATCGTTGGGGGAAACGGCCACAAGGTCGGCCACCACTCCAACACCCAGGGCCTCGTCGAGGACCTGACCCGGTGGGCGCGCGGTTATTTCCCCACCGCCCGCCCCGCCTACTCCTGGTCGGCGCAGGACTACCAGCCGGCCGCCGCGGTGCCCTACGTGGGCAGGGTGCCCGCCGGCGGCGGGCACATCTACGCCGCGACCGGCTACAACAAGTGGGGCATGACGAACGCCGTGGCCGCCTCGCTGGCCCTCTCGGCCAAGATCCTGGGCGGGCACATGCCGTGGGCCGACACCCTGTACAAGACCCGGGTGAGCCCGGCCGACGCCCTGTCGACGGCACGGGTTAACGCGGCGGTGGGCACGGATATGGTGACCGGTTGGCTGTCGGGCTTGGCGAAGACCAGCCCGGGGTCCCCGCCTGAGGGCCAGGGCGTGGTGATCCGCGGGGACCGGAGCCCGATCGGGGTCTGCACCGTGGACGGCGTCGAGCACCGGGTCTCTGCGGTGTGCCCGCACCTGCGCGGCATCGTGAGTTGGAATACCGCGGAACGGACCTGGGACTGCCCCCTGCATGGGTCCCGGTTCACCGCCGACGGGACGGTCCTCGAGGGGCCGTCAACCTCGAATCTGCGCGGCGGAACCTGACCACAGGCGGCGCCTTTGTGCCATAGAGTGGATCGCCTATGGAAAGATGGGGGTAATTATTAAGATGCCTGTCACCTTCCTGACACTGTCGCGCATAGGATTGAAACATACAATGACCACCCACGTCGGTCCCGAACGCCCACCATGGCGCCGCCTGTTCGGCGTTCCCCTGATCGTGACCCTGGCCTTCGCAGCCCTGATGGTTCTGACGGCCGGACTGACCGGGCTGCCCCTGCGCGATCCCGAAGGTTTCCTCGGCCCGAGCTACGTTCGGCTGCCGCTGACCATCCTCGGCGTCATGGCCGCCGATGTCATCCCGCGGGTGCTCCTGCAGCGCCCCGCCCCCCGGGACCTCGTGCGCGTCACCCGCAAAATCTTCAAGCAGCGGTGGACGGGGCACCGCATGTCGGTTGCGGCCGCGGGCCTGGCGAGCTTCTACCTCGCGTACGTCGCCTACCGGAACCTCAAGAGCTTCCTGCCCTTCCTCCAGGACCACCTCGCCGACCCGGCGCTGGTGGCGACCGACCGCTGGTTCGGCTTCGGAGGCAACCCCGCCGACGTACTCCAGCAGCTCCTCGGCACCGGCATCACGGCGGAGGTCCTCTCCTTCGTTTACATGATCTTCCTGATCTTCGTGCCGATCTCCCTCGCCGTGGCCCTTGTCTGGTCCGATGACCTGTCCCTGGGTGCCTGGTATGTGGGCGCACTGTGCTTCAACTGGGTGATCGGAACGGTGACCTACTACGCGGTTCCCTCGCTGGGTCCGATCTACGTCCAGCGGGCCTCCTTCACCGACCTCCCCGATACGGCGGTCTCAAGCCTCCAAGAGGCGCTGTACCGCAACCGCCTGACGGTGCTTGCGGATCCCCACTCCACGCAGTCGGTGCACGGTATCGCGGCCTTCGCCTCGCTGCATGTGTCGATCGTCTTCACCGCCGCGGTTATCGCCCAGCTGGCGCGCCTGCCGAAGGTGGTCCGCTGGGTGATGTGGGTCTACTTCGTCCTCACGGCCCTGGCCACCGTCTACTTCGGCTGGCACTACGTCGTGGATGTGTTCGCCGGACTCGCCGTCGGCGGCCTCTCGGTCTGGCTGGCCGCCGTCTCGGTCGGCCGGGCGCGCCTGCGGTTCGGGGCCGTCAAGGACAAGGACCAGAACCTGCTCGACGCGCGCACCGGCACCGCCGCGCTGCGCTGACAACCGGTCCCGGCCGAGCCGGGCACCCCGTTGGCCTGAAAAAGGGCCGGCGCCTTGGAAAAGGCGTCGGCCCTTTTTAGTGCCTGCCGGAGGACTCGGTGAGCTGGCGGAGCAGGTCCCGCATCTCGGTCAGCAGTGCCGTGTCCACGGGGACCGGCTGTTCCTCGGACGCCGCCGCACCAGCCCGCGCCCGGGTATGGGCGTTGATCCGGTTCATGGGCAGGACGACGCCGAAGTAGACCACCGCGGCGGTGATCAGGAAGGTCACCGCCGCGGTGAACACGGCCCCGATATCGACGAAGGTCTCGGGGTTGCCCGGCCAGATGCGGAATCCGACCCCCTCGGCGCTGACCCCGCCGGCCGCCGCGACCAGCGGACGCAGGACATTGTCGGTGACGGATCCGACCAGGGCCGTGAAGGCCGATCCGATGACGACGGCGGTGGACAGCTCAACGACATTGCCGCGCAGGATGAAGTTCCGGAACCCCTTAAGCATCGGCGCCGCCCGGTGGGATGCAGTGCTTGAGCACGATCAGGTCCACCACCGACAGGACCCGCTCGAGGTCCTTTTCGCTGGGGCCCGGGGCGCCCTCACCCGAGAAGAACGCCGCCTCGTAGTAGAGCCCGTCGCCGAGGAGCTTGATCGCCATGGCGGCGGTGCGGTCCCCCAGCCGGTCCTCAAGGGTGGTCAGCCACAGCTCCTGGATGCGCGAGAGCGTGCGCCGGGCCACCGGGTGCCCCTGCTGGGCGAGGCGCGCCATGGAGACGAGCGCCCGGTCCAGCGGGCTGTCCTCGTAGACGGAGGTCCGAACGTAGTAGCGTCCGGGCCCTTCGGGGTCGGCGGACATCTGCTCCCGGTCCTTCTCGACGAGCGCCAGCAGCCGTTCGGCGAGGGCCTCCACGAGGGCCTCCTTGGCCGGGAAGTGGTAGAGCAGCCCGCCCTTGGAGACCTCCGCAGCCGCGGCCACGGTCTCCATCGTGGCGGCGCGTTCACCGTCGCGGATCAGGGTGTCTTCGAAGCTGTCGAGGATGCGTTCTCGTGAACTTGCCATTCCTCAATGATAGGGGTCACTTAACTTGCACTGTACCGGCTGGACGGTATAGTATCCTCGGCATGACTTCGTCCATGCACACTCCCGCCGCCCTGACCGGGGTGAACTCAGCGCCGTCGCCGGCCTCCACCCGCACCGGGGTGAGAGGCTGGATCTCCCTCGCCGTCCTGATGCTCCCCGTGCTGCTCGTAGCGGTGGACAACACGGTGCTCAGCTTCGCCATTCCCGCCATCTCGCTGGCCTTCTCCACCAGCGGGGCAACCCAGCTGTGGATCATCGACAGCTACCCCCTCGTGCTGGCCGGGCTCCTTGTCGCCATGGGAAGCCTCGGCGACCGGTTCGGCCGCCGCCGCCTGCTCATCATCGGCGCCTGGGGCTTCGCCGCGTTCTCGGTCGCCGCCGCATTCGCCCCGAGTGCCGGCTTCCTCGTCGCCGCGCGGGTGGGCCTCGGCGTCTTCGGAGCGATGCTGATGCCCTCCACGCTGTCGCTGATCCGCAACATCTTCACCGACCGCAACCAGCGCCGCGTGGCCATCGCCGTCTGGGCCGCGGGCTTCTCCGCCGGCGCCGCCCTGGGCCCGCTGCTCGGCGGGGCGCTGCTTGAACACTTCTGGTGGGGCTCGGTCTTCCTGCTGGCCGTGCCCGTGCTGGTGCTGATGCTCATCCTCACCCCGATCTTCGTCCCGGAATCCCGTGATCCGAACCCGGGGCGGGTGGACATCCTGAGCATCGGGCTCTCGGTCGCCGCAATGCTTCCGGTCGTCTTCGCCATCAAGGACTTCGCCATGGAGGGTCCCACCCCGCTGGCCGTCTCCGCCGTCGTCGTCGGCCTCGCCGCCGGCACCATCTTCGTGCGCCGGCAACTGCGCAGGTCCGCCCCAATGCTCGATGTGCGCCTGTTCGCCGTCCGTGCGTTCACCGGTGCGGTGCTCGTGAACCTGCTGGCCATCTTCTCGCTGGTGGGCTTCCTCTACTTCGTCTCGCAGCACCTGCAGCTCATCCTGGGCTACAGCCCGCTCGAGGCCGGGGTGATCCTGCTGCCCGGGCTCCTGACGACCATCGCCGCCGGCTTCGCCGTCGTGCCCGTGGTCAAGCGCGTCCCGCCCCACATCGTGGTCCCGGTCTCCCTCGGGTTCTCCGCCGCCGCGTACGCGTTCGTCGCCTTCACCGGCGAGTCCGCCATGGCCCTGCTGCTCGCGTTCATCCTCCTGGGCGTCGGCGTCGGGGCCTCGGAGACCGTCTCCAACGACCTGATCCTTTCGACCGTCCCGCCGGCGAAGGCCGGGGCGGCCTCCGCCGTCTCGGAAACCGCCTACGAGGTGGGCTCGGTGTTCGGCACCGCGGTGCTCGGCAGCATCCTGCTCGCCTCCTACCAGGCCCACCTGAGCGTGCCCGCCGGGCTGACCGGCGAGCAGGTCGCGGAGGCCACCGAGACCCTCGGCGGGGCGGTGAACACAGCGGAACAGCTCCCCGCGGCGAACGCGGCGGCCCTGCTCGAGTCGGCCTTCGCCGCCTTCGACAGCGGAGTGGTCCTCACCTCGGGGATCGGTGCCGCCCTCATGGTCCTGGCCGCCTGGCTCGGATGGTGGTCCCTGCGCCCGGCCGCGGCGCGCTGAGCCGGCCCGGCCGGGCGGGGCCAACCCCGTCCGGCCGCCGGCACTCCCCCGGGGCCGCCGGTCCGGCGGCCGTGGCGGAGCGCCGGCAGCGGATCGGAGACAATGGAGTGTGCCCGTTCTTACCGAATCCCTCCCCACCGATCCCGCGGCCGTCCGGCGCGAAGCCTCCCGGCGCCGCACCTTCGCCGTGATCTCCCACCCCGACGCCGGCAAGTCGACCCTGACCGAGGCCCTGGCCCTGCTCGCCCGCGCCATCCAGGACGCCGGGGTGACCCACGGCAAGTCCAGCCGCCACGCCACCGTCTCGGACTGGATGGGCATTGAGCAGGAGCGCGGCATCTCGATCAGTTCCGCCGCCCTGCAGCTGACCTACCGGGACACCATCCTCAATGTCGTCGACACCCCCGGCCACGCCGACTTCTCCGAGGACACCTACCGGGTGCTCGCCGCCGTCGACTCCGCTGTGATGCTCATCGACGCCGCTAAGGGATTCGAACCGCAGACGGTGAAGCTGCTGGCCGTCTGCAAGGCCCGGAACATCCCCATCATCACGGTGATCAACAAGTGGGACCGCCCCGGCCTCGATGCGCTGGGCCTGATCGACGACATCGGCGAGCGGACCGGGATGACGCCGGTACCGCTGACCTGGCCGGCCGGGATCGCCGGGGACTTCCACGGGCTGCTCGATATCCCCGGGAAGCGGGCGTTTCGGCTCGAGGCCGTTGACGGCGGCGCCCAGGCCGCCACGGAGACGGAGGTCAACACGGCCGACCTTGACCAGCTCGAGGCGGCGCGCTGGCTGGAGGCCGAGGAGGAGGCCGGGCTCGTCGAGTCCTCGAACGGGGCCTTCGACGCCGCCGAGTTCGCCGCGGCCCGTCAGACCCCGGTCCTGTTCGCCGCCGCGGCCAAGAACTTCGGCGTCTCCCAGCTGTTGGACACCCTCGTCGACCTCGGGCCGGCGCCCTCGCCCCGGGAGACCCTCACCGCAGCGCCGCGCCCGCTGGAATCCCCGTTTTCCGGGTTCGTCTTCAAGGTCCAGGCCGGCCAGGACAGCTCCCATCGGGACCACATCGCCTACCTGCGGATCTGCTCGGGCAGCTTCGAACGCGGCATGGTCATCACGAACGAGCGCACCGGCAAGCCGTTCGCCACCAAGTACGCCCACCGCGTCCTGGGCCGCAGCCGGGAGGTGGTCGACACTGCCTGGCCGGGCGACGTCGTGGGACTGGTCAACGCCACCAGCCTGCGGGTCGGGGACAGCCTCTTCGCGGAGGAGCCCGTGCGCTTCCCCGACATTCCCCGCTTCTCCCCCGAACTGTTCGCCGTCGCCCGGGCCAAGGATCCGGGCCGGTACAAGCAGTTCCGCCGCGGGATCGAGCAGCTCGAACACGAGGGCGTGGTGCAGGTGCTGCGCTCGGACCTGCGCGGGGACCAGGCGCCGGTCCTGGCAGCGGTCGGTGCCCTGCAGTTCGAAGTCGCCGCGCAGCGGCTGGGCACCGAGTTCAACGCGCCCACCTCCCTGGACCACCTCTCCTACACCCTGGCCATGGCCGTGGCCCCCGGGAGCACCGGGGTGCCGGAAACCTTCCGCGGCGGCGAGATCCTGCGCCGGGCCGACGGCGAGATCATCGCCGTGTTCGGCGACAAGTGGAAGGTCGGGCATTTCCGCAAGGACTACCCGGGCGTGGTGCTGGAGCCGATCGGCGCCGCCATCGAGTAAGCCGCCGTCGACCAGAACGGCATCGAATAAAACGGCGGGCCCGGTTGTACCGGGCCCGCCGTTCTGCGTGCTGCTAGTCCTCTGTGCTGTTACTTCTCTGTGCTGTTACGGGGTGATGCCGCCGGAGCAGGTCGCGCCGGGCTCCGGGGTCTGCTCGCCCTGGATGTACTTCTCCATGAAGGCCGCCAGCCGGGGATCGTCGGCTGAGTCGACCTCGAGCTGCACACCCCACGCGCTGGCGGTGATCGGGGATTCCTGGTCCGCGTACGGGCTGAGGACCACGTAGCCGCGGGAGCCGACCAGCTCGGTCAGCGCATCGATCCCGGCCTTCTCCAGCTCGGGCTGGTAGCTGATCCACACGGCGCCGTGCTCGAGGGAGTGCACGGCGTTGGTGTCGGGCACCGGCTCGGTGTACACGCCGCAGTTGAGCCAGACGGGGCTGTGGTCCCCGCCGACCGGAGGCGACTGCTCGTAGGTGACATCGGCATCGGTGTGCTCGCGGCCGAGGTCCTCGAAGGTCGCCACGCCCTCGATCGGCTTGGCGGCGGCGGCCTTGGTGGCGTTGTTGACCTGCACCTGGTTCACGATCACCACGGTCACCGCGATGATGATCGCGAGGATGACCGCACCGATCCCGCCGAAAATCAGAGCGCTGCGCCTGCGTTCACCGGCCCGCTGCTGGGCCTGGATCGCGGCAAGCCGGGCCTGGCGGTCAGAGTTTTGCTGGGCTCTCTTCTTGTTCAACTGTTTCTTGTCCTTCGTGGCGGGATGTGGGAAGCCCTGCACAGGGCGAACCGGCTGTAGTCCAATCTACCGCCGGTGCCGGCTAACGCCGGTCGAGCAGGTCCTGCAGGGCACTGATTTCGGCTTGCTGCGCCGATGCCATTTTAGTGGCCAGCGCGCGCACCTGCTCGGTCTCCGCGAGATCGGCGCCCGCCTCGGCCATTTCCGCACCGGCGGTGTGGTGCTCAATCATGAGGTCCAGGAAGAGGCGTTCGGCCTCCACTCCGGTGGAAGTTTCGAGCTGGGCCAGCTGCTCGGGGGTGGCCATGCCGGGCATGAGCGCTCCGGGGCGGTGCGCCGGCCCGCCGTCGTCCTGTCCGCCGTGGTGGCCGCCGGCCGCGGAATCCAGCCACGCCATGGCCGGGACCGGGCTGCTCTGCGGCAGGCCCCATTCCTCCAGCCACGCGTACATCTGGCCGATCTGGTGCTGCTGGGTGAGCGCGATGTCGTAGGCCACGGACCTCAGCTCCTCGTCGGTGCTGCGGTCGCGGATCAGCAGCGACATCTGGACGGCCTGGGCGTGATGCACCTGCATGTCGCGGGCGAAGCCGGCGTCGGCGCTGGTCCCGCCGGGGTGGTCCTGCCCGGCGGAGATGCGCCCGGCGGTGAAGACCAGGCCCAGCAGCGCCAGCACGGCGACGCCGGCCAGGACGAGCAGCAGCCGTTTTTGCCAGGAGAGCAGGGAGTTCGTCATGGTTTCCTCGCTGGAAGGTGGGGTTCAACCTTCCACCGTAGGCCATCATGCTGGGCGTTCCCTTGATGCCCCTGTTGCAGGAGTGTAGGTGGCGCAGGAGTCTCAATGGCGCCGGGGTGCCCGCGGTGCCGGGTGGGCCGGCACCGCGGGCCGCCTGGGGAGGCGGGTCTCGTCCTATTCGGCCGGTGCCGGGATGAGCCGCAGGGTGCGCTCTGCGAGTTCGTCGATCGTGATGTGGTCGTAGCCGCGTACGTCGCTGCGCACGTGCTCGTGCGTGGTGCCCACGAGTTCGGCGGGAACCGCCTCCGCCCCGTGCAGCGCGCCGTAGGCGCTGCCCACCGTGGCCGCGGTGGAATCGGTGTCACGCCCGCCGGAGATGGCGATGGCCACGGCCCCGGCGAAGTCCCTGCCCCACAGCAGGCCGATCGAGATCAGGGCGGCGTTGTGGATGGTGTGCACCCAGCTGTAGTGCCCGAGCGTCTCGTCCACCCAATCCAGGGCCGCTTCATGGGAAGCGCCGCCGTCGAACAGCTCCAGGGTCCCGCGGAGGGCCTCGGCCAGCCGGGAGCGCTCGGGGACAACGCGGAGCGCGGTGGCCAGGGCCTCGCGCGCCGAGTCGGTCGTGAACGCCGCTGCCAGGAGCGCCGCGGCCCACATTTCGCCGTAGACGCCGTTGGCGGTGTGGCTGAGGCGGGCATCCACGAGGGCCAGCCGTGCGGCCTCCGCCGGGTCCCCGGGGTTCACGTACCCGAAGATGTCTCCGCGGATGAGCGCGCCGATCCACTCCCGGTAGGGGTTGGCCTCGGTGGCGGTGGCCGGCGCCTGCAGGCCGGAGATGAGGTTCCGGTAGGCGGCGCGCTCGGCCGTGTAGATCTGGGTGAACGGCATCCGTCCCAGCCATTCGGCGGCGATGTGCTCGGTCGTCAGGCCGCGGCCGTGGGTTTCGAGCAGGTTCAGCCCAAGGATCGTCCAGTCGATGTCGTCGTCGCGGGGCACTTCGGTGAAGGTCCCGGCGGACGCGGTCGGGGCCGAGGGGTGGAGCTGGCCCACACCGGCGGGCAGCGGGTCGAGCAGCCGGATGTAGCCCCTCTGGGGCCACTGGCCGGCGGCCCGCAGGTAGATTTCCACCTCGCGGCGGGTAAGCCCTTCGATCGGCTTCCCCATCGTGTTGCCCACGGCTCGGCCGAGCCAGGCCCCGCGGATCCTCCCGGGGAGTTCGGACGGCGCATAGGCGGTCTTTTCCACCGTGCCGGCCAGGGCGCGCAGGGCGTCCTCATCACCGGGCTCGTCGTAGGCCCAGTCGGGATCCCGCTCCAGCCCGGCAAGGGCCTGCGCGATCGAGGCGAGGCGGGGAAGGTCCGACGCCGCCGCCGCCTCCCGAGCCTGCTGTTCAAGGTCACCGACCGCGAAGCCGGAATGGGCCAGCTGTTCGGCCTCATCGGGGACGATGTCGCGGGGGTCGAGTACGTCGTGCATGTTTTCCTCGTTGCTGTTCGGGGGTGGGTCGGGGTGCCGGTGGGTCGGGGTGCCGCCTCCCAGGGGGCGGCGGGTCGGGAACGGCCCGCCCGGGCGGGCGGGCCGTTCCCCGGGGTTCTACTTCTTGGAGGCGGCGTCGAGGTCGGCGGCGACGTCCTCCGCGCTCTTTTGGTCGGTCAGCATGCCCTGCACGCCCTTCCACATCGCGTCGTTGAAGACGTCCGTCGACAGGACGTCGACGTTGGAGCCGAACTCGCCGGTGCCGTCCGAGATCTTCGAGGCGTCCTCGATGACCTGGGCGAACAGGGGGTCGGCGTCGATGCCCTCGGTCTCCACCGGGAACGGCGGGATGGTGTTGAAGTTCTCAACGGTCCACCGTCCGTGCTCGGGGGTCACCAGGTAGTCGAGGAACTTCTCGGCCGCCTCGGTGTTCTTCGACGCGGCCGAGATGAACGGGCCGGACCCGAGCCCGCCGCTGAAGATGCCCGGGCCGTCCTCGGCCGGGAAGGGGATGAAGCCGACCTCGAAGTCGGTGTTCTTGGCGATCTCGTCGGTGGCCCAGCTGCCGGTGGGCAGGATGGCGGCCTCACCCTTGTAGAAGAGGGCGTTGGCGCCGTCGTAGGTCAGGGACGTCGGGAAGTCGGGGAGGTAGCCCGCGGCATTGAAGGACTTCCAGGTGTCCAGGGCCGCGACAACCTCCGGGGAGGTCCAGGGCATTTCGCCGCTGAGCAGCTTGTCCACCCCATCGGCGCCCACCCGGCTCGACAACGCCATGCTCAGCAGGTGCCCGCCCTGCCAGCCTTCCTTGTCACTGGCAGCGAACGGGGTGATCCCCTCCTTGGCGAGGGTCGCCGCGGCGGCCTCGAGCTCCCCGAGGTTCGTGGGCTCGCTGATGCCGAGCCTGTCGAAGATCTGCTTGTTGTAGAAGAGGCCGACGGTCTCGATGTCTCCGGGCACCCCGTAGACCTTGCCGTCGAAGGTCACGCGCTCCTTGGCGAACTCGTAGACGGGCCAGTCGTGCTCCTCGTAGGCGTCCGTCAGGTCGTGGAGCAGCCCGGCGTCGGCCAGTGCCCCGGCGTAGCCGGGGCCCGATCCCCAGTTGAAGATGTCGGGGCCCTCGCCGGATCGCAGCTGGGTCTGGAGCACCGTGCGCATGTTGTCGGTGGGCAGGACCTCGAGTTCGACGTCGATGCCGGGGTTCTGCTTCTCGAAGACCGCGATGTCCTCGTTGATCAGGTCGACGGCGGACGAATCCTCGGGCTGCTCGATGAGGTAGCGGATCTGTTCATTGCCACCGCTGTCCTTCTCCGAGGCGGCGGAGGTGCCGGTGCACCCCGTGACGGCGAAGGCGAAGGCGGCGGTGACCGCGGGGATCCTAAGGGCTGCAAGGCGTTTCATGAGGTGCTCTCCTGGTGGGGGGGGTACGGACGGGAATGCCTGGGGTCCGGCCGTCAGGCCGGGAGGTGCTGGAACCAGCCGCGCGGCGGGTTGATCACCGCCGGCTGTTCCCGGGCGGTGGTGGGCGCCGCCCAGCGGACGCCGTTGGCCAGGACCTGCCGGATCTGCGGGTGGTGGTAGACGGGGTAGGCCTGGTCTCCGGGGCTGAAGTAGAAGATACGGCCGCGTCCCCGGGTGAAGGTCACCCCCGAGCGGAAGACCTCGCCGCCGCTGAAGGAGCTGATGAACACCAGGTCGTCCGGGGTGGGGATGTCGAAGAACTCCCCGTAGGTTTCCTGCTCATCGAGCACCAGCGGCCCCTCGATGCCTGCGGCGATGGGGTGGGTCGGGTTCACGTTCCAGACGATTTCCCGTTCCGCCCCGTTGCGCCACAGCAGTGAGCAGGTGGTGCCCATCAGGGTCTTGAAGATCTTCGAGAAGTGGCCCGAGTGCAGCACCAGCAGGCCCATCCCGCCCAGGACGTGCCGCTGCACCCGGTCCACCACCTCGTCGGACACCTGATCATGGGCAATATGGCCCCACCACAGCAGGACGTCGGTCTCGGCGAGCACTTCCTCGCTGAGTCCGTGGTCGGGATCGGCAAGGGTGGCCGTGCGGATCACCGGATCCCCGTCCAGGAAGAGCCGGAGGCCTTCGGCGATGGCGCCGTGGATGCCGTCCGGGTAGATGGCGGCGACCTCCGGTTCGGTCGCCTCGTGGACGCCCTCGTTCCAGACGGTGACCCGCAAGGGCGTGGTGGGGCTGTGCTGCGTCATGATGGTCCGATCCTCGCGGCTGGGCTAGTTCTTCAGGAGGGCCGAGACCTTCGGGAGCACGTCCCGGGCCGGCCCGCTGATGCGGCATTCCATGGCAAGCCAGCCGTCGTAGCCGATGTCCTCCAGCGCGGCCAGCGTTGCGGGCCAGTCGTAGTGGCCCGCCCCCGGCTCGAGCCGGTTGCTGTCACCGAGCTGGACGTGGCGGATGTGCTTTCCGGCGGCCCGGATGGAGGCGGGGATGTCCGCCTCCTCGATCGACATGTGGAAGGTGTCGGCGATGACGGCGACGCCCGGGGAGGCGACCTCCTCGACGATGGAGACGGCGTCGGCGAGGGTGTTGACCATGAAGTCCTCGTACCGGTTCAGGGGTTCGAGCAGTACGAGGGCGCCCTCGGCGGCCGCGTGCTCGCCCAGTTCCGCCAGTGCCTCGAGGAGGACGGTGCGGGATTCCTCGTCGCTGCGCGGCGGCTCGAAGGGAGGAAGCCGGCGGCTGAACAGCGCGTACGCGTTGGGCGTGACGGCGCCGAACCCACCGGCCTCGGCGATGCCCGAGAGCAGGTGCTTCATCTGCTCTCGCGCGTCCTTGGCACGGACGGGATCGAAGTCACCGATGAAGTGGTCCATGTTGACGCACACGCTGGGCATCACGACGCCGGCGGCCCGTGCCTCGCGCAGTTCAGCCGACCGTCCGGCGAAGATGTCATCGCCCTTGCCCAGCAGTTCGATGCCGTCGAATCCGCTTGCCTGCGCGAATTCGAACTTCTCCATCAAATTCCTGCCCTCCAGGAAGTGTTCCTGGACTGCGAGTCGGAAAGTCACTTGTTCTCCTCAAAGCTGAGGACGACCTGGAGGGCGTCCTGCGGGTTTTCATCGAGCATGCTGAAGGCCGCGCCGGCGTCGGCCAGCGGAACGGTGTGGGAGATCAGGTCCACCAGGTTCAGCCTCCCCGAGACGGCGAGGTCGATCGCGGTCGTGTTGAGCCGGTAGGTGTCCCAGCGGTGCTGCAGCGCCGGGGACACTCCGGAGATCTGCGAGGAGATCACCTGGATACGGTTGTGGTGGAATTCCTCGCCGAGGCGCAGGCCCATGCCGTCGCCCTGCAGGAAGCCTGCGGCGCACACGCGGGAGCTGTAGGCCACCGAGCGGATGGCTTCATGAAGGGCCCGGTAGTTGCCGGTCACCTCGAGGGCCGCGTCGGCTCCCCGGCCTCCGGTGAGTTCACGGATGCGTTCGGCGACGTTGCCGTCGGCCGGATCGAGGACGATGTCCGCCCCGAGGTCCTCGGCCAGCTTGCGCCGGCCCGCGATGCCGTCGACGGCGATGACGCGCGCGCCGTTGAGCCGCGCGAGCTGGGCCACGATCTGGCCGGGAACGCCCAGCCCGAAGACGGCGACCGTCTCACCGATGTGGATGTCGGCGTCGAGGACGACGTTCAGGGCGATGGCGCCGATCTGCGAAAAGATCCCGATGCGCGGGTCCGCCGCGGGATCGAGGATGCGCGCCGCGGCGTACTCCTCGGTCTTCACCGTCGACGACCGGTGGCCCCAGGTGCCCCAGATGCGGTCGCCGAGGGCGACCGAGGTGACGTCGGAGCCCAGCTCGACGACCTCGCCGACCTCCTCGTAGCCCCAGCCGTGGACCGGGTAGGACAGGGTCGATTCGCCGTCGATGAACAGGCGCCGCTCGGGGCTCCACTTTTTCTGCAGGTAGGGGTTGCTGCCGCGGTAGGCGGTGAGCTCGGTGCCGGCGGAGATGCCCGAGTAGAGGGTGCGGATGCGGACCTCGTTGCCGGCGAGTGCGGCTTCGGACTCGTCGGTGATTTCCGCAACGCGCGGAGAGGTGAAACTGACAACGGATGCCATGGAGCGCATGTCCTTCGTGTTGGTGGTGCTGGTTCTAGTGGGGGAAGTTGGTGCCGGCTCAGCCCTTGACGGCGCCGGAGATGAAGCCCTCGGCGACCTGGCGCTGCATGACCAGGAACAGGACGACGACGGGAATGATCGTGATCAGGGTTCCGGCCGCCAGCGGGCCGATGTCGAGGGAGCGCCCGCCGGTGAACTGGTAGAGCCCGGTGGTGAGCGGCCGGAACTCCCCGCCCGGCAGGTACAGCAGCGGTACGAGGAAGTTGTTCCAGTTCTGGATGAAGGTGAAGACGCCGAGGGCGCCCGCACCGGAGGAGACCAGCGGGAGCATGACCTTTACGAAGATCTGCCACTCCGACGCCCCGTCCATCCGGGCCGCCTGCTCGAGCTCGAGGGGGAGGTCCGAGAAGAACGCCCGCATGAAGAAGGTTCCGAAGGACACCCCGGTGGAGGTGAGCACCAGGATGGCCCCGGGAAGGGTATCGAGGAGCCCGAGTCCGCGGAGCTGGAAGTACAGCGGAATCATGTAGGCGAAGAACGGAACGAGGAGTCCGAGGACCACCAGGTAGAACGCCACGGTGCGCCCGCGGAAGGGGAGCCGGGCGAAGGTGTAGCCGGCCATCGTGGAGAGGATGACCACGAGCAGGGTGCTGGGCACGCTCAGCAGGATGCTGTTGAGCAGGTAGCTTCCGAAGTCTCCCACGACCCAGGCGTTCCGGAGGTTCTCCAGGGAGAACGAGGTGAACAGCCCGAACGGGTCGGTGCGCACCTCGGCCTCGGACTTCAGCGCCGTGGAGATCACCAGGATCACCGGGAAGAGCGAAACCACCGAGAGCACGATCAGCAGGAGGTGTTTTCCGGTCAGGGCGGTGCGGCGCCGGGGGGACATTCCGTTGTCTTTCCGGGATGCCCGGGCCGTCCGCCGGGGTGCGGGGTCCGTCTCGATGTGCTTCAGTGCCGTTGTGGTGGTCATGCGCCTGTTCCTTGGAGAGAGAGCCGCCGCTGCAGCCGGTTGAGCGCCACGGCGAAGGGCACCGAGAGCGCGGTGATCAGCAGCGCGAGGGTGGTGCCGTAGCTGATCTGGCTGAGCTGGAAGGCATTGGTGTAGGCGTAGGTGCCAATGACGTTCGTCGCATTGGCGGGGCCTCCGCCGGTCATGATGAAGATGATGTCGAAGACGCTGAACCCGCCGACGAGGGTCACCGTGGTGACCATGAGGAAGACGGGCATGATCTGGGGCAGGATGATGTACACCAGCTGCTGGACGGCGTTGACGCCGTCGAGCCGGGAGGCGTCCATGAGCGCCCCGTCAACATTGCGCAGCGCGGAGAGGAAGATGATGAGCACGAAGCCGGTCGTGGCCCAGATGGCGGTGGCCAGGACCGCGTAGAGTGCCGTGTTCGGGTTGCCCAGCCAGCCGGTGGCCAGGGAGTCCAGCCCGAGCACCTGCAGCGCCTTGTTGACCCAACCGCTGACCGGATCGTAGATCCAGCCCCAGACGATGCCGATCGCGACCTGGGGAAGGACGTACGGGAGGAAGAACGCGAGCCGGTAGAACACCCCGGCGTGGCGGACCTTCCAGAGCAGCAGCGCCTGGGCCAGGCCGATCAGCAGCGGGCCTGCCGTACCGATGACGATCCAGATGGCGTTGTTGCCAAGGGCGTGCCACACCTCGGGGTCGGTGAGCAGACGCGCGTAGTTCTGCAGCCCGACGAAGGCCGGCGTGGGGTCGATTCCGTCGAAGTCGACGAAGGAGTAGTAGATCGCGTTCCCGAGCGGGAAGAGGAAGAACGCGGTCACCAGAAGCATCAGCGGCGTAATGAGCGCGATGCCCAGGCGGGTCTGCGCCCGTCGGGTGACCTTGGGAGTCGTTAGCTGGAATTGGGTGCTCATGTCACTTTTCCTCGGCGGCTTGCTTGCTTGCGGTCTGGAGTGCCTGCGCGACGTCGTCGGCGGTCTTCTGGCCCGTGAGGATGCCCTGGAAGCCGTCCCACATCGTCTTGTTGAAGGTGTCGGTGGTCAGGACGTCGATGTTGTACCCGAACTCGCCGGAGCCTTCGGCGATCTTCGCCGTGTCCTCGATGACCTGGGAGAACAGCGGGGAGAGCTCGAGTCCTTCGGTGTCCACCGGGAAGGCCGGGATCGTGCCGATCTCCTCGACCTGCCAGCGCCCGTGCTCCTCGGACTGGAGGTAATCCAGGAGTTCGACGGCACCATCGGGGTTATCCGTGTCGGCCGAGACGAAGGTTCCGCCGCCCAGGCCGCCGGTGAAGATGCCCGGGCCGTCCTCGGCGGGGAAGGGCATGAACCCGACCTCGAAGTCGACCGTCTCCTGCAGGGAGGAGATCAGCCAGCTACCGGTGGGGTTCATGGCGGCCTTGCCGGCGTAGAACAGCGCGTTGCCGTTGTCGTAGGTCAGGGCGTTGGGCGAGTCGGGCAGGTAGTCGGACTTGGCGAACTCCGCCCAGGTCTCGAGCGCCGCGACGACCTCGGGTGAGGTCCAGGGCATGCTGCCGTCGAGCAGCTTTTCCATCCCGTCCGGCCCGATCCGGCTGGACAGGGCCATGCTGAAGAGGTGCCCGCCCTGCCAGCCTTCCTTGTCGTTGACGGCGAAGGGCGTGACGCCGGCGGCGCTGAAGGTTTCCGCCGCCTTTTGCAGATCCGAGAGGTTCTTGGGCTGCTGCACGCCGTGCTTCTCGAAGAGATCCTTGTTGTAGAAGATCCCGACCTCCTCGAGCTGGGTCGGCACGCCTGAGGCCTTCCCATCGAAGGTGACCCGCTCGCGGGCGAAGTCGTAGATCTTCCAGTCGTTCTTCTCGTACGCCTCGGTCAGGTCGTACAGGAGTCCCCCCTCGGCGAGGGTGCCGGCGAAGCCGGGGCCGGTGTCGTAGTTGAACACATCGGGCCCCTGCCCGGAGCGCAGCTGCGTCTGCAGGACGGTCCGGAGGTTCTCCAGGGGCAGGACCTCGAGGGAGACCTGGATTCCGGATTCCTTCTCGAACTCCTTGAGGTCGGCCTTGATCACCTCAAGTTCCGACGGGCGTTCCGGCTGGCTGATGAGGTAGCGAAGGCTGTCGGAGCCGTCCCCCGCGGAATCCGGCGCGCTGCCGGTGCACCCCGTCACCGCCAGGGCCAGGATCGCTGCGGCGGCGGCCGCCGCCCGGGTCGAAGGTGGTTTCTTCATGGTTGACTCCCTTGTCGTGGTGTTGTGCATTGGGGCCGAGGGGACGGATCGTCAGTTCCCTTGCGGGGCCGTCCCGCCCGTCGATGCCGTGAGCAGGTCCGCGGAGAAGTCCTCGACCTGCACCCAGGCGCCCCGCTCCGCGGAGGCCAGGACGGCCTCGGTGATCGCCGCCATCCGCAGGCCGTTCTCGAAGGTCGGCATGCGTTCCGCGGCGGCGGTCCGTCCGGAGGCGCTGGCGTAGGCATCTGCGACGAACGCCCGGAAGGCGTCGTGGTAGCCCTGGGGGTGACCTGCCGGAAGCGTCGAAAGTTCCGCCGCCTCGGGTGAGAGGGTGTTCGGGTCGCGGGTGACGACCCGGTTGGTTTCCCGCCCGCCGACCCAGAGGGTTTCGGGCTGTTCCTGGTCGAAGGCGACGCTCACGTTGGCGGCATTGACCTCGAACCACAGCCGGTTCTTCCGCCCGGGCGAGACCTGGCTGATGACCACCGACCCGACAGCGCCGCGGTCGGTCCGGAAGTTGACGCTGGCGATGTCCTCGGTGGAGACGGTTCCGGCGGTGCCCGCGCGGTCCGCGAAGGCCGCCTTGGTGAGGGCGGAGACCTCCCGGATGCGGTGGCCGCTGACCCACTCGACGATGTCGCACCAGTGCGAGCCGATGTCGGCGAACGCCCGGGACGCCCCGCCCTTGGCGGCGTCCACCCGCCAGTTGGTGTCCTCGGCGTTGGACAGCCAGTCCTGGAGGTAGGAACCATGGATCAGGTGGATGCCGCCGGCCGATTCGGCCTGCACGCGCGCCCGGGCCTCGGCAACGAGGGGGTGGTAGCGGTAGATAAATGGAACGGCGGCCGTCAGCCCGGAGGTCCGGGCCCTGCCCGCAAGTGCCTGCGCTCCGGCGAGGTCAAGGGCCAGGGGCTTTTCGCACACGACGTGCTTGCCGGCCTCGAGGGCGCGCAGCGCGAGCGGCTCGTGGAGGTGGTTCGGGACACACACGTGCACGACGTCGATGTCCGGATGGGCGAGGAGCTCCTCCACCTCGAGGGCGGCGCTTCCCGCGGCCCAGTCCTCTACGGCCCGCTCGGCGGACTGGAGCGAGGATCCGGCCACCGCGACAATGCGTGCGCCGACCCGGCGTGCGGCATCCGCGTGGATGCGGCCCATCATGCCCGTTCCCACGATGCCAATTCCCAGCTGTGTCACATAGCTCCCAAACTCGAAGAGATTCTCGCGGTATCACTGATCACACCAGCAACATCACGAGCATATGGTTGATTCGATTTGCTGACAAATGGTGAAAGTTCTTCAAATTTTGGATAAACAATGGAAGGATACTTTGCATGCCCCTTCCTGGTCTCTCCCACCCCGATGTCCCCTCGCTCTCGGCCCAGGCCGATCTCAGCGCCCTCCTCCATGCCATCGCCCGGCGGCCCCGGTGCACCCGGGCCTATCTGACGAAGCTCACCGGCCTGTCGCGCGGAACCGTGGCCAACCGGATCGACGACCTGATCGCCGCGGGCCTCGTGGTCGAGGAGGCCGGAGCCTCCAAGGGCGGCCGGCCCCCGGGGGAACTTCGGCTCAACGGGGCCTCCGGGGTGGTCCTGGGGGCTGACCTTGGCACCTCGCACTGCCGCGTGTCGATCAGCGATCTTGCCGGCGTTCCGCTCGCGGCCGCCGGCTACGACCTGCGCATCGCCGATGGCCCCACGGCCGTCCTGGGCGCCCTGGACGAGGCCTTCCAGGACCTGCTTAGTTCTGCCGGGAAGGGCGCCCCTGAGGTCCGCGCCATCGGCATCGGCGTTCCCGGCCCGGTCGAGCACAGCACCGGCACGGTGGTGCGCCCACCGATCATGCCGGGGTGGGACGGCTTCGCCATTCCCGGGTTCTTTGCCGGCCGCTACGACGCCCCGACCCTGGTGGACAATGACGCCAACCTCGCCGCGCTGGGCGAGTACTGGGCGCGCAAGGAGGACTCCGAGCACATCCTGTACGTGAAGATCAGCACCGGCATCGGTTGCGGCATCGTCAGCGGAGGCGCCCTTCACCGGGGAGCGCAGGGTGCTGCCGGGGACATCGGCCACATCCGTGTGCCAGGCGGGGAGGACTCGCTGTGCTCCTGCGGGAACCTTGGCTGCCTCGAGGCCGTCGCCGGCGGAGATGCGCTGGCCCGACGGCTGCGCGCCCAGGGGGTGAAGGAGGCCCTAACAAGCCAGGACGTGACCCGCCTGGCCGCCGAGGGCAACCCGTACGCGCGGCGGGCCGTGCGCGAGGCCTCGGAAAGCATTGGCAGGGTGCTGGCGACGATCGTCAGTTTCTACAACCCGAACGCCATTGTGGTCGGCGGACCGTTCGCCGAACTGAACGAGGAACTCCTGGCCGGGATCCGGTCGGCGGTCTACCACCGCGCCCTGCCCCTTGCCACCCGCTCGCTCCGGGTGGAGTCGAGCTCGCGGGCGGGCACCGTGGGGGTCCTGGGCGCCGAGGTGCTGGCCCTGCAGCAGGCACTGTCCCCCGAGGGCCTGCAGCGGCTGCTGACCGCCCGGGTCACCGCCTGAACCCCGGCGGCCGGAACCCCCGCCCGGCCCCGGCATCGGCTGGCGTGATGCGAGGCTTTCGCACAATACCCCCTCGGGGTATAGTTGACCTTAGGAGGCAGCCATGACCCAGGAAATAACCACCGAACCCACCGACGTTCGGCCCGACGGGCCGTCGACGCACGGCTACAGCGGCGACAAGGACGCCTACCTCAAGCGCCTGCGGCGGATTGAGGGACAGGTCCGCGGCATCGCCCGGATGGTCGACGAGGACAAGTACTGCATCGACATCCTCACCCAGGTCGCGGCCATCAACAAGGCCCTCCACGCCGTCAGCCTCGGCCTGCTCGAAGACCACATCGCCCACTGCGTCGTCGATGCGGCCCACGAATCGCAGGTTTCGGGAAACCCGGCCATCGTCCAGGACAAGGTCCAGGAGGCCGCGGCGGCCATCGGGCGCCTGCTGCGCTGAATCCGACCCATCACCCAGCCAAGGAGAACGAAGCATGAGCACCACCACAACCGTCAGCATCTCCGGCATGACCTGCGGGCACTGCGTTGACGCGGTCACCAGCGAACTGCAGTCCCTGGAGGGCGTGCAGGGCATTGAGATCGACCTGAACAAGGACGGCATCTCGACGGCCACCGTCACCTCCGCAGGACCGCTCGCTCCGGCCGCCATCGGCGAAGCCGTCGCCGAGGCCGGATACCTCGTGGTCTCCAACGACGCATGACCACCCGCGCTGACAGGCCGGCGCCGGTGGAGGAGACCCGGGTCGTCGAACTGGCCATCCAGGGCATGACCTGCGCCTCGTGCGTCAGCCGCGTCGAGCGCAAACTGGGCAAGCTGGAGGGCGTCGAAGCGAGCGTCAACCTCCCCCTCGAGTCGGCCGTGGTGCGGGTGCCCGCCGGCGTACCGGATCAGGTGCTGCTCGACACCGTGGAGGCCACCGGCTACTCCGCCCGCCTCAAGGACCCGGAGGACCCGGGCCCCCGGGACGGCTGGGACGGATCCCCGACGGCGGCGCGGCTGCGTCCGCGCCTGCTCACCGCCGCCGTCCTGACAGTGCCCGTCCTGCTGGTCTCGATGGTTCCCGCCCTGCAGTTCCCAGGGTGGGGCTGGATCGTTTTTGCCCTGTCGGCGCCGGTGGCCACCTGGGCCGCCTGGCCCTTCCACCGCGCCGCCCTCGTCAACGCCCGCCACGGCGCCTCCACCATGGACACCCTGGTGTCCATCGGGGTGGCCGCAGCCTTCGGTTTCTCGGCGTGGCAGCTCCTCTCGGTGCCGGACCTGACCGCCCACCCCGGCATGGACATGGGGGCGCACGCCCTGTACTTCGAGGTGGCCGCCGTCATCGTGACCTTCCTGCTCCTTGGACGCTACCTCGAGGCCAATGCCAAGCAGCGGGCCGGGAGCGCGCTGACGTCGCTGCTGAACCTCGGCGCGAAGGACGCCCGCGTCCTGCGGACCGTGGAGGGGAAACGCGTCGAACTCGGCATTCCCGCCTCCCAGCTCATCCCGGGGGACGAGATCGTGGTGCGCCCCGGGGAAAAGATCCCCACCGACGGCGTGGTGGCGCACGGGCACAGCGCCGTCGACACCTCCCTCCTGACCGGTGAGTCGATCCCGGTGGAGGTCGGACCCGGTGACCGCGTCACCGGCGCCACCATGAACACCTCGGGCCGCCTCGTCGTCCAGGCCACCCGGGTCGGCAGCGAAACCACCCTGGCGCAGATGGGCCGGCTGGTCAGCCAAGCCCAGAGCGGCAAGGCCCGGATCGCACGCCTCGCCGACCGGATCAGCGCCGTCTTCGTGCCGGTCGTCCTCGGCATCGCCGTTCTCACCTTCGCCGCCTGGATCCTCCTCACCGGGGACCTCCAGGGCGCCTTCACCGCGGCTGTCGCCGTGCTGGTCATCGCCTGTCCCTGCGCGCTCGGACTCGCCACGCCGACGGCCCTGCTGACCGGTTCGGGGCGGGGCGCGCAGCTTGGCATCCTGATCCGCGGCCCGCAGGTGCTCGAGGACACCCGCACCATCGACACCATCGTGCTGGACAAGACGGGCACCGTCACCAGCGGCCGGCTGTCCGTCAGCGGCGTCGAGGTGCTTGGCCGCTACGGATCCGACGAACTGCTGCGCCTCGCCGGAGCGGTCGAAGCCGCCAGCGAACATCCGATCGGCGCGGCCATCGCCGCCCGGACCGCGGCCCTGCCCGCCGTCACCGCATTCACCAGCGCCCCCGGCGGCGGCGTCCGCGGCACCGTCGAGGGGCTGACCGTGGTCGTGGGCCGGACCGGCTGGCTTCAGGAGCACGGCATTCTCCCCGGATCCGCCGAGGCCGCGGTGTTCGGGGCGGCCGAGGGCGCAGGCGCCACCGCCGTCTGGGTCGCCGTGGACGGCGCGGTGGCCGGGGTGATCTCCCTGACCGACACCGTGAAGGACGGGTCGGCACGGGCCGTCCGGCAGCTGAAGGACCTGGGCCTGCGGCCGATCCTGCTCACCGGGGACAATGCGGCCGCCGCGGCCCGCGTGGCCGCCGCGGTCGGCATCCCCCCGGCCGACGTGCGTGCCGGCGTCCTGCCGGAAGGCAAGGTGGCGGTGATCCGCGAGCTCCAGCAGGCGGGTGCGACAGTCGCCATGGCCGGGGACGGCGTGAACGACGCGCCGGCGCTCGCCCAGGCCGACCTCGGGATCGCGATGGGCTCTGGCACCGACGTGGCCATCGAGGCCGCGGACATCACCGTGATGGGCAGCAGCCTCGAACAGGTGGCCCAGGCCGTCCGGCTGTCCCGCCGCACCCTGGCCACCATCAAGACGAACCTGTTCTGGGCCTTCTTCTATAACGTGATCGGAATACCTGTTGCCGCGCTGGGCCTGCTGAACCCCATCCTGGCCGGCGCCGCCATGGCGGCGAGTTCCGTGCTGGTGGTGGCCAACTCGCTGCGCCTGCGCCGCTTCGGCCGCTGAAGCGCTGACCGCAGGCACCCCGGCCGGCCGCCGGGGTGCCTGCGGGCTCCTGGTATTCACTGGAGCTTCCCCCACCGGCCACCTTCCGGCCCCGGGCCATCACCGTAGGAGTGCGACGGTGATCCGGTGAGGATCGTGGTCGTCGCCGAAACATTCCTTCCCGCCGTCAACGGGGTCACCCACTCCGTGCAGAAGATGCTCGAGCATTTTGCCCTGCGCGGAGACGAGGTCCTGGTCATCGCGCCCTCCGCCGGCGGCCCTCCGGGGCCGGTGCCGGCGGCCGCCCGGGTCGTGCTGCTTCCATCGGTTCCCCTCGCCCGGTACGCCAGCGTCCGGATCGCGGTGGGCGGCGTCGCTCGAATCCGCCGGATCCTCGCCGACTTCGCTCCGGAAGTGGTGCACCTCGCCTCCCCCTTCGAACTGGGCTGGCGGGCCGCCCGCGCCGCCGAGCAGCTGGGACTACCGGTCATCGCTGTCTACCAGACCGACATTCCCGGCTACGCGGCCAGGTACGGCGTGCCGTTCCTTGAGAACTGGGCCTGGCAGCGGGTCGAGAACATCCACGGCGGTGCCGCCCGAACCCTCGCGCCATCGAGCGCCGCCATTGCCCAGCTGCAGGGCCGGGGCATTCCGCGGATCCGGTTGTGGCGGCGGGGCGTCGACACCCACCGGTTCCACCCCTCTCGACGCAGCACCACCCTGCGGGCCGGCATCGCCCCGGACGGGGCCCGGCTCATCGGCTATGTGGGACGGCTCGCCGCCGAGAAACAGGTGGAGGACCTGCGGGCCCTTGCCGGGATCGACAACACCCGGCTCGTCATCATCGGCGACGGGCCCCAGCGGCCCGCCCTTGAGGCAATGCTTCCCGGGGCCGCGTTCCTTGGGTTCCTGGGCGGGAATGCGCTGGCCGCGGCAATGGCCAGCCTCGACCTCTTCGTCCACCCGGGTGAGCTTGAGACGTTCTGCCAGACCATCCAGGAAGCGATGGCCTCGGGCGTCCCTGTCATCGCCACCGCCCGGGGCGGCCCGGTGGACCTGGTCGACAACTCCCGCACGGGCTGGCTCTACCAACCGGGCAACCTCGCCGAGCTGCGGCGCCACGTGGAGGACCTGGCCGGAGACGACGCGAAACGCGCGGCCTTTTCCGCCGCCGCGTTCGCAGGCGTCCAGGGGCGCACCTGGCCGGTCCTGTGCGAACTGCTGATCCAGCACTACGAAGAAGCCATCAACGACCATGCCCTCCTTCATCTCTGAGCTTGGGGAAACACCATGAAGATCTCCGTCATCGGCTGCGGCTACCTGGGTGCCGTCCACGCCTCCGCACTGTCCTCGCTGGGTCACACCGTCACCGGCATCGACACCGACCCGGCCCGGGCCGCGCAGTTGGCGGCCGGGTCGGTGCCCTTCCACGAACCAGGGCTTGAGCCGCTGCTGCAGGCAGGGCTCCGGGACCGTACGCTGCACTTCACCACGGATCCCGCCGCCGCGGCCGGCGCCGACGTCCACTTTCTCTGCGTTGGCACCCCGCAGGAGAAGACAACCCGGCGCGCCGACCTGGGCTACGTCACCTCGGCGGTTCGGGACCTCGCCGCCCACCTGCGCCCGGGGTCGACCGTGGTGGGCAAGTCGACAATCCCCGCCGGCACCAGCGCCATCCTCACCCGCCTCCTCGCCGGCACCGGGGCGGACCTGGGGTGGAACCCCGAATTCCTCCGCCAGGGCACCGCGGTCGCCGACTCCCTGCAGCCGGACCGGCTGGTCTACGGCGTGCCCGACGGCACGGCGGGAGCGCGGGTGGCCCGCGTCCTCGACGAGGTCTACGCTCCCCTGCTCCACGACGGCGTGCCCCGCCTCATCACCGGACTCGCAACGGCCGAACTTACCAAGTCGGCGGCCAACGCGTTCCTGGCCCTGAAGATCTCCTACCTCAACGGCATCGCCGAGCTGTGCGAGAACGCGGGCGGCGACGTCGTCCACCTGGCCCGGGCCCTCGGCCTCGACGCCCGGATCGGTCCGAGGTACCTGCAGGCCGGCGCCGGCTTCGGCGGCGGATGCCTCCCGAAGGACCTCCGCTCCCTGCAGGCCCAGGCCGAGGACGCCGGTGCCGGCTCCCTGGGTCGGCTGCTGGCCCTGGTCGACACCCTGAACACCGAAACCCGGCACCGGATCCACGAGTCGGCCCGCCAGATGTGCGGAGGGCAGCTGGCCGGGCGCCGCATCACGGTCCTTGGCGCCGCCTTCAAGCCCGACACCGATGACGTCCGCGACTCCCCTGCCCTCGACATCGCCCTTCGACTCGCCCGCTCCGGCGCGGTGGTCACGGTCACGGATCCCCAAGCGGCCGGCCAGCCGTGGTTCCGCTACCCGGAGCTTCGCTTCGAGCCTGACACCGCGGCGGCGCTGCGCGGTGCCGACCTGACGGTCCTGCTCACCGAATGGGCCGAGTACCTCGCGCTCGACCCGCGCGAGGTCTCGTCCCTGGTGGACCGGTGCGCGGTCCTGGACGGACGCAATGCGCTCGATGCCGCCGCCTGGCGGTCGGCAGGGTGGTTCCACCGGGGTATCGGGCGCGGCCGGCGGGCCGGACTCTCCACCGTCGAGGCGGCCCCCTCGGGCGTGGGGTCCTGAGGCCGGGGCCGACCATGCGCCTCCAGCCGCCGGGGCTCCCGGGGCGCTATGTCGCCCTCGGTGACTCCTTCACCGAGGGGGTGGGGGACCCAAGCAGGATCCTGCCCAACGGCGTCCGCGGCTGGGCGGACCGCGTGGCCGAGCGGCTCGCGAAGTCCGAACCCGGCTGGGAATACGCGAACCTCGCCATCCGCAGCAAACGCCTGCGGCACATCGCCGCCGAACAGCTCGGCCCCGCCCTGGCCATGGAACCCACCCTGATCACGCTGTACGCCGGAGGGAACGACATCATGGACGCGGGGACCAACGTCACCGAACTCCTCAACGCCTACGAGCGGCTCGTCGCCCCACTGGCCGCGACGGGGGCGCGGCTGCTGCTCTTCACCGGCTACGACGTCGAGGTCTCCCCGGCGCTGCGGCTGCTCCGGAAGCGCCACGCCGTCTACAACGACGGCGTCCGTGCCATCGCTGACCGCTATGGCGCAGCCCTCGTCGATTACTGGGCCATGGACGCCTACCAGGACCGGCGGATGTGGGCGTCGGACCGCCTCCACATGTCAAAGGCCGGGCATAAGTACATGGCCGCCCAGGTCCTGGACCAGTTGGAGGTCGGGCACTCCCTCAAGCTCAAGGCGTGGGATCCGGCGCCCAGGCGGACGCTCCGGGAATGGGAGCACGCCCAGCGCCGGTGGGTTCACGACTGGGTGCTGCCGCTGGCCCACCGGAAGATCCGGCGGGTCACCTTGGGCGATGACCTGCAGCCGCGCTGGCCCGAGCCGGTGCGCGTGCCGCCGAAGGGCGGCCTCCGGCGACTGGTGAACAGCGGGCAGTGACAGCGGGTCCGTCGGTGGGCAGGACGAAAGAGCCCCGCCGTTCAGCTGAAGGTCACGCCACCATCGGCCGCTGTTGGTCCCGCCTTGGAACCCTGAAAGTGCCCGCCCCCAGCGCCGCAGCGGCGGCGGAACTCCGTCCGCACCGCCGAGGAGACCGCTGATGCATTCCGTCCTGACCGGGCCCCTGCCCGGGCCGACGCCGCTGCGGCCCACATTGACCCGTTGGAACCTGCCGCCGCTCATCGACGGTGGAACCTGGCAGGCCGGGCATGTCCAGGGAATCGCCGTCGACCAGGCCGGGGGCTTCGTCTACTTCTCCTTCACCACCCTGCTGGTGAAGACAGACCTGTCCGGGACAGTCATCGGCTCCGTCACCGGATTCTCCGGTCATCTCGGCGATGTCGCCTTTGACCCCGACGACGGAAGGGTCTACGGCTCCCTCGAATACAAGGAGGCGGCGGCCTTCCATGTGGCCGTCATCGACGTGGACCGGGTGACGCGCCGGGACATGGACGCGGAATCCGACGGGGTGGTCACCAGCGTCTATCTGAAGGAGGTCACCGACGACTTCACCGCGATCGTGCGGGCCGACGATGGGCGGCGCCTGTTGCACCGGTACGGATGCAGCGGGATCGACGGGATCTCCTTCGGCCCCACCCCGGGCGACCCGGCCGGCCCGTGGCGGCTCATGGTCGCCTACGGCATCTACTCCGACACCAGCCGGACGGACAACGACCACCAGGTGCTGCTGCAGTACGACCCGGCGGCCCTGCGGCACTACGAACGGCCGCTGCGGCAGCACCGGCCTCACAGGAGCGGTCCGCCGAAGCCGCTGGGTAAGTTTTTCGTCCGCACCGGGAACACCCGCTTCGGGGTGCAGAACCTCGTGTACGACCCGCACACCGGGCACTGGTTCCTGGGCGTGTATCAGGGGGCGAAGGAGTGCTTCCCGAACTACCGGCTGTTCATCGTCGATGGAACCGTCCCACCGACTCCGCCGGGGCCGGCCGGCGGGCCGGAGCACAGGCGGGTGCTGCAGCTGCACCCCTCCGGGCTGCACGATGCCCGGTCGGGCATCAGCGGCTGGGATTTCCGCGCCGACGTCGGTTTCGAGGCGCTCGGCGACGGGTACTACTACGTCTCGGAGCACCGCACGGGCCCGGCGGGCAACGGAAGCCTCCTGCGCCTCCACCGGTGGACGGGGAACGCGCCGGCGCCCTTCGACCCGGTGGGCCGGACGGGCGCTTCGGAAGCCGGTTCGGCCGCTGACTTCCCGGCTGCGGCAGACTCAGGCGCGCGGCAGGGGCTCCACGACGTTGGGCTGGTCCAGCGGGTCGTGTTCCGCCCTTCCGGCGGCGCGCAGTTCGTCCACCCGCACGCACACCACACCGGCCACGATCAGCGCGCCCCCGGCGAGCTGGATCAGCGCGGGAAGCTCGCCCAGGATCAGCCAGGCCGCAAGGACGGCGAAGACCACCTCGGTGAGCGCGGCGAAGGACGCCACCTTGGAGCCGAGCCGCTGGGCCGCGACGATGCCGGCCACGTACGCGGCCACCGTCGAAATGAGGACCAGCCCGGCCACCGGCACGAGCCACGAGGTTGACCAGCCCGCCAGCACCACGTCGGTGAACACGAAGCGGAACGGCATGAGGCCGGTCAGCCCGAGGACCAGGATGGTCAGGGCCCCGGCGACCATGCCGCCTCCGGCCATGACCAGCGGCGGAAGGGAGTCCTGCACCTTGGCCGACATCACGAAGAAGACGACCAGGCAGACCGCCGCGGCGAGTCCGTAGAGCACGCCGACCGGGTCCAGCCGTTCCTCGGCGCCCAGGTCGAGGACGAGCAGCAACCCCAGGACGGCGACGACGGAGCCCAGGGCCGTAAGCCGGTGCGGGGCCCGCCGTGAGCGCATCCAGAGCCAGCCCACCAGCAGCACCGGAGCCAGGTATTCGAGCAGCAGGGCGACTCCGACCGACATGCGCGCCACCGCGTTGAAGTAGAAGAGCTGGCACAGGGCGATCGCCGTGACGCCGTAGATGGCCAGGGTCAGGGCGTTGCCGCGCAGGGTCGGCCAGCGCCCGCGCAGCGACACGAGCACGGGCACGAGGAGCACCAGGGCCGCCCCGCCGATCCGCACCCCGACGGCCGCACCCGGGCTCCAGCCGATCTCGAGCAGGGATTTGGCGAACGGCCCGGAGACCCCGAAGGTCCCGGCGGACAGCAGGGCCACCCAGATGCCGGACAGTGGACGCTGTGCCATTCGCCTACCCCTCACGTAACGCCCTGCGGGAAGATCGGGTCTCCCCGTGGTGTAATGACCAAAATATGGTTATGGTCGTGACAGTAATGGGCCGGATAGTCAGGGGTCAAGATGTCTTTCGCATATGACACGGAGGTTGCGCTGGTGTCGGCCGCGGCACTGATCAACACAGCACGGGAGGCCCCGGACGCACTCTCGTCGCTGCGCGACCTCGATGTCTTCCTCGCCGCCCAGCAGTTTTCCGGCTCGCGCACCCACACCCCGGGCGAGCTCGACGACGTGCGCGCGCTCCGCACCGAACTGGAGGCCATCTGGCATGCCTCCGAGGAGGACGCCGTCGAGCGGGTCAACCGGATCCTGCGCCGGGCACGCGCACTGCCGCAGCTGGTGCGCCACGACCACTGGGACTGGCATCTGCACGCCACGGGCCCCGAGGCGCCCCTCGCGGACCGGATGGCCACCGAGGCGGCCATGGCCCTCGCCGACGTCATCCGCAGCCATGAGCTCGACAGGCTGCGCAGCTGCGCGGCGGAGGACTGTGCCGCCGTGGTCCTTGATCTCAGCCGCAACCGCTCCAAACGGTTCTGCGACACCGGAAACTGTGCCAACCGGACCCATGTGAAGGCCTACCGGGCGCGCCGGGCGGGAGCCTGACCCGAGGGCGTCCCCCGCTTAGTCCCGGCGGTTGTAACGAGAACTCCTGGTGCTGAGGGCGTCAGGATCGGAGTTGTGCGGCACCGAAGGAGACGCCGAACTGGACGCACCACAGGTCGACGGCTTCATACCGGGAAAGGTCGACCTCCGGGGGGATGTCGTAGAGCTGGTTCCCCTGGTTGCCCTTGATCGGGCCCAGGTCGACGTAATCGGCACCGCCTGCGGTGTACCAGCCGTCGCGCCCCTCGACGACGTCCGCGGCGCTCAGCCAGACATGGACGTCGGGACCGGTCGTGGTATCAAGGCCGGTGATGGCCAGCAGGCGGCTGCCGTCGGGCTGCTCGATGATTGCCACGGCGCCCGTCGTTGGGTGCTCGTGGCTGATGAAGGTGCCGGCGCTGAGCTGACGCGGCTGCGCCGGAGGGGTCGTCACTGCCTCCGGGCTTTTAGCGGCATCCGGGGTGCCGGGCCGTGCCGGGGCGGCAGAAGCCGGCACCGGCCGCGCTTTGCCGGAGTCGAGGGGTTGGGCGACCTGCGGGATGGCGTCGTCGATCCGCGTGTCCACGAACAGCAGCCAGGGCTTGAAGAACAGGCCTGCCGCGAGGGCAAGGGCACCGGCGAGGACGGCCAGCACGCTAATGCCGCGGCGCGTCACCGGTGGGCCCCGTCCCGCATCGTTGGTGCCCTTAGTTTTCGGGCGTCCCGGAGCTGCGCTGCCCGTAGCGGGGCTCGCCCGCCGCGTCCTCGGAGTCGCTCCTGGTTGGAGCGCCGCCGGAGGCGCCCGGGGCGCCGGCCGCGGCCGAGGATCGGTTCACCCCGGAGCCCTTGCCCAGGTGTTCGGGGTTGGGCTTGGCGGAGATCATGAGCATCGCGCAGATGACCAGGGACACGATGAAGGCGATGCCGGCCGCCGTCATGCCAAGGTCCACGCGGAGAACCCTGCTGCCCCCGCCGGTGGCGAAGACCGTGGTGGCGGCGCCGGCGACGACCGCGAGGACCGCCGAAAAGACGAGGGGTCCCTTCACGCCGAGGCGCTCTGTGCCCTGGCCGGGATGTCCCGGTTGGCTCTTGGCCACTGTCAATCCTTCCGGTGGTGCAGAAATGGTTGGGGCTTCCACGTTCAGCAGAAGCGCCTCCCCTAGTTTACGGCGTTCCCGGCCGGGCGCTCACCGGGTTCCCGGGGCGCGGTGCGTCCGGGTGGTCCGGGCGGCACCGGGCCGCAGGTCAGGCCGCACTCCCTCCGGGGCCGGTGACCATCCATGCGTCGTTGCGCACGCGCCAGCCCAGCGTGCCGGCCCGCGCCGCCATGTAGCCGAGGGCGAAGGCGGCCCACAGCCAGACCAGGCCGGCACTCCCGGTGAGCCCGGTGCCGTGCAGCCAGGCGAGCAGCGGCAGGTAGACGATGAGGTTGAGGACCCCGGCGAGGGCGAGGTAGCGCGCGTCGCCGGCGCCGATCAGGACGCCGTCGAGCACGAACACCAGCCCGCACACCGGCTGGGCCGCCGCAAGCACCCAGAGGCCGGCGGCGAAGGCCGCCTGCACCGACTCATCCGGGGTGAAGATCCAGCCGGTGAAGGGCGCGGCCACGGCCAGCAGAACGCCGGTGAGCACCCCGAACCCGACGCCCCACACGATCATCCGCCGGGTCAGGGCGCCCGCGAGGGCCCTGTTCCCGGCCCCGAGTTCCTTCCCGATCAGCGCCTGGGCCGCGATCGCCAGGGCGTCGAGGGCGAAGGCGAGGAACGTGAACACCGTCATGACCAGCTGGTGGGCCGCGAGGGAGACCGGCCCCTGCGCGGTGGCGACGAAGACCGTGGCCAGGATGGCGACGCGCAGGCTGAGCGTGCGCAGCATCAGCCAGGAACCGACGGTGGCGGTGGAGCGCACGCCGCGCCAGGACGGCCGCAGCGGCACCGCGCCGGCGCGGGTGGACCGGAAGATGATCGCCAGAAAGGCCGCAGCCATTCCGCACTGGGTGATGCTGGTGCCCAGGGCCGACCCGGCGACGGACAGTCCCGCGCCGTACACGAGCACCAGGTTCAGCACGATGTTGACCCCGAAGCCCACCGCGGCGACGATCAGCGGCGTCCGGGTGTCCTGCAGGCCGCGCAGCACCCCGGTGGCGGCCAGGACCACGAGGATCGCGGTGAGCCCGGGCATGGACCAGCGGAGGTAGTCGACGGCGAAGGCGTGCACCTCACCCCGTGCCCCCAGTCCGGCGGTAAGCGCCGGGGCGAAGATCCAGCCGGCGGCGGACAGCACGACGCCCAGGAGCACAGCCAGGCCGATGCCATCGCGCCCGGCGGCGAGGGCTTCCTCGCGCCGGCCGGCGCCGAGGAGGCGGGCCACGGCCGGGGTGGTTGAGTAGGCGAGGAAGATCATCAGCCCCACCCCGGTCTGCAGGACGGTGGAGGCGAGGCCGACGCCGGCGAGCTCGGCGACGCCCAGGTGCCCGACGATGGCGGAGTCAGCCAGCAGGAACAGGGGCTCGGCGATGAGCGCGCCCAGCGCGGGCACGGCCAGGCGGAGGATGCTGCGGCTGAGCTGCCGGTTTCCGGGGAGGGTTTCACTCACCGGTTTAGCCTATAAGCCAAGCTAAAGCCTCACCGTCCGGCGTCGCACGGAGGGTTCTCATTCGACGGCGGTTGTACCGGTACACTCAATCTGCCGTGTTCTGGGGCGGAAATGCGTGGCGAGCGCATATCAGCGGCTCCACACGGTGGCGGGGGCCGATTCGGCGCAGCCAAAAGACACGAGAAATGAAAATGGTGGGGGTAGAGCAGTGGTATATCCGGTTGGCCGGCGCAGGCTTTTCGTCGCGGGGGTGGTCACCGCAGCCTTGGTGGGCGGACTGACCAGCTGCTCTGACTCTCCCGATGCGGAAGCCGGCAATGTCGTTCGCGTCATCGATGGAGACACGCTTGTCATCGAGGTGGGCGGTGATGAAAAAACCGTCCGCCTCCTAAATATCGACACCCCCGAGACTAAGCACCCAGACAAGCCGGTTGAGTGCCTTGGTCCCGAGGCGACAGAATTCCTCAAGGAGTTGACACCGCCAGGCACGCAGGTAGGCCTGGACTTCGATGTGGAGCGGGAGGACCGGTACGGCCGTACATTGGCAGCAGTATTTCTGACGGACCGGACTTTGGTTAATGCCGAAATTGCCCGCCAAGGGCTCGGCGTACCCGTGGTGTTCGAGCCGAACCGGAAGTACCTCGACGAGGTTGAAGCTGCGCTCCGCGAAGCCAAGACAGATCGTGCAGGATTGCACAGCGCGCAGACTGAATGTTCTCTTTCCACCCAGGTGGCGGATGCAACGGAGGCTCTAGCCGGGGCGACCGCGGTGCCGGTGGGCGGAACCGCGGCGACAGCAGCAGCGGCGGCAGCTGGTCTGGCCACGGCCTTGGCCACCGCCAAGGCCGTACAGGAAACTCTCGCGCTGGAGAAAAAATCTGTGCTCTGGCTCGCCCTCGGCAGTGCCAAGGCCCGTTCCCTAACCACCGACCTGACCGCTGCAATCAATACCGCAGAGTCGGAGCTGCGCGCCAGGGAAGATGCCGGACGGGAGTTCGCCCACGCGGAAGCCCAGGCTGCTCAGAAGGTCAAGGAGGCCGCTGAAGCGAACGCCGCGGCAAAGCGCCAGCAGGAGGCCGACCGGATCGCGGAGGCGGAACGAGTTGCGGCCGCGGCTGCTGCAGCGGAGGCCGAGCGCATTGCAGCGGAGGTCGCGGCTGCGGCGGAACGAGACAGGATCGCGAACCTCCCACCGGCTCCGGCGCCCTATGTGCCCGCCCCTGCCCCTGCCCCGGCGCCCGCGAATCCCTATCCGGGCTATAACGGACCCCGCTGCTACGCGCCCGGTGGCCTCACTTGGAAGCCTTGTTGATCAGCCGGAATCGCTGCCACCATCGGCGGAGCCTGCCCAGAACCGGCCCGGCGGCCGCGACCTCCGCCAGGAGCGCAGGACGGTTGGTGATGACGCCGTCCACCCCCAGGGCGATCAATTCGCGCATGCGGCGGGGAGTGTCGACGGTGTAGGGCCACAGCTCCATCCCGCCGCGATGGACGCGGCGGACCAGGTCGGCGGTGACCTTGGTGTTCTTCGGGTTGATGCAGTGCGCCCAGCCCGCCGCGCCGTCCAGCTCGGGCTGGGGCGGCGGCCCGCCGAGCAGGCCCACGGGGACCTCCGGCAGGAGGAGGTGGAAGGCGTTCACGAAATTCCAGTCGGCGGACTGCACCACCAGCCGCCCGGCCGGCTGCTCCCCCAGCCAGCCCGCGGCCTCGAGCACTCTCCGGAGGTCAGCGGCGATTCCCGGGGCGGCGGCGGGGTCCTTGACCTCGAGCAGCAGGCCCGCCCGGCCTGCGAGCACCCCGAGGACCTCGCGCAGGGTGGGGACCCGGACGCCCGCGAAGGCGGGCCCGAACCAACTCCCCGCGTCCAGGGAGCGGATTTCGGCGAGGGTGAACCCGGCGACGTCGTACCGGGCGCGGCCGGGGAAGACCCGGGCAGCATCGGTGGTGCGCTCCAGGGTGGGGTCATGGATGACGATCAGCTCCCCGTCGAGGGTCCGGCGTACGTCGATCTCCACGAAATCCGCGCCGTGCTCGACGGCGAGGTCGATGGCCGGCAGGGTGTTCTCCGGGGCCTCCGCGGACGCGCCGCGGTGCGCAATCACCTGGACCTTTCCCATGATGCCGGCTCCTCCCGTCGTGCCCGGACGCCCGGACGGCACCGCGTACCGGTGGACAGGCCACAGCCTAACCTGTCCAGTGCTGGACGGCCGACGGCGGAGGGGTCGATCCGGGCCGGCAGGCGGCTCCGGCGCGACAGGGAGGTCAGGGCAGCCGGATGGCCCGCCGCATCACCGCGACATGCGCCTGCTCCGGTTCCAGCGGGACGGGGCTGACCAGCACGGCCGGTCCGCGGTGCAGCAGGCCATCCGCGACCACCTGGCAGCGGATGCCTCCACGCCCGCGCATCGCGGCGTGGACGCCGGGGGCCATCACCCGGTCCATCCAGACACAGGGGTTGGCGGGCCTCCCACCGCGCAGCCGCACGCTTTCACCGCGGGATTCCAGCGTGAACTCCTCCCCCACCAGTGGGGCGAGCTGGGCGCCGCGGAGCACCACATTGCGCCGCGGAAGGAGCGGGTCGAAGTGCCCCACCCCCAGTTCATCGGCGATGGCGTCGAGGGCCTCGACCGCCAGCAGCGTGACGGCGGCATCCATATGGGCGGCCTTGCCGAAGAACCGGTCCCCCACGATCCCCTTGCCGGCCACGAGCTCCACCCGGTCGGCGTCCGTCGTGGGGACGTCCGCCACTCCTTCGCGGGCGCGGCCGAAGTAGGCGTGACCCGGTGAAACGAGCAGGTGCAGGACCTCCACCTCGTACCGGAAGGGTGCGTTCATGCCATCAAATTATCCTCCGGCCGCCCCCGCCGGCACAGCAGATGACGCATCGCGGTCGAACATCCCCTGCGGGTCCACCCGACGGCGGACCGCCTCGACCCGCGCTGCCACCGCGGCATCGAAGGACTCCTGCGGCGTATCGAAGCGGTCCACGAAGCTTGGAGCCGTCCGGCCGGTGTCCCACGGGCCGAGCGCGGCACGCAGCCCCGCCAGCTGGGATGCCACACGGGCCGCGGCGTCCGGGCCGGCCAGCACGCCCACGCTGAGTGACCCGTATGCACCGGGCAGGGAATTCACGACGCCTCCTCGTGGGTCCGCCTCGGCCAGGGCTCCGCCGAGCTGGCGCAGCTCGACGATCATGAGGTCCGCTCCGGCGGCGGTGCCGGCGATCGACAGCAGCGCCTCGCGACCGGCGGCGCCAAGGGTTGTCAGCATCTGGTGGTCGGTCTGGAACGGTATCGGCTCCGGCGGGTCCATGTGGGTGGCCGGCACCTCCGGCGGGGTCCCGGGGTGCCAGGTGTCGAGGAGCGGCTCGGCCCGCCGGCGGAGTGGCTCCAGCAGGTCCGCGGCGATCGCGGCCCCGGTGCGCCCCTTCCCGTCGAGGACTGCTCCGTCAATGCAGACGACCGGGCCCGCCGTGAGCTGGGGTGGAACCCCGGGCAGGGGCGGCAGGGTCATCACGCGGAACGCAGTGGAGGCCTCCGGTGGGGCGGTTTCGGCCCACTCCTCCCAGGCCTGCAGGAGGAACGGTGCCTCGGCGACCGGCCAGAAGGCCGCCCCGGTGAAGACCGTGTCCGCCGCGAACAGGGACACCGTCACCGAGACGACGACGCCGAACCCCCCACCCCCGCCGCGCAGGGCGTCGAACAGTTCCCTGTCGTTGTCGGAGTCCACTGTGACGAGGGCGCCATCCGCGGTGACGAGCGTGATCGAGGTGACCGAGTTTGAGGCGATGCCGTACCGCCTGCCGTAGAAACTCAGCCCGCCGCGCAGCAGGTACCCGATAGCCCCGACGGTGGGGGAGGATCCGTGCAGCGGAACCAGGCCGTGGGGGGCGGAGGCGGCCAGCACTTCGGCCCAGACCGCGCCTGCGGGAATCACCGCCGTCCTGGCCTCCGGGTCCACCGTAACGCCGCCTTCCAGCCGCACCCGGATGAGGACCTCGTCCGGCCCGTACTCCCGCGTTGAGGCGGCGGCATGTCCGGTGGCATGCACCCGCACCGCTAGGTTCTGCGCGGCCGCCGCCGCAACGAGTGCTTGAACCTCGGGGACGGTGGTGGCCGTCGCCGCGAACTGCGGGCTGACGTCCACGGCAAGGTTGTAACTGGCGGTGGCGGCGGCGTAGGCGCTCTCGCCGGCGACCGCCAGCGTCGGACGGGTGGCGGCTGAATCTTGTGCTGCGGTCACATTGGTCTCCTGGGTCCTTCGGCAGCACGCACGCGGCCGGGTGGGCCGTCTCGGATGTCCTGCCGGTTTACGGTCGGAAAGGAAAATTGGATGCGGCTGCCCGGGGTGCCGGGTCAGTAGCCCGGAACCTCCGACGGCGCGGCCGTCGGGGCCGCCTTCCTGCCGGCACCATCGACCGTGAACCAGGTGCCCCCAATGCCCTGGCCGAGCGCGTCGCCCGGGGCTGTGTCCCCGGCGAAGTAGTAGACGGGCCAGCCGCCAAGAGTCACCTGGCAGGTCCCGTCAGGACGTTCGACGTAGCCGACCAGGCCCGCGTCGAGGTTCTCAGTGTAGATTTTGGCGGTGGCGTCAACCAAGAGGGGTGGCCACTTCACTGCACAGTCACCGACACAGGTAGTCGCCGACGGATTGGCTGTGTCATTGTCGAAACGGTAGAGGGAAAACCCCTCCGCATCCGTGACGGCGGTACCGGCCGCCGGACCCGCCGTGAGCTGGATGGTGGTCCGCGCGGCGTACCTGACCACCGGCGCGCGCCTCACCGTGAGCGTGCAGCCGGCGGCCGGGTTCGTCAAGGTCAATGCCGCAGTGACCGGCATTCCGGCGGGGGAACGGTGCCGGCTCATCGTCGAGGGCCTCGACGGGAGCCGGGAGATCGCCGGGAGTTGGGTCATCTCCGAGAAGGGCGCCGTCGAAGGCACGGCCATCGCCGGAAGCGCGATCTTCGACCCCGCCAAGGTTCGGGCCGTCATGATCGAGAACTCCGACGGGAAGCGGTTCGCAGCGGCGACGCTCTAACCGGCGGCGGGCGTTGCACCGCGGGCGGGGGCGGAACACCGCCGTCCGGCGCCCCTGACGACCGCCCGGGAACCGGCGGTCACGGCAGGGGCCGTGACCGCCGGCGGAAGGCCGCGCCTACTCGGTCCCCCGGGTGGTCTGTTCGGCGAGGGTGTCCCAGAAGGAGGTGTCGGCGGTGTTGATTGAGCCGTCGGCGATGGCACGTGCCGTGGCTTCGAGCGTGACGACGGTCTGCCGGATCAGGTAGCCGTTGCTCTTCTGGCCCAACACCGCCGACTCGGCGGTGTTGTCCGACATGCCGCGCATTTCGAAGAGCAGCGTCGAGATGCCGTACTCCACGGCGATCCCGTTGCGGCTGATGGTTTCGGCCGTTCCTCCGACGTACCGGCCCAGATGCCCCCACCCGGTGGAGTCGACCGCGTCGAACACGACGGAGCCAAGGCGCTTGGACCCCTCAAGCACCGCCGGCTCAACGTTGGCGGTGGTCGGGTAGAGGATGGAGCCCGAGACCAGCTGCCCGTCCCGTTCGCTCTGCGTCCCCTGGTGGTGCAGGTCGATCATGTAATCGACGTCGTAGGCGCGCATCACGTTGTTGTGGAGCGCCTGGGTTTCGGGCTGGAACTTGTTCACGTGGTCGCGGTTGAGGTCCACGCCGTTGGCATTGGCCCGCGTCAACGTCCGTCCCCCGTCGGCGATGTAGCCATCGAGTGGGAAGTTGACGTCCCCCATCGCTCCGTCGGGATTGAGCATCGGCACCACCAGGACGTTCACGCCCCCGAGGACCTCGCGGGACTTCCCGGTTCCCAGGTGCTTGATGAATTCGAGCGCGCCCTCGGTGGTGAGCTGCTCGTTCCCGTGCTGCTGCGTCAGATAGAGGATCGTGGGATTGTCCGGATTGGAGATGTACTTGGCGAGATACAGGTCCCGGCCCTTGACGGACTGCCCGATCACTTCAAGCTCCAGCGCGGGCTGGCGGGCGTCCTGGTCCTTGAGCTCCGCGACGACCTCGTCGTAGGAGCGAAGGATGGACGTGTTGACTGTCTCATGGCCGCCGTAGCCGGGTCCCTCGCCCACGGCGTAGGCCGGAGCCGTTGTCCCGGTGGTGAGCAGGACGGCCAGCGAGAGGGCGGCGAATTTTCCGGATGACATCATGGTGTTCCTCCCCAAGGAGCGGATGTGATGTCCTGAGTCAACCGTTACTAATTGCCTGTGTCAACCTTTTTGGCCGGGCCGCCCGGCACAATGAACCGGTGCCGGATCGTCCGGCCCGTATAGGCCGCGAACGCGAACAGCGGCCACATCGCGACGGCGAAGACCGAGGGCACCAAGACCCGCAGGAGCAGGAAAAACCCGACGGCGATCAGGGCCGCCACCACCAGACGGGCCCACCACGGCATCCGCCGCAGCCGCCTTACCCGCTCCCGGAAGGACGACGTCCGCTGGGGCCGAACGCCGGGGGTGGCATCCTGCAGGGCCCGCCCAAACCCGGCGAGCGCTGCGGCGCGCGCCGGACGGTCCTCCTCGAACCACCGCTCGAGTTCATCGCGGGATTCGATGATGGCAAGGGCCCGGGCGACCACCTCCCGGGACGAATACCCGCTCCCGTGGTGCACCGCGGCAAGGGCCAGCCACGCATTGTTGTCGTCAGCGCCGCGGGAGTCCGCGGCGTCATCGTCAAGACCGAAATCCCGGCAGATCCTCGCGGTGGCCTCCTCCGGAGTGGCTCCTTCCGCAAGGTGTTCTTCGAAGTCGCCCCGCACGTCCAAAGCATCGTCGTTGTCAAAAATTTCCGTCCCCCAGGAGCCCATCCGACGAGCCTAAGGGCGGGAAGTCCCGCAGCAAACCCGGTGGGCCGAAAATGCGCAAATCCTGCGCACCCGGGCCGCCGGAATCCGGTCCGCACGCCGGCGGCACAGACGTCCAGCGGCGCACGCGGCGCGCCCCGGCCCCCCAAGGAGTTGGCCGGCACGCACCGGAAGCGGTGTAATGGGCTAAACGACCAGTCGACGGTGCCTGGCGCTATTCCTGCGTCCCATCCGGCTGGATGAGTACGCGCCGGTGCTCCCGGCGCAGTGAGGGACACAGTTGACGCACCACGATCCGACCACGAGCCGCGGGACCTGGATGGACCGCGAGGCGCTTGCCGAGGCGATGATTCCGCTGATCGGCCGCCTGTACCGCACGAACAACGTGGTCACGAGCATCCACGGCCGCAGCCTGATCAATAAATCCACGATGAACATCCTCAAGGCGCACCGCTTCGCCCGGCGGATCAGCACCGAGGAACTCCGGCTCGAGGACACCCTGCCGATGCTCGAGATCCTCTCCCGCCTCGACCTCGGCGCCGCGGCCATCGACATCGCGAGGCTGCGCCTGAAATACGACCTCGAGGGCGGGGACCGCTCGCTCGAGGTCTTCCTCCGGGACGAACTGGCCGACGTCGTCGGGAAGGGCGGCCGCGACGAGAGGACGAGCACCGATGTCGTCCTCTACGGCTTCGGCCGCATCGGCCGGCTGCTCGCCCGGCTGCTCATCGAAAAGGCCGGTGGCGGGCACGGCCTGCGCTTGCGCGCCGTCGTCGTCCGCCGGGGTGCGGACAACGACCTCACCAAGCGGGCGAGCCTGCTGCGGCGCGACTCGGTCCACGGGTCCTTCGAGGGGACGATCCAGGTGGACGAAGAGACCGACACCATCACCGCGAACGGGATCCCCATCCAGGTGATCTACTCGAACGATCCCGCAACCATCGACTACACCCGGTACGGCATCCACGACGCGCTCGTGGTGGACAACACCGGCCGCTGGCGCGACGCCGAGGGACTGTCCCAGCACCTGCGCAGCAAGGGCGTGGCGAAGGTGCTGCTGACCGCCCCGGGCAAGGGCACGCTGAAGAACATCGTCCACGGCATCAACCACGGCACCATCAGCGACGACGACACCATCATCACGGCGGCATCGTGCACCACGAACGCGATCACCCCGGTCCTGAAGGCCGTCAACGACCGGTTCGGCGTGGTGCACGGCCACGTCGAGACGGTCCACTCCTTCACCAATGACCAGAACCTTATCGACAACTTCCACCGCGGGGACCGGCGGGGCCGGTCGGCGGCGCTGAACATGGTCCTCACGGAGACCGGGGCGGCGAAGGCCGTGGCCAAGGCGCTGCCCGAACTCGAGGGGAAGCTGACCGGCAGCTCCATCCGGGTCCCCACCCCGGACGTCTCCATCGCGATCCTCAACCTCACCCTGCGCACCGGGACGACGAAGGAGGAGGTGAACGCCTACCTGCGCGAGATGTCGCTGCAGTCGGAGCTGCGCAAGCAGATCGACTACATCGACTCCCCGGAAGTCGTCTCCACCGACTTCGTCGGCTCACGACGCGCCGGAATCGTCGACGGCCTGGCCACCATTGCCAATGAGACGTTCCTCGTGCTGTACGTCTGGTACGACAACGAGTTCGGCTACAGCTGCCAGGTGGTCCGGGTCATGGAGGAGATGGCGGGCGTCCATCCCCCGGCCTTCCCGGCGAAGGAGAGCGGCGCGCGGGTCGCGGTCGGCGGCTGAGGCGCGGGGGCGGGGTCGCGGGTCGCCGTACGCGCCTTTACAACCCCGCTCCGCCGCGCGCAGAATAGCTCGCATACCAGCCTCCACTGCTTCGACAGCGCGCTGCCACCCGACCCGAACAGCAGAGGGGCACCGAGATGGAGAACGTGACAAGTAAGTCCGAAGCGGACCGGGCGCTCAAGGCGAAGCACCGGGCGATGTGGGCCCAGGGCGACTACCCGACCCTCGCCAGCGACCTCATCTCCGAGCTCGGAGCGGTCCTCGTCGAAGCGAGCGGAATCCGGCCCGGGCAGCGGGTCCTTGATGTGGCAGCCGGTGCGGGCAACGCGGCCATCCCGGCGGCCATGATGGGCGCGGAGGTGATCGCCGGCGACCTCACCCCCGAGCTGTTCAACGCCGGCCGCGACCACGCCGCGGCCCGGGGCGCCGCTCTCGAATGGCGGGAAGCCGACGCCGAGGCGCTGCCCTTTTCCGACAACGAATTCGACGTCGTGATGTCCTGCGTGGGGGTGATGTTCGCACCGCACCACCAGGCGGCCGCCGACGAGCTGGTTCGGGTGTGCCGGCCGGGCGGCACCATCGGCCTGCTGAGCTGGACCCCCAGCGGGTTCATCGGGAGGATGTTCGCCACCATGAAGCCGTTCGCTCCCCCGCCCCCGCCCGGCGCCCAGCCGCCACCCCTGTGGGGAAGCGAGGACCACGTCCAGGAGCTCCTGGGCGCGCACGTCACCGACGTCCGCGCGCTGACCCAGACGGTGGTCATCGATAAGTTCGCCGGGCCGGAGGAGTTCCTTCATTACTTCAAGGACTTCTACGGACCGACGATCTCGGTGTACAAATTCATCGCCGACGACCAGGACAAGGTGGGTGCCCTGGACAAGGCCCTGGTCGAACTGGCCGGCGGCGCCAACACCGCAGAGGAGGGCGCGCCGCTGCGGATGGAGTGGGAGTACCTGCTGCTTACCGCGAGGAAGATCGACGCCGAAGGATAAGCTGGCCTCCCGGGTTCCCTCCCCCGGGATGCGGAGCCGCCGGTGAACAATCCACGACCCCATGCCCACACTGCCGGGACCGCCGGCCGGGTGGGCCGATGAGCCGCGGCCTGTCACTGGGGGCGGGAGCCATCCTCGTGACCTCGTTCCTGTGGGGCACGACCGGCACGGCGGCGACCTTCGCCCCCGATGCCGGTCCCCTGGCGATCGGCGCGGCCGCCCTGGGGATCGGCGGGCTGCTTCAGGCGGTGATCGCCGTCCCGGCGCTTCGCCGCTCGTCGGGCGCACTCCGCCGCCACGGCCCCCTGGTTGCCGCCGGCGCGGTGTCCGTCGCGCTCTACCCGCTGGCGTTCTACAGTTCGATGCACCTGGGCGGGGTGGCGATCGGCACCGTGGTGTCGCTGGCCTCGGCCCCGCTGGCCTCGGGGGTGCTCGAGCGGGTGCTCGAGGGGCGTGCGCTCAGCCGCTGGTGGATGCTCGCCGCGGCGCTGGGCACCGTGGGAAGCGTCCTGCTGTGCCTGTCCCGCATGGACGGCTCGCCCGCCGGCGCCGTCCCGCTGGCCGGAAGCATTGCGCTCGGCCTGGTCGCCGGCGCCACGTATGCCCTCTATTCCTGGGTGGTGCACCGCCTGATGGTCCATGGAGTGGGGCGGGCCGCCTCGATGGGCGCGGTGTTCGGCGCGGGCGGGGCCCTCCTGCTGCCGGTCCTGCTGGCCACCGGCGCACCGCTGCTCGCTTCCGGGCAGGCGTTCGCCGTTGCGGCCTACATGGCGCTGGTGCCCATGTTCCTGGGCTACCTGCTCTTCGGCTACGGCCTCACGCGGGTGCGGCCCAGCACGGCCACCACGCTCACGCTCAGCGAGCCGGCGGTCGCCGCGGTCCTCGCCGTCGTCGTGGTGGGGGAACACCTGACCCCGACCGGGTGGGCCGGCCTGGCAGCCATCGGTGCGGCCCTGGTGGTGCTCGCCGTCGCCCCGGCGAACAGCGGGCCCGGCGCGCACCCCGGCAGGGGCCGGAGCACGGACACCGATCGGATCAGGAGTGTTCCTGCCCGGCCCCATCGACCGTGATGAGGCCCTCCGTGCCGTCAATCGTGCGGTCCGGCCCGATGGCCGCCCCGGCATCCACGATGGTGCGCGTGAGCCGGGCTCCGGCGGCGACGGTCACGCCCTCGAGCAGCACCGAGTCCCGCACGACGGCCCCGGCCTCGACGATGGTGTCGGGGCCGATGACGCTGCGGACCACCCGGCCGTGCACCGTCGAGCCCGGGGACAGGAGGGAATCCTCGACCTGCGCGCCGGCGGTGACGAACGCCGGCATCCGGCGCGGGGCACCGGTGAGCATCGGCCACTGCGGGTCGTCGAAGGCGAAGCCCCGGCCGTCCACCAGGTCCATGTGCGCCCGGTGGTAGTTTTCGGGGCGCCCGAGGTCCCGCCAGTAGCCCTCAAGCCGGTGCTCGGCGACCTTGGCGTTCTCCACGAGGTAGGGCACGAGCTGGTGGCCGTAGTCCTGAAGTTCGCCGTCTTTGGCGTGGAGCATTTCAAGGGTGTCCAGCAGCGCCGAGGTGTCGTAAAGGAAGACCTCCGCCGTGACGATATCGGTCGCGGGCCGGTCCGGTTTGTACTGGAACCCCGTGACCAGTCCGTTCTCGGCCTCCACCACCCCGTGCTGGGAAGCGTCGCCGTCGAAGCGGGTGGTCACCATCGTCAGCACCGCCCCCGAGTCCGAATGGGCCTGCACCACGTCCCGGTAATCCAACCGGTACAGGTGGTCGGCGCTGAGGACGAGCACGAGGTCCGGGGCGTATTCGCGGATGTAGTCGGCCTGCCGGAAGATCCCATCGGCGTTGCCTTCGGCGAATCCCTCGCCATCGTTGCCCTGGAAGGGCGGCAGCACCCGAAGCCCGCCATTGGTGCGGTCAAGGTCCCACGGCCGGCCGCTGGCGAGGTGGTCGTTGATCGATTTGGGCTGGTACTGCTCCACGATCCACACATCGGCGAATCCGCTGTTGTGCAGGTTCGAGAGGGGAATGTCGATCATCCGGTAGGTGCCGCCGACGGGAAGCGCCGGCTTTGCCCGGTTGTCGGTCAGGACACCCAGCCGGCCACCGGCACCGCCGGCCAGGATGAGGGAAAGGACCCTGGGCTGATGCATGTGCTCTTCCTCCCGCGCTCAGGCCCCCATGGATAGTTAATTGGACCAAACCACGGCTGACGAAGACACCCTTTTTCGTTTCCCGGTGCGGATCAGGTGATGGACGCGCTCGCCGCCTCGATCGCCTCCGGAGAGAGCACGTGGGTGATCGCCATCGTCGCGGCGCCCAGCACGCCGGCCCGCTGGCCGGCGAGGGAGGGCACCACCCGAAGGTGTTCGGTGGCCAGCGGCAGCGACCTGCGGTACACCACCTCCCGGATCCCGGCCAGGAGGTGCTCCCCGGCCTGGGCGAGGCTGCCGCCAATCACGATGACCGAGGGGTTGGTCAGGTTCACGCAGGTCGCCAGGACGTCTCCAATGTCCCGGCCGGCCTGGCGGATCACCTGGATGGCGGTGCTGTCACCGGATCGGACCAGCCGGATGACGTCCTCGCTCGAGGCAAGCGTCTTCCCGGTTTCCGCGGTGAGGGCGGCGGCGAGCGCCGGCCAGCCGGCCAGTGCCTCCAGGCAGCCGGTGTTGCCGCAGCGGCACCAGACCTCCCCGCCGCGGGGCACCCGGACATGGCCGAGGTCCCCCGCGGTGCCCTGCGCTCCGCGCTGGAGGGAGCCGCTGGAGATGATCCCGGCCCCGATGCCGGTGGCGACCTTGATGAACATGAATTCGGTGGTGTCGGGCCAGTGGAACCGCTGCTCCCCCAGCGCCATGATGTTGACGTCGTTATCCACGAGCACTGGGACCGGGAAGCTGCGCTGGACGAGGGCGGGAACGTCGATGCGGTCCCACCCGGGCATGATGGGCGGGTTGATCGGCCGGCCCGTTTCGTGCTCGACCGGCCCCGGCAGCCCAATGCCGATCGCGGCGAGTTCGGAGACGCTGCGGCCGCCCCGGGCGAGGAGCGCGCCGATCGTATCCGCGAGCCAGCCCAGGACGCATTCGGGGCCGTCGGCGATGAGGAGGTCAGCCCGCTCGCTCTCCAGTTCGGTGCCGGAGAGGTCGCTGAGGACCACCAGGGCGTGGGTCGCGCCGATGTCCGCGCCGATGACCACCCGCGCTCCGGGGTTCAGGGCGAACAGCGACGGCGGACGCCCTCCGGTGGAGACGGCCCCGCCGTACGGGGCCACGAGCCCGAGCCGGATCAGGGTGTCGACGCGCGAGGCGACGGTGGAGCGGGCGAGGCCCGTGAGCTGTGCCAGTTCGGCGCGCGTGCGCGGCTGCCCATCCCGAAGCAGTTGGAAGACCTGGCTGGCCCCCGGCGCGGGAAGCGTAGAGGGCCGGGCTCCCGTCCATGGGGGCGCTGGGAAAGATGACACGCGTTCAGTAAAGCACGCCGGCTTTCAATCGTCACTCGAGCAGGTATCGACCAAGTAGTAGAAGACTTTTGAACGAGTATCGACAGAAGTTGTGGCCTCTGTCACAGTGAGTGCATGAACGCGATCGAGCAGCGGCCGGTGCTCCGTGTGACCGGCCTGTCGAAGGCCTTCTTTGGGGTGCCGGTCCTCCAGGAAGCGGAGCTTGAGCTGCACGCCGGGGAGGTCCATGGACTCGTCGGCGAGAACGGGGCCGGCAAGTCGACGCTGATGAAGCTGCTGGCCGGGGTCTACCAGCGCGACGCCGGAACCATCGAGATCGACGGCGAGCCGGTGGAATTCCACCACCCCACCCAGGCCCACCTCGCGGGCCTGTCCACGGTGTTCCAGGAGTTCAACCTGCTGCCCGACCGCACCGTGGCGGAGAACATCTACCTGGGCCGGGAACCGCGCAGGGGCCCGTTCATCGACATCAAGGCGATGAACTCACGGACGGCGGAGCTGCTCGGACAGCTGGGGATCGGCAACATCCGTCCCACGGCGGCGGTCAGTTCGCTCTCGGTGGCCCAGCAGCAGATCGTCGAGATCGCCAAGGCCGTCAGCTACGACGCCCGCATCATTTCCATGGACGAGCCGACGGCCGCACTGGCCGGAGCCGAGGTCGACCTCCTCTACACGATCGTCCGCAGGCTCAAGGAACGCGGGACGGCCATCCTCTACGTCTCGCACCGGCTGAAGGAGATCTTCGACCTCTGCGACACCATCACCGTGCTGAAGGACGGGCGGGTCGTGGGCACAAGTCCTGCCTCGGACCTCAACGACGCCGCCCTGGTGCGCATGATGGTCGGCCGGCCCATCGCGGCCTACTACCCCGATGAGCACCCGGGCACCACGGTCGGCAAGCCGCTGCTGACGATCAGCGGCGGCGGAAACCACCAGCTCGACTCCATCGACCTGAGCCTGCGGGCCGGGGAAATTGTCGGTGTGGCCGGACTGCAGGGGTCGGGGCGCACTGAACTCGTCGAGGCGGTCTTCGGGGCCGCGCCCTTCAGCCGGGGCCGGATGGAGCTGGACGGCCGGCCCTTTGAGGCCGCCTCCCCCCGGCAGGCCATCCGCCGGCGCGTTGCGCTGATCACCGAGGACCGCAAGGCGCAGGGCCTGAGCCTCAACCAGTCGATCCTCAACAACGCCCTCGGCGTGATCCGCTCGGTGTTCCCGTCCCGCACCCCGGAGGCACGGGCCGGCACCCCCGGCATCCTCTCCTCCCTGGAAGTCGTCGCGCGGGACCTCGACCAGGAGGTGCAGTACCTCTCGGGCGGGAACCAGCAGAAGGTGGTGCTGGCCAAATGGCTCGCCATCGACCCGCTCGTGGTCCTGCTCGATGAACCGACGCGCGGCATCGACGTGGGCGCGAAACTCGCCGTCTACAACCTCATGCGGGCACTCGCCGCCGAAGGCAAGGCGCTGCTCATGGTCTCGAGCGAACTGCCGGAACTGCTCGGGATGAGCAGCCGGATCGTCGTGATGCGCGACGGGCGGATCGCCGGTGAACTGCCGGCGGGCGCCAGCGAGGAACAGGTCCTTCAACTTGCCACCGGGGCGCGGAGCGAAACGGTACTTCCATGAAAATCACCTCACGGCTCACCTCGACCCACATCGTCTACCTCGTGGTGCTGCTGACGATCATCGCCGGAACCATCCTGGTGGCCGCCGCCGGGCGCAACTTCTTCAGCGCCGGCAACGTCTCCTCGATCCTCACCGGCACCAGCGTCCTCGGCTTCATCGCCATCGGGCAGACCCTGGTGATCCTCGTGGGAAGCCTGGACCTGTCGGTGCCCTACGTGGTGAGCCTCAGCAGCCTCCTCGCGGCCGGGGTCATGGCCAACCAGGCAGGCAACATCATCCCCGGCGTCCTCCTCGCACTCGCCGTGGCGGCCCTCATCGGCCTGGTCAACGGCCTCGTGGTCTCCGGGCTGAAGGTCCACGGCTTCATCGCCACCCTCGGCACCGGCCTGATCATCAGCGGTTACCTCGCCACCAACTACAAGGGCAGTTCCGGCCAGGCGCCGCTGGCCTTCCGGCTCGTGGGGGCGACGGGCCTTGGGCCCGTGCCCATCTCCACCCTGATTATGCTCGCCTGCGCCGCCGTCGTCCTGCTGGTGCTGAACCGCACCCGGCTCGGGCACTCGATGTACGCCGTCGGAGGGGACCTCAACGTGGCCCGCATGTCGGGCATCCGCACCAGCACCCCCATCATCGCCGCCCACCTCATCTGCTCCGTCCTGGCCGGGATGGCCGGGCTGCTGCTCGCGGCACGGCTCGGCGTCGGCAGCCCCACCATCGGCACCCAGGGCGGCTACGACCTGCTCTCGATCGCCGCCGTCGTCCTCGGCGGGACCCTGCTCGCCGGCGGGAAGGGATCGCTGATCGGGACCCTCGGGGGCGTCCTTATCTTCGCCATGATCGACAACATCATGAGCGTGATGCAGATCAACCCGTTCCTCAAGGACGTGGTGCGCGGCATCGTCATCGTCGCCGCCGTCGCGGTGTACGCCGGGCGCAGGGTCATCAGCCGGCCGGCCCGCTTCGACGACTCCGCGCGGGAAACCACTTCGGCACGGCAGGAGGTGCCCGCATGAGCACCCTCACCACGGACCGGAAGGCCGAACTCCGCGGGGACCGCTCGCCGCTGAAGGACCGCCTGCTGCGCGGCATGCGCACACCGGGAGGCGCCGTCTTCATCCTGCTGCTGGTCCTGCTCGCCGCGGTGATCGCCGTCAACCCGTCCTTCGGGGAGCCGGGCTCGCTCATCCGCTTCATCGGCCGCACCGCCCCGATCGCCATCGCCGCGATCGGCCAGTACTTCGTGATCGTTTCGGGTGAATTCGACCTCTCCATGGGCTCGGTCGTCACCGCCCAGGTCATCATCGCCGGGAACCTGATCGGCCAGGACGACGCGAAAGTCCTTCCCGTGCTGCTCCTGATGCTCGTCTTCGGCGCCCTCATCGGCCTGATCAACGGCCTCGTCACGACGCTGCTGAGGATCCCAAGCTTCATCGTCACCCTCGGGATGATGCTCGCCCTGCTGGGCCTGGTGCTCTACTGGACCGGCGGCGCCGCCACCGGGAACCCGGCCGACAGCTTCCGCCAGATCGGCCGCGGCGGCATCGAGGGCATTCCGGTGCTCGAGATCCTGCCCTACCCGGTGCTGATCCTCCTGGCCACGGCCGCGGGAGCGTTCTGGCTGATGCGCCGGCCCTACGGGCGCACGCTGATGGCCGTCGGTGACAACGCCCGCGCCGCCGCCCTGACCGGAGCGCGCGTGTGGTGGATCCGCACCCGCGCCTTCATGCTCTCCTCCCTCGCGGCCACGGTCGCCGGCATCATCCTCGTCGGCTACGCCGGGGTGCACCCCTCGGTGGGGCGCGGCTACGAGTTCACGGCGATCACCGCCGTCGTCCTCGGCGGGGTGGTCCTGGGCGGCGGGCGGGGCTGGGTGCTCTCCGCGGCGGCCGGGGCGTTCGCCCTGGAGATGCTCTTCACGCTGCTGAACTTCGCCGGCGTCGAATCGACCTGGCGGGACACCGTCCAGGGCTTCATCATCGTCGCCGCCGTCGCGGCCGGAGCGCGCACCTGGGAGCGCCGGAGGCGAGGGGCGTCGAGCGCCACCCACGAAAAGCAGAAGGCAATTGCACAGCCGCCCGCAACGGGCACCAATGAGGGAGGAAAATGATGCGCCGAAGCATCCAGTCAAAGGTCACGGCGGTCGCAGCCGCGACGTTGCTCGCCCTGACCGCCTGCACCACCGATCAGTCCATCGAGGACCCGCCGGCCGCCGAAACCGGGGCCGGGGAAGCCCCCGCCACCCCGGCCGAGGAGGGAGGCGACGAGTGGTTCAACCAGGAGGCGTACGACACCCAGTCCGAGCAGCGCTCCGCGTCGTTCACCGGCGACCCGGAGCAGCCGTGGCTGCAGTACCTCGACGGTGAAATGACCGACACCTCGGGATTCGCCTCCGAGGGCGCCAAGAAGGTGTGCTTCGCCAACGCATCGATCTCCAACCCGTGGCGCCAGACCGGCTGGATCACCATGAACCAACAGCTCAAGGTGCTCCAGGACCAGGGCGTGATCTCCGAAATGGAAACCCGGGACGCGCAGGACGACGACAACACCCAGATCGCCGACATCGACTACTTCATCGCCGAGGGCAACTGCGACGCCTTCATCATCTCGCCCAACTCCACGGCGGCCATGACCCCGGCCGTCGAACGCGCCTGCGAGACCGGGAAGCCCGTCATCGTCTTCGACCGCGGCGTGGAGACCGACTGCGCCACGACCTTCATCCACCCGATCGGCGGCTTCGCCTGGGGCATCGACACCGCCGAATTCCTCGTAGACAACCTCTCGGAGGGCGACAAGGTCGTGGCCCTGCGGATCCTCCCCGGCGTCGACGTGCTCGAGCAGCGCTGGGCGGCCGCCGAGAAGATCTTCGAGGAAAACGGCATCGAGGCCACCGACTACTTCACCGGGGCCGACCCGACCGAGATCAAGAAGATCATCTCGGACGAACTGGCCACCGGCGACGTGCAGGGCGTGTGGATGGACGCCGGCGACGGCGCCGTCGCGGCCATCGAGGCCTTCGAGGACGCCGGGAAGGACTACCCGGTCATGACCGGCGAGGACGAGATGAGCTTCCTGCGCAAGTGGGAGGAGACAGGGCTCACCGGACTCGCGCCCGTCTACTCCAACTTCCAGTGGCGCACCCCGCTGCTGGCCGTCGAGAGGATCTTCGCCGGCGAGGAGGTGCCCAAGGAATGGGTGCTCCCGCAGACCCCCATCCCCGAAGAGGAACGGGCCGACTTCCTTGCCTCGAACGAGGGCATGCCGGACGGCCACTACGCCAAGTTCGGCGGCACCGACCTCCCGGGCTACCCCGAGGTCTGGCAGGAACGCCAGATTCCGTAACCGGCCGGTGGCACGTTCAGGAGGCAGGGCGGCATGCACCGCACAATCGGCGTCAACACCTGGGTGTGGGAATCCCCGCTCACCGATGCCACCCTGCCTCCGCTGCTCGCCCGCATCGCGGCCATGGGCTTCGACGCCGTCGAACTGCCCTTGGAGAACCCAGGAGACTTCTCCGCGGAGGTGGTGCGGGACGCCCTCGGCGGGCTGCGGCCCTTCGTGGTCGGGGCCATGGCCCCGGGCCGGGACCTCGTCTCGGCCGGTGAGGCGGTGATCGGGGAGACCCAGCGCTACCTCCGCGCCTGCATCGCCCTGGCCCGGGACATCGGGGCCGGGGCGGTGTGCGGGCCGTTCTACTCCTCCACCGGACGGGTGTGGCGGATGGACGGGGCGGCGCGGCGCGACGCCTATGCGCAGCTGCGCCGCAACCTCGCCCCGCTGGCCGAGGAGGCGCTGGAGGCCGGCGTCGTCCTCGGGATTGAACCGCTCAACCGGTACGAGACCTCGCTGATCAACACCACCGCCCAGGCCCTCGAGGCGCTCGGACCGCTGCTGGGGCGCGGCGTGGGCCTGGCGCTGGACACCTACCACCTGAACATCGAGGAGCGTTCCTCGGCCGAGGCCATCCGCGCTGCGGGAGAGCACCTCGTCCACCTGCAGGTCTGCGGCAACGACCGGGGAGCCCCGGGCGGTGACCAGACCGACTGGACCGGAATCTTCACGGCCCTGGACGACATCGGCTACCGGGGCGCGGTGAACATCGAAAGCTTCACGGCGGACAACGCCAGCATCGCCACGGCCGCCTCCATCTGGCGCCCGCTCGCCCGGTCCCAGGACGCGCTGGCGCAGGACGGGCTGCGGTTCCTGCGCTCCGTCCCCGCCGCACTCTAAGGAGATCACCCCATGACCACCACCGTTCCGGCGCCCGCCACGTCCCCCTCCGGAATTCCGGCGGACGCCCTGGGGGTGGCCGTCCTCGGCTATTCCTTCATGGGCAAGGCCCACTCCAACGCGTGGCGCAACGTTAACGCGTTCTACCCCTCCCCCCGGGTCGCGCAGAAGGTCCTTGTGGGCCGGGACCCGGCACAGGTCCGGGCGGCGGCACGCCAGTTCGGCTGGGAGGAAAGCGCCACGGACTGGCGCCCGGTGCTGGAGCGCGATGACATCTCCATCGTGGACATCTGCACCCCCGGCCACCTCCACGCCGAGCTGGCCATCGCCGCCCTGGAGGCGGGCAAGCACGTCCTGGTGGAGAAACCGCTGGCGAACTCCGTCGAGGAGGCGGCGCTCATGGCGGCGGCCGCGGCGGCGGCCCGCTCCCGCGGGGTGCAGTCGATGGTCGCCTTCAACTACCGGCGGCTGCCGGCGCTGGCCCTGGCCCGCCGGCTCATCGCCGGGGGCCGGCTCGGGGAAATCCGCCAGGTGCGCCTGAGCTACCTGCAGGACTGGCTCTCCGACGAGGGCGCCCCCATGTCCTGGCGGCTGCGCCGGGAGACCGCCGGCTCCGGGGCCCTCGGCGACCTCGCCTCCCACGCCGTGGACCAGGTGCTGTTCCTCCTCGGCACCCCCGTCGTCTCGGTATCCGGCACGGTCAACACCTTCGTGACCACCCGGGACGGCGACGCGGGCCCCGAACCGGTCACGGTGGATGACGCGGCCTGGGCGACACTGCGGCTGCGCACCGGCGCCGTCGCCAGCCTTGAGGTGTCCCGGGTGGCCACCGGCCGGAAGAACTCGCTGCAGATCGAGGTATTCGGCTCCCGCGGCGGACTGCGGTTCGACCTTGAGCGGCTGAACGAGCTGCGGTTCTTCGACGCAGCGGCCCCGGCCGACGCCCAGGGCTACAGCGTGATCCTCGCCACCGAGCCCACCCACCCCTACCTCGAAGCGTGGTGGCCGCCCGGCCACCTACTAGGCTGGGATTCGACGTTCACCAGCCAGGCCGCGGACCTGCTCCGGTCGATCGAGGCCGGGTCGGCGCCGTCCCCCTCGTTCGAGGACGGGCTCGCGGTGCAGCGGGTGCTCGGGGCCCTGCAGGTCAGTGCGGCCCAGGGCAGCCGCACGGTGGACCTGTGACCCCGGAGGCCGGGCCCCGCCCGCCTCCCGAACCGAGGAGATATTAGTGGGACGTAACTACACGCTGTTCACGGGCCAGTGGGCCGACCTGCCCTTTGAGAAAGTGGCCGAACTGGCCGGGCAGTGGGGGTACGACGGGCTGGAGATCGCCGTCTCCGGGGACCACCTCGACGCCTGGCGGTGGGACGACGACGCCTACATCCAGGACCGGCTCGACATCCTCGAACGCAACGGGCTGAAGGTCTGGGCCATCTCCAACCACCTCAAGGGCCAGGCGGTATGCGATGACCCGATCGACTTCCGACACGAGGCGATCGTCGGGCCCAAGGTCTGGGGCGACGGCGATCCCGAGGGCGTGCGCTCCCGGGCCGCCGAGGAGATGAAGCTGACGGCCCGCCTCGCGCAGCGGCTCGGCGTGAAGACCGTCGTGGGCTTCACCGGCTCCTCGATCTGGCAGTACGTCGCGATGTTCCCGCCGGTCTCCGCCGAGGTGATCGAAGCTGGGTACCGCGACTTCGCCGACCGCTGGAACCCCATCCTCGACGTGTTCGACGAATGCGGCGTCCGCTTCGCCCACGAAGTCCACCCCTCCGAAATCGCCTACGACTACTGGAGCACCCAGCGCGCCCTGGAGGCCGTCGGGCACCGCGAAGCGTTCGGGCTGAACTGGGACCCGAGCCACTTTATGTGGCAGCAAATCGATCCAGTGGCCTTCATCTCCGACTTCGCGGACCGGATCTACCACGTGGACTGCAAGGACACGAAGATGCGGATGGGCGGTGGACGCAACGGCATCCTCTCCTCGCACCTGCCCTGGGGGGACCAGCGCCGGGGCTGGGACTTCGTCTCAACCGGCCGCGGAGACGTGCCCTGGGAGGCGAGCTTCCGGGCGCTGACCGCGATCGGCTACGACGGGCCGATCTCGGTCGAATGGGAGGACGCCGGCATGGACCGACTGCAGGGCGCCCCGGAGGCCCTGGCCTTCCTGAAGTCCTTCGACTTCGCCCCCTCCGGCGCCGCCTTTGATGCCGCCTTCAAGCAGTAGCCGGGATCCCGACGATGGGCCGGCCGGGCTCCTGACCGCCCGGCTGGCCCTGCGGCCGCCGCGCACCTCCGACCTCGCCGAGCTGCACGCGCTGTACGCGGATCCGCAGGTGTGGGGCCCGGACCCGCTGAGCCGCCATTCGACGCCGGTGCAGACCGAGCGGATGATCGGGCGCTGGCAGGCGGGGTGGGACCGCAACGGCCTGGGCATGTGGCTCGCGCACTCGACGGTGCCCGGCACCGAGGGGCAGTTCGTCGGCATCGGCGGCTGCACCCTGCGCCACGACGCCGCCTGGAACCTCGGATTCCGCCTGTCCCCTGCGTTCTGGGGGCTCGGCTATGCCCAGGAGATCATCGGCGCCGCGGTGTCCGCCGCACGCCGGAACCGCCCCGACCTTCCCATCACCGCCTACCTCCTCGAGGGCAACGAGCGGTCACGGCGGACGACGGAGGGCGCCGGGCTCCGGTTCGTCTGGCGCGGGCCCGACGCCGGCAACCCCAACCCGGGCGCGACGCGGCTGCTGTATGCCGACCGGCCGCTGGCACCGGCCCTGGTCGAGGTGCTCACTGCGGACTGAGCGGCCCTGCGGCGCCCGGTACCGCCGGTCCACCTCGGCTCCCACCATGCGTCCAACCCCACTTCATCGCCGAGTCTGCAGGTCACCACGCTTTACCCACTCCGGAACGTGGTGAGCTGCAGTTTCGGCGGGAGAGCCGCCGTGCGTCCAACCCCACTTCACCGCCGAGTCTGCAGGTCACCACGCTTTACCCACTCCGGAACGTGGTGAGCTGCAGTTTCGGCGGGAGAGCCGGTGGCAGGTCGGACGACGGCGAAGCCCCGCAAGGCGCGCTTACCCGTCGGATCGGCAAACTATCGAGGAGGGTGGTCGAGGTCGATGAAGGGGCGCAGTTCTGCTGCAACGTCCTCCAGGATTTGGGATAAGGACACGCCCTTCGCCGATGCGCTTCTCTTCATGGACTCGATCGTGCTGTGGGCAAGCGCGGTAACCAGCAATGGCATGTCTGCTCCCGCTATGGCGGCGACAATTGCCTGCCGAAGTTCCCGTTCCGACGTCAGACCCTCGTCATAGTACTGGTAGGCGCGCAGCACCTTCATCACCAGTTGGGCATTCTCGATGATGTTTTGGGGAGGTTTCGCCTTGCCACTCATCGGACCAATTTCCTTTGAGTCGGACGGGATGAGCCTCGGAATTGTGCGGGGCCGACCTGTGCCGGGACTTCCCCCGGATGAGCCCATCACTGGCATCAAGGGTGCTGACACAACCTTCGACACCCTTACGTCCGCGTATCGCAAGCCTCACATTTCACGCAGCGGTCTTCCGCCGCGATGGCCACCTCCGTGTTGGGAACCGGCGCTGTGGCCCTCATCGAGCGCCTAGGACCGACTGGCACGCGCTCCTCTGCCTGATCCATCCCCCACCAGCCAAAATTTACACAAGTGGACCGGAGTGTGGTAGTGGAGACGGTACTTGACAAGTTGTGGGGTTACTTGGGTGAACGCAACCCCTGAAGGCGGCACTGGCAACCGCCGTCGTGCCTCCAGCAGAGGCCAGCGGCCGCCGGACCGCCTGCCTTGACGACAGGCCCCGTGTACTGCGGGTTCATCCCCGCCGTCAGCACCGTCTCACCTCCGGCCTCCTCGTCCCACCACCCGTACCGCACCGGGCGCTGCCCAGCTTTCCGCCTTGACAGTCGTGTCCTCCGCTGTAATCTGGATCACAGCAGAAAACCGGTTTTTCAGCCGTCGAGGTGAAGAGCGCGCTCCGCGCCGCCGGAATACTACTGAGGAGATACACACATGGGATCACTTGAGGGCAAGGTAGCACTCATCACCGGCGCGGCGTCCGGCATGGGCAAGGCAATGGCCATGGGCTTCGCCGGAGAAGGCGCGCACGTCGTCATCGCCGACCTGAACCTGGACGGGGCGAAGGACGCCGCCGAAGCCATCCGGGCCACGGGAGGATCGGCCTCGGCCGTCTCCCTCAACGTCGCGGATCCCCAGCAGTCCAAGACCGTCACCGAAGACATCGTCAACGAGCACGGCCGCATCGACATCCTCGTGAACAACGCGGGCATCGGCCTGATCAAGCCGCTCTGGGAAACCACCCCCGAAGAGTGGGACCGCATCATGAACGTCAACGTCAAGGGCCTGTTCTTCCTCACCCAGGCGGTCTGCGAGCCCATGCGGAAGCAGCGCAGCGGCAAGATCATCAATATGGCCTCCATCGCCGGCCGCCGCGGTGAAGCACTCGTCGCCGCCTACTGCGCCTCCAAGGCCACCGTCATCTCCATCACGCAGTCCACCGCCATGGCCATGGCCGAGTACGGGGTCAACGTCAACGCGATGGCGCCGGGCATCGTCGACACCCCCTACTGGAAGGAAGTCGACAAGCAGTTCGGCGAGATCACGGGGAAGGCCGAGGGCGAAACGTTCAAGGGCGCCGCCGCCAACATCCCGCTGGGCCGGACCTCCGTCCCCGAGGATGTGGTGCCGCTGGCCATCTTCCTCGCCGGCCCGGGCTCGGACTACATCACGGCCCAGACCTACAACGTCGAGGGCGGCATGGTCATGAGCTGAGCCCCCCGGCTCAGCCCCATCCCGAACCCGCTTCCGAAAGGACAGTCGTGAGCTTTTCCATCCTGACCGAGAACTCCCTGCTTGGACCGACGCCCGCCATGCTCGCGGGTGGACGGTGGGTCTCCACCGAGGAGACCCGCCCCGTCGACAACCCGGCCACCGGCGAGGTGCTCACCGAGGTCCCCGAGGCCGGCCCGGAACACCTGGAGGAGACCCTCGCCGTGGCCTACAAGGCCCAGAAGGACTGGGGCCGGCGCACCTACGCGGAGCGTGCCGACGTCCTCGCCGCCGTCATCCGCACGGTCGAGGAGCACGCCGAGGAACTGGCGCAGATCGTCGTCGCCGAGCAGGGCAAGACCATCACCGAGGCCCGGGGGGAAATCGGCGGGGTCAAGGCCTTCTTCGACTTCGCGCTCACCCAGAAATACCGCAACGTCGGCGAGGTGGTCGCCTCCTCGGCCGCCAACCGCCAGCTGGTCGTGCGCGAGGAGCCCATCGGCATCGTCGCGGCGATCATTCCGTGGAACTTCCCGGCGGCGATCTTCGCCCGCAAGGTGGCCCCCGCCCTGATGGCCGGCAACGCCATCGTGCTCAAGCCCAGCGAGCTGACCCCCCTGTCCGCACTTGCTATGGCGAAGGTCTGCGAACTGGCCGGCGTCCCGGCGGGCCTCGTCAGCGTCCTCACCGGAGGCGGCCGCAGCATCGGCAAGGCCCTCGTCGAACACCCGCTGGTCGGCATGGTCACCGTGACCGGATCCACCCGGGCCGGGCGCGAGATCCTCGCGCAGGCGGCCCACAAGGTGATCCCGGTGTCCCTTGAACTGGGCGGCAAGGCCCCGGTCATCGTCTTCGACGACGCCGACCTCGACCTGGCCGTGCAGGAGGCGTTCGAGTCCCGGTTCTGGAACTGCGGGCAGGTCTGCACCTGCAACGAGCGCACCTACGTCCAGCGCGCAGTGCACGACGAGTTCGTGCGGCGCCTCCTGGAGAAGGTGCGCGGGCTCGTCGTCGGGGACCCGCTGGATGAGGGCAGCCAGATCGGCCCGAAGGTCTCCCAGGCCGAGTGGGACAAGGTCAAGGCCTTCGTCGACGGCGCGGTCGACGCCGGCGCGCGGCTTGAGACCGGCGGCGGCCGGCCCGAGGGCCTGGCGGACGACAAGGGGTTCTGGTTCGCCCCCACGGTCCTGACCGGCGTCAGCAACGACATGGACATCGTCCAGCAGGAGGTGTTCGGCCCGGTGCTTCCGATCATCCCCTTCGACACCTACGACGAGGTCGTCGAGTACGCCAACTCGACCGACTACGGCCTGACGGCGTACGCCTACACCGAGGACTTCCGGACGGCGCACTCACTCACCGAGGACCTCGAGTTCGGTGAGGTGTACATCAACCAGACCGGCCCCGAACAGGTGCAGGGCTTCCACACCGGATGGAAGCTCTCGGGCCTGGGCGGCGACGACGGCCAGCACGGCTTCGAGCGCTACACCCGCAAAAAAACCGTTTACCTCGACTACCGGCGCGGCAACTAGCTGACCGGTCCCGCGGCCCGCCCGGACCGGCCGGGCCGCAGCCGAGCACGTCACTCAACAAGGAAGTTGGAATCATGAACAAGCACGCCACCCCGATCCTCAAGTCCCTGGCCTGTGCCGCCGTGCTGGGCTTCGCCCTGACCGGGTGCACCAACACCGGAACCACCACCGCCGGCGGCGGTGGCGGCGGCGGCGGCTCCGAGACGCCCGAGGGAACCCAGCAGTCCGTGGCCTCCTCGGAGGGCCCGACCTGCTCCATCGAGGATTACGGAGCCGAGAAGATCGACCTGAAGGACGCCGTCGTCGGGTTCTCCCAGTCCGAGAAGGAGGACAACCCCTTCCGCATCGCCGAGACGCAGTCCATCAAGGACGAGGCCGAGAAGCTGGGCGTCAAGAAACTCATCACCACCAACGCGCAGTCCACCCTGTCCAAGCAGATTTCGGACATCCAGGACATGATCTCCCAGGGCGCCCAGGCGCTCATCGTGGCCCCCCTGAACTCCGACGGCCTGGAGCCCGCCCTGCAGGCGGCCCGCGACAAGAACATCCCGGTCATCACCATCGACCGCAAGGTCAACGCGACCCCGTGCGAGGACTACGTCACCTTCCTGGGCTCGAACTTCGTGGAGCAGGGCAAGCGGGCCGCCGACCAGTTGATCGAGGGCACCGGCGGGGAGGCGAAGGTCGCGATCCTGCTGGGCTCCTCCGGCAACGCCGTAACCACCGACCGGACCAAGGGGTTCAAGGACCAGGTCGCCGCCGAGGCGCCGGGTGTCGAGATCGTCGCCGAGCAGACCGGCGACTTCGCCCGCGACAAGGGCCAGTCGGTCACCGAGCAGCTGCTCCAGGCCAACCCTGACATCACCGCGATCTACGCGGAGAACGATGAGATGGGCCTGGGCGCCCAGGCGGCGATCGTCGCTGCGGGCAAGACCCCGGGCGAGGACATCCAGATCTACTCGATCGACGGCACCCGGAACGCCGTCGAGCAGATTACCGCCGGCGCCTACAACGGCGTCATCGAATCCAACCCCCGCTTCGGTCCGCTGGCGTTCCAGACCCTGGTCGATTTCATGGACGGTAAGCCGGTGGGGCAGAACATCATCATCGCCGATTCGGAATACGACCCCTCGAACGCTGCCGACAGGGTGAATTCCGCCTACTGATTCATCCGGGGCGGGGCCGCACCGGCCCCGCCCCCCGCACCACCGTTCCAGAAAGGCAGCTAGCGTGACAGAACAGCTCAGCACCGACCCGCCGGCCTCCGTGCTCGAAGCCCGCGGCGTGGGCAAGAACTTCGCCGGCGTCGCGGCCCTGCAGGGGGTCGATTTTCGTCTGCGGGCCGGGGAGAGCCTCGCCCTGATGGGGGAGAACGGCGCCGGAAAGTCGACGCTCATCAAGGTCCTCACCGGGGTCTACCAGCCGGACGAGGGCGAACTGTTCCTCCACGGCAAGCCGGCCAGCTTCGCCCAACCCGTGGACGCCCAGCACGCCGGGATCAGCACCATCTACCAGGAGGTCAACCTCGTCCCCCTGATGACGGTGGCCCAGAACATCTTCCTCGGCCGCGAGCCCCGCAACCGGTTCGGGCTGATCGACTTCCGGAAGATGCAGGAGGACGCCCGCGCCCTCCTGGCCACGTACGACATCCACGTCGACGTGCGCCGGCCGCTGCGCAGCCTCGCCCTGGGCATGCAGCAGATGGTCGCGCTGGCCCGGGCGGTGTCCATCGACGCCCGCGTCGTCATCATGGACGAGCCGACGTCGTCCCTCGAGGCCCGCGAGGTCGAGACCCTCTTCCGCGTCATCGGGATGCTCCGCTCGCAGGGGATCGCGATCGTCTACGTCAGCCACCGGATGGATGAGATCTTCACCATCTGCGAAACGGTCACCGTCCTGCGCGACGGCAAGGTCGTCCACAACGGCCGGCTGGCCGACCTCTCACGGGTCGAACTCGTGGCGCTGATGCTTGGACGGTCCGTCGAAAAGGTCAAGCGCGGCGGCGTGACCGCCTTCGGCGAGGCCAAGGAGGGCGAGGGCGAACCGGTCCTCACCGCCCGGGACATGAGCCGGAAGCACCAGATCAACGGCATCGGCCTGGATATCCGGCCCGGCGAGGTGGTGGGCCTGGGCGGCCTGCTCGGATCCGGCCGCTCCGAGACACTCAAGGCCATGGCCGGGGTCATGCAGCTCGACGAGGGCAGCCTGACCGTCGACGGCAAGCGCGTCCGCAGCGGATCCGTCGCGGCCGCCATCAAGGCCGGAGTCGTGATGCTCCCCGAGGACCGGAAGGCCGAAGGCATCATCCCGAACCTCTCAATCCGGGACAACATCGTCCTGGCGGCCCTGCCGCGCCTCTCCCGGGCCGGGTTCACCTCCCGCGCCAAGCAGGACGCCATCGTCGACGTGTTCATGAAGCGCCTGCGGATCAAGGCCTCCAGCCCCAACCAGGTGGTGTCCGAACTCTCCGGCGGCAACCAGCAGAAGGTCATGATTGCCCGCTGGCTGGCGATGAACCCCAAGGTCCTGCTGCTCGACGAGCCCACCCGCGGGATCGACGTCGGCGCCAAGGCCGAAGTCCAGGCGCTCATCAACGAACTGGCCGATGAAGGCCTGGCGATCGTCCTCGTGTCCTCCGAACTCGAGGAGGTCGTCGAGGGATCCGCGCGCGTCGTGGTCCTGCGCGACGGCACGGTCGAGCGGGAGCTGCGCGGCAGCGACGTCACCGAACAACACCTCATGGCCGCGCTGGTCGGCGAGAGCCACGCGCCGGCCGATGCAACACCAGTTGAGATTAAGGAAAGCCTGTGAGTACCGTAACGACTGCTGTCCGCCTGCCGGGGAAGGGATCGGCGCTGGTCTTCCTCCAGCGGTACGGCGTGTACCTGGCCATTGCGCTGCTCCTGCTGTTCAACCTGTTCTTCACACCGAACTTCATGACGCTGGACAACTTCCGGGTCCAGTTCATCCAGGTGGTTCCGGTGCTCATCGTGGCCCTGGGCATGGCCCTGGTCATCGGCACCGAGGGCATCGACCTCAGCGTCGGCGCCGTCATGGCGCTCTCCGCGGCGGTCATCCCCCTGTACATCGGGTACGGGCCCCTGCCGGCGGCGCTCATCGCCATCCTCGCCGGCTGCCTGATCGGGCTGGCCAACGGCACCATGATCGCGCTCATCGGCGTGCAGCCGATCGTGGCGACCCTCGCCCTGATGGTCGCCGGGCGCGGCATCGCTCTGCTGGTGGCCGATGAACAGCTCAAGTCGGTCATCGACCCGGGCTTCCTGGCCCTGGGCCGCGGAACCGTCGCCGGGGTGCCCTACAGCGTCCTGGTCGCCCTGATCCTCGTCGGGGCGGTGGCGGTGCTGGTGAACCGGACCACCTTCGGCAAGCAGCTCGTGTCCATCGGCGGCAGCCGGCGCGCCGCGGAGCTCGCCGGGCTTCCGGTCAAGCGGGTCCTGATCACCATCTACATCCTGGCGGCAGCGCTCGCGGCCGTCGCCGGCATCATCCAGACCGCACGGCTGAGCGCCTCGGTGCCCTCCACCGTCGGCAACCTCATCGAACTGTCCGCCATCACCGCCGTCGTCATCGGCGGCACCCCGCTCAGCGGCGGGCAAGTGAAGGTCCTCGGGACCGTCGCCGGCGCCCTGCTCCTGCAGCTCATCGCGGCGTCGCTGATCAAGCACAACGTGCCCGATGCGTACTCCCAGATCACCCAGGCCGTCATCATCCTCCTCGCGGTCTACCTCCAGCGTGGAAAGGCGGTGCTCAAGTGAGCCTGGCCCTTGAACCAAGTGTCGGACCGACGACGACCCAGCAGGTCACGCGTGAACGCATCGCCGGGAACGTGCAGCGCTACGGCGCCGCGATCGTCCTGGGACTGCTGCTGGTCATCGGCAGCTTTGCCTTCCCCACCTTCCCCACGGTGAGCAACTTCACCAATATCGCCACGCAGTCCTCGTTCCTGCTCATCGTCGCCGCGGGCATGACCTTCGTGATCCTCACCGGCGGAATCGACCTCTCGGTCGGTTCCGTCTACGCGCTCGGCGGGATCCTGGCCGCCTACGGCTCCACCTGGGGCATCGCCGGCGCCGTGCTCCTGCCGCTGCTGGTCTGCGGTGCCGTCGGCATCCTCCAGGGCCTGCTCATCGCCTACGGCGGGATGGCGCCCTTCATCGTGACGCTGGCGGGCCTGCTCGGCATCCGCGGCCTGGTCTTCGCCCTGACCAATGAGGGCGCCGACACGCCCCTGATCAAGGACGCCGCGGTGACCGGCATGGGCCAGGGCAGCATGGTCGGCCTGCGCTGGCCGGTGATCATCGCGATCGTCGTCGTGATCATCGGCTCGGTGCTGCTCGCCCGCGGCCGGGGCGCACAGACGGTCCTCGCCGTCGGCGGCTCCGAAAGCGCGGCGGTGCTCATGGGCCTGCCGGTGGCCCGGGTGAAGTTCAGCGTCTACGTGGTGAGCGGCCTGTGCGCCGGCCTCGCCGGCGCACTGAACGCCGCCTACTCCTCGTCCGGGGTGCCGACGGTCGGCGTCGGGCTCGAGCTGAGCGCGATCGCCGCCGTCGTCATCGGCGGCACGCTGCTCACCGGCGGCCGCGGCAACCTCATCGGCACCACGGCGGGCGTGCTGCTGCTGACCGTGATCCAGAACCTGATCAACCAGGTCGGCTCGCTCACCTCGTCGGTGCAGTCGGTGGTCTCGGGCATCTTCCTGGCCGTCGTGGTGATCATCCAGACGGTGCTCTCCCGCACCCAGCGGCTGTAACCGAAGCGGTTCCGGGGCGTCCCACCAGCGGTCAGCGCAGGTAGGACGCCCCGTTTGCGTCCACCACGGTTCCGCTGACCCACTCCGGCGCCCCGGTCGCCAGCCACAGCACGACGGCGGCCACCTCCTCCGGCTCGGCGACCCGCCCGAACGGGCTCTGGGCACGGACGGCGTCGCCCTGGGCGCCCTGCAGCACGGGCCGTCCCATCCTGGTGTCGACGAACCCGGGGGCCACGGCGGCCGCGAAGATGCCGTGCGGCGCCAAGGCCACGGCGAGCGACTGGGTCATTGAGTGAAGCGCCGCCTTGCTCGCACCGTAGGCGGGGGTGGTCGGCTCGCCCCGGTAGGCCCCGCGGGAGCCCACGCTGATCAGCCGTCCGCCCACGGGTCCCCGGGAGCGGTGGAGCAGGTGGTCGGCCAGCAGCCAGGACAGGTTGGCGGGGCCCATCAGGTTGACCTCAAGGGTGCGGCGCCACGCCTGCTGCCACTGCTCATAGGAGGTGCCGTCGACCGGGTGCGAGGTAAAAATCCCGGCATTGTTGACCAGCACGTCGATGCCGTCGAGCTCCCGCACCGCCTCGGCGAAGACCCGCCCGCAGCCCTCGGGCGAGGCTAAATCGCCGACGACGACGGCGTGGCCGCCACCGGGCAGACCCGCGCGCACCCGCTCCGCGGCGTCGGCGTCGTGACCTGCGTGCACGGCCACCCGCTGTCCGGCGTCGGCGAGCGCATACGCAATCGCGGCACCGATGCCCCGCGCGGCGCCTGTCACTAGGGTCGATGTCGTCATTTCCGCGACGATACCGAACCCGGGCCCGGCTGGCTATCGGGGGGCCTTGGCGTCCTCGGCCGGGTGGGGCAGCTTCATCGACTTCCCGGCGAAGACTCCAACCGGCGGGGAGACACGCCACGTGGCCGAGGGGTACCGCCGGCGTGGTGACGTGCGGCGGGAGGCGGATGCGCCGTGTCCCGGTGGCGGACCGCTCCCCGCCCCGGCACAATGGCGGGACATCCCGCACCGACGCGAAGAGGAGCCGTGGCAGCTGAGACGATACGGGTGAGGAACCCCGCCGACCTCGAGCGGTTCCTCCCCCGGCCCGACGACGGCGGGCCGGCCCTCCTTGGCATCACCGGGTCCCCGGGCGCGGGCAAGACGACCCTGGCCCGTGCGCTCGCCGGAGCGCAGCCCGGCGGACGCGGATACATCCCGATGGACGGGTTCCACCTGGCGGACCGGGAATTGGCCCGGCAGGGACTGCTCGGAAGGAAGGGCGCCCCGGAGACCTTCGACGCCTTCGGGTACGCCGAACTCCTGGCACGGCTGCGCCGTGGACCGGGCCACACCGTCTACGCGCCGGCCTTCGAGCGGGAGATCGAACAGCCTCTCGCCAACGCACTGCCGATCCCTCCCGGGCTTTCCCTGCTGATCACGGAGGGCAACTACCTCCTCGTGGACGCACCCGGCTGGCGCGAGGTACGCGCGCAGCTGAGCGAGGTGTGGTTCGTCGGCGTCGATCCGTCGCTGAGGGTGGAGCGGCTCCTCGACCGGCACGTGCGGTTCGGCAAGTCCGAGGGGGCCGCCCGGAGCTGGGTCGAGGGGGTGGATGAGCAGAATGCACGGCTCATCGAGGGCACCCGGGCGGCCGCCGACCGGGTCTTCGACCTCACGGACCTCACCGCCCCGGGCGTCGACGTCCTGCCGGAGCGCCGGCCCGCGGACAGCTGAAGGCCCGGACGGTGCGTGCCCCGGGCCGGTGGCCGGCGGGCGTGCCGTTACGCGGTTCCGAGGTGGTGCTTGAGCGCGGCGAGGGCTTTCACCGGCCAGGGTACCGGGTTCTGGTGCTTACGCGTCCGCCGTCACGCTCTGCGCCGCGGCGCTGGCCTTGCGCTGTCGGTAGGAGCGCATGGACATCTTCGCGCCGCAGGGATTCGCACTGCAGTAGGCGCCGGCTGAATTCCTGGTCCGATCGTAGAATGCCGTCCTGCACTGCGGGTTGCCGCAGGCCTTCACCCGGTGCCACCGCCCTTCGATCGTGGTGACGGTCAGGGATGCCACCAGCTGGCCCAGGATTGCGGCGAATCCCGATTGGAGCGGAACAAGCTTCTGCCCGTGCGCGAAGGGCGTGGCGGTGAGGGGGTGGGCTGCACCAACCTTCGCGATGACCTCCCGCGCCCGGGTTACCTCCTCCTCGGAAACAGCATGGGCCGCGTTGTGGAGCATGCTCACGACCAGGGCATCGCGGAGTTCTTTCGCCGCGGCGAGGTCCGCAGGCGTAATGGACAGGCCCTTGGGTGCCCCCATGTTCCGGGCCAGCCAGCGGGAGAGCTCTTCGGGGTCCGCCCATTCCTCGTCTTTGACGGCGGTCGCCTTGGTGTTGGTGAAGGCCAGCAGGGCTTCCGCTCCGGGGGTGGGTGCCAGGACCGAGGCGCTAGATAATGTACTCACCCGTCCAGTATACGACAAGGGATGAGCGAAGACGTTTTGAACCTAACAAAGTTCAGCTAGGGGCTTGTATGTAATGTTCTAAGGTACTACACTCCTCACCATGATTTCCTCACAGACGCCCACCGAGGCAAAGGCATGGTTCATCACTGGGGCATCGAGCGGCATCGGCCGGGAGCTGGTTCTCGCCGCATTGGGCCGGGGAGATAGCGTCGCAGCACTGTCGCGCAGGACCGCGCCGCTGGACGACCTCGCGCGCGAATACCCGGACCGCTTACTGCTGCTGAATGCCGACGTCGCCGACGAAGGGGCGGTCAGCGCCGCCGTTTCGCGCACTGTGTCGGATTTCGGAACGATCGACATCGTGGCGAACAACGCCGGGTACGGGCTCTTCGGCGCCGTGGAGGAAGCAAGCGATGCGCAGACGCGTGCCATCTTCGACACCAACGTCTTCGGCGTCCTCAACGTCCTGCGTGCCACCCTTCCGGTGCTGCGGGCCCAGGGAAGAGGGCTGATCCTGCAGGGTTCATCGCTCTACGGACAGTTCGCACACTCGGGCGTGGGCATGCTCGCCGCGACGAAATTCGCAGTGGAAGGACTCTCGGAGGCCCTGGCCCAGGAACTTGCACCCCTGGGCATCAAGGTCAGCATCGTCGAGCCGGCTGCCACGGAAACACCGTTCCTCGCGAACCTCGCGTTCGCCGAGCCCATCGGGGACTATGACGGAACCGTGCGGGCAGTTCAGAAGGCACTCGGGGAGATTCCGGCCGGGTCCGGAGTCGATCCCACCGCCGCTGTCGCTGCGCTGATGGCCGTGGTCGACTCCGACACCCCTCCCCTCCGGATCGCCCTGGGCACGGACGGTGCGAACAAGATGCGCGAAGCATTGAAGGGGCGTCTGTCCGAGATGGATGACTGGGCCTCCGTCGCCGCTTCGGCGGACGGGAACTGACACCTCAGCAACCACACACCCGGTGACAGGCCGGCGTCCGCCGGCCTGTCACCGGACTCGACGGCGCCGCGGTTCCGGGCTCGACGGCGCCGCGGTTCCCGGCGGGCAGACCCGCCGGCTCTTCACCTCCCCCGGAGTTGAAGGGCCGGGCCCGGCTATGCCGGCCGGAAGGCTGGAGTGGCAAAGACTCCTGCTGGGTCGACCCGGGCCCGGATCTCGGCCAGCCGCGCGGCGTTGGTCCCGAAGTAGGCGGCCCCCGGGTCGGCCAGGGTTGAGTCCGAGTAGTTGAAGTACGCGCCGTCCCCCCAGAACGGGACCATACTGGAGCGCGATTCCCGGACGAACCCGTCGAAGGGAGCCGGGTCCGCGCCCTCATCGTACGTGGCGGTGTACTGGACGGTTGCGTAGGCGCCCCGGTGGCCGAAGCCGGTGGAGGCGTCCGGCAGGTCGCGGACCGCGCCGCCGAGGGCATCCATCGACACCGCCGCCTCGACGGCACCGAGTTCGTGGCCGCGCAGGCACCTCTCGACGAGCGCGGCGGCACCGTCGGCGTCCAGCAGTTCGTACGGGACGTGGGAGGTGGCGCTGAAGGCCTCCCGCTGGAGCGCCCCGCCCTCGCCGGTGGTGCACTGCTCGACGAGGACCCCCGTGCACCCGGCGTAGCCGAACATGACGTCGGTGTAGGTCCGGTCCGGCTGCACGCTGTTCACCAGCGGCAGTGCCCTTGAGGCCTCATGCAGGCCGGCGAGCTGGCCGTCGATCTCGGCGGACGGGCCGGTCCAGGTCGCCGTCAGCTGGATCGTCGGCCCGTCGTGGCGGGCCCCGCTGAGCAGCTTCAGCGTCGACCACAGCCGGGGATCCGCCCCGGGCGCCCACCGCTGCCAGGCGAGGATCACCGGCACCGCATCGGCGAAGGCCCACTCGAGGAACACCGTGGTGATGGTGGGAGCGGGCACCGTCTCGAACGTCAGGGAGGTGACGATGCCCACCTGGCCGCCCCCTCCGCGGCAGGCCCACAGGAGGTCCTCGTTCTCCCCGGCGCCGGCGGTCACCACCTCCCCGCCGGCCGTGACAATCTCCACGGACCGCAGGGCGTCCGAGGTCAGCCCGTACGCCCGGGTCAGCACTCCGACGCCCCCGCCCACCGTCAGTCCGGCGACGCCGACCGTGGCGCAGGAGCCACCCGCGATCGCCCGGCCCCTGGCGCCCACCGCGTCATAGACCTGGATCAGGGAGGCCCCGGCCCCGACGACGGCCGTACCCGAGTCCCCGACTGTAATGCCGGACAGGCCCCGCAGGTCGATGACGAGCGACGGCGCCAGCCCCGCCTGGCCCACCTCGCCGGAGGAATACCCTGAATAGCCGTGCCCTCCGGAGCGGACGACGAACGGCACCCCCTCCTGTTCAGCGAAGCGGACGGCCTGCGCGACGTCCTCGGCCGTGGCCGCCGCGAGCACGGCGAGCGGCAGAGCGCCGTCAAAGCGCGGATTCTCGACCCTCTTGGCGTCGGCGTACCCCTCCGCACCCTCCAGGTACAACCGCCCGCCGATCCTCGACCGGAGGTCCTCCCAGTCGGGCCCGGCAGGCGGCTGATTCGGGGTGGGCGGGGGCTGGGTAGGCGCGGCCGGCGGCTTGGGAGGCAGGGAACAGGCGGCCAGCACGGCGGCGGATCCGCCCAGGATCACCGAAGCGAGGAAGGTCCTCCGGTTTGTGAAAAGCATTATTCGAGCCTACGCGCGTGGGGTCGGGCGTCAGCGCGGGTCCCCTCAGGCGGGAGGGGGCGGGATCTCCTGAAGGACCCACCGGTTGCCGTCCGGATCGGCGAAGAAGGCGAAGGCGAATCCGCCAAGGTCCTGGGGTTCACTGATGGGGGCTCCGCGGCTGACGAGCTCGGTCCGGGCCGCCGTCATGTCCGGCACCACGAGCTGGAGTCCCTCAAGGCTTCCGGGCACCATGCTGTGCATGCCGGTGCCGATCACGATCGAGCAGGACGATCCCGGCGGAGTCAGCTGAACGACCCGCATCCCGGGGATGTGCTCGGCGTCGTGGTCGAGCTGAAAGCCGAGGACGTCGGTGTAAAAAGTCTTGGCCCTGTCCACATCGGCGACGGGCACCTGGACAACCTCAAGGCGGAGTTCCATGACCGCCACCCTACGGCAGAACGGCGGGCCGCGGGCGTAATTGTGCGGCCCGCCCGGAACCCGCTGTGCCGGCCGGGCCCCGGAGCGGCCACCGGTTCCCTGCGGACGATGCCGCCTGCCCGCGTAACCCAATGGTCGTGCCGTTGACCGTTCAAATCGGCGCGCCGGATAATGAACCCGCCGCGTTTCCCCGCGGACTCAGACGGAGCCCGGACGCAGCCGTTGGGTGGATCATGCACACTCCCCTTATGCCCAGCCATGACGGGGCGGCGGCCGCCGTCCTCGCCCTCAATGCGGCCACCTCCGGGGAGGTGATTGACGAATACCATCCGGAGTACGACAGCGCCCGGCGCGTCTGGAACGCCATGATCGACCGCCGTCCCGCCGCCATCCTCCGGGTCGCGGGCGAGGACGACATCGCCGCGGCGATCCGTTGCTGCATCGAACACCAGATGCCCCTCGCCGTCCGCGGCGGCGGCCACAGCGTGGCCGGCAACGGTACGGTCGACGGCGGCATCGTGCTCGACCTCGGCGCACTGTCCGCGGTGGACGTCGACGCCGACCGGGGATTGGTGCGGATCGGCGGCGGGGCGACGCTGGCGCAGGTTGACGCCGCCACAGAACCCCACGGGCTGGCCGTACCCCTGGGCGTGGTCTCGGCGACGGGCGTAGGGGGGCTCACCCTGGGCGGGGGCATGGGATGGTTGACCCGGCCCTATGGGTTGAGCATCGACAACCTGGTCTCCGCGCGCGTCATCACCGCGTCGGGGGAAGTAGTCGAGGCGGACGACCGGCAGAATCCCGACCTGTTCTGGGGCCTGCGGGGCGGGGGTGGCAATTTCGGTGTCGTCTCCTCCTTCACCTTCCGGGCGCACCGCCTCCCCCGGCCGCTCTACGCCGGCAACCTCGTCTACACCCCGCGTACCTGGGAGACGGCGCTGGCCGCCTACGCGGCCTGGACCGGGACCCTCCCCGATGAGTTGACCAGCATCCTGACCTTCATCACCCCGCCGCCGCACTGGGAGATGGGCAGCGATCCGCTCATGGTCGTCGGGTTCCTATGGGCCGGCGGCGACCAGAAAGCCGGGGAAGCGCTCATTGAGAAGCTGCGCGCAGCGGCGCCTCCGGAGATGGAGGAGGTGGGGGAGGCCACCTGGACCGGCTGGCAGTCCGCCGTGGACGAACTTTTCCCCAGGGGCGTGCGCGCCTACTGGCGCAATGCCGCGCTGAAGCATCTCTCACCGGAGGTCCAGGCGATCCTGCTCCGCCGCGCCGCCGAACAGACCTGGCAGGGCACGGCCTTCGACGTCCACCACATGGGCGGGGCCCTCGCCCGGGTGCCGGCCGGCGCCACCGCCTTCCCCGACCGCCAGGCGCCCTACTGGTTGAACATCTACGGATTCTGGACCGACGACGGCGACGACGGGCGCAACGTGGGGTTCGTCAAGGCGCTCTCCGGGGACATCGCCCCGCATGCCGCGCCCGGCCGGTACGTCAACTTCATGGGTGCTGAGGAACCGGCCGAAGCCGACCCGGGCACCCGAGCCCCGGACGAGACGGCCGTCTACCGCGGGGAGGTCTTCGACCGCCTCACCGCGCTCAAGACCGAGGTCGATCCGCGGAACGTCTTCCGGCTCAACCACAACGTCGCGCCCCGCTGACGGGAGGGCGGCCTTACACCCGCCGCCTCCCGGGGCGCGGCGGGTTGCGCCCGGAAGGGTAATGTTGCGGCGATTTGGGTGATCCTGAGGGGCCCTTGAGGTCCCGCCGGAATAATGTCCGTCATTCACAGGTTCCAACAGCATGCAGAAAACGGGGTCGGCCACATATCACTCAAATGAGTGGTCGGCCACGTTCGAGGGAGCGGATCAACCTCCGCGGCGTTCCCTGCAGCCCCCGGCGGGAACCGGCGGCACCGCCCCAGACACGGGCATCAACCACACCTTCCAGCTCTTCCCCTAATACCTAGATTCTAAGGACGCATCATGAAAGCGCATCTCCTCAACAGCTACGGCCCCGACTCCCTCACCCTCGGCGAGGCAGACGAACCCACCACGGCGGCCGGCCAGGTGAAGGTCTCCATCGAAGCCATCGGCATCAATCCACTGGACTGGAAGTTCAGCAACGGCTACCTCGCCGAAATGTTCCCGCTGCCCCTGCCGGCCGTGCTCGGGACCGACATCGCCGGCACGGTGCTTGAGGTCGGGGACGGCGTCGAGGGCTTCGCCGTCGGCGATCGGGTTGTCGGCTTCGCCGACAGTGGAGCCTTCGCTGAGAACGCCGTCACCGGCGCCGCCCGGCTCGCGCCGATCCCCGACGGCCTGACGGCCGAGCAGGCGGTCACCCTGGCCACCTCCGGTGAAACCTCACAGCGTGGCCTGTCACTGCTGGCGCCGTCGCCGGCGTCCACCGTCGTCGTCAATGGTGCGGCCGGCGCCGTGGGCAGCGCCGTCGTGCAGATCCTCGTCGCGGACGGCCACACGGTCATCGGCACCGCCAGCCCCGAGAACCACGACTACGTCCGCTCCCTGGGCGCAAAGCCGGTGACCTACGGCGAGACCATGGTCGACGAGATCACGGCCGTGGCACCCCAGGGCGTCGACGCCGGGTTCGATACGGCGGGACAGGAATTCATCGCACGCCTCTCCGGGCTCGTGCCGGCGTCCCGAATCGTCACGATCGTTGACTTCGCCGCCGGCGCCCAAGGTGCGATCGTCGCAGCCGGCGATCCCACCGCCCTCACCGCCGAGACCCTCCCCCCGGTGCTCGACCTCGCCGCCCTCGGCGCCTTCCGCACCGAGATCGCCCGGAAGTTCCCCTTCGAGCAGGTCCCCCAGGCCCTGGCCCTCAGCCAGGGCGGACACCTCCGCGGCAAGATCGTCGTCTCCGGAGCCAACCCGGCCTGAGCCCGGGCCTCCCTCCCCCACCTCCAACTTTCAAAAGGAAAATCATGACCACCACCCCCATCCGCCCGCCGTACGACCCAGAACTTGCCGAGCTGCTCGACAACAGCCCGCTGCCCTCGACAGTCACCGCCGAGATGATCGATTTCCTTCGGGCCAACCCGTTCGGCCCCACCCTCGAGGACCTCCTCGCGGTGCGCCCCCTCTCCCACCGCGAACACGCCATTACCCGCCCGGGTGGTGACATCACCGCTTCGGTGTTCACCCCGACGGATAAGGATGCATCGGCTCCGGCGATCTACTTCCTGCACGGCGGCGGAATGATCATCGGCAACCGCTTCACCGGCATCGGGCACGTGCTCGACTGGGCCGTTGAGCACCGTGCCGTCGTGGTCTCGCTCGAGTACCGGCTCGCCCCCGAGAGCCCGGCCCCGGGCCCGGTGGAGGACGCCTACGCTGGACTGCTCTGGCTGGTCGAGAACGCAGACGAACTCGGGGTGGATCCCGAGCGGATCTTGATCGCCGGGACCTCCGCCGGTGCAGGCCTCTCGGCCGGCGTGACGCTGCTGGCCCGTGACCGGAAGGGCCCGGCCCTGATCGCGCAGATGCTGCTGAGCCCCATGCTCGACGACCGCGACGCCACCGCCTCCAGCCACCAGTACACGCAGACCGGGTCGTGGAGCCGGGAGAGCAATTCCACGGGCTGGGACGCCCTGCTGGGTGAGCGCCGCGGGACCGATGACGTCGACATCTACAGCGCCCCGGCGCGGGCGACGGACCTCACGGGCCTGCCGCCGGCGTTCATCGACGTCGGATCGGCCGAGGTCTTCCGCGACGAGGACGTCGCCTACGCGTCCCGCCTCTGGGCGGCCGGGGTGCAGGCGGAACTGCATGTCTGGGCCGGCGGTTTCCACATCTTCGACGGTGCGGCACCCGAGGCGCTGTTGTCGGTCGCCGCCGTCGCCGCGCGGGACTCCTGGATGGGGCGCACCCTCGGGCGGCTCCCTTCGGCCGACGCAGCCTAGGGGCTCCTGGCCCTTTGTCGGTGCCGCGCGGCCGACGACACCGATAAAGCGGGCCCTACCCGTCCAACGCGGACGGCGCGCCACTCGAGGTGGAGCCGGCAGCAGCGGTGGTCATGATTGTCTGCTTCGTCGTCAGGGATCAGGCAGAGCGCCGGGCCAGGAGCTCCAGAGACAGGTCCCAGAGCCGGTCGGCGTTTGCGGCGTCGAGGGCATAGACCGCGACGCCGGTGTAGTCGGGGCTGCGGTGGTCGACGACGGGTGCTTCGTTGACGTCCTCGAAGTAGCGCCCGCCGACGCCCTCAAGGTCCGGCGAGGTCGCCACGTACAGGGAGGTGGCGGCTCCCTGCTGCGGGGTCTTCTGGCGTTCGACCGGTGTGCGCAGGCCGCCGGTGTGGCGCTGCAGGTTGGTGGCGATAGCACCCGGCATGACCGCGTTCGAGGTGATGCCGTCCTTCCCCCACCGACGGGTCACCGCCACAGCGAACAGGGCCGAAGCGGTCTTTGACTGGCCGTACGCGAGGAACGCGTCGTAGGGAATGAAGTTGAAATGCGGGTCGTCGAAGAGGACCGGGGCGAACAGGTGTCCGCTGGAACTCAGCGACACGATGCGGGCGTCGCCCGCCGCGGCCAGTGCCGGATGGAGGACCTGGGCGAGGGCGAAGTGGCCGAGATAGTTGGTGGCGAACTGCATCTCCCACCCCTCGGCGGTGCGTTCCAGTTCGGGCAGGGCCATGATGCCCGCGTTGTTGACGAGCACGTGCAGGGGCCCGGTCCACGCGTCGGCGAACTCAGTGATCGAGGTGAGGTTGGCGAGGTCGATCCGGCCGAGGGAAATGTTCCGGTTGCCCGTCGAGGCACGCAGTTCCTCGACGACCGGGGCAGCGGCCTCCAGGTTCCGGACGGCGAGGGTCACCTCGGCGCCGATCCTGGCGAACGCGCGGGCGGTTTCAATGCCAATGCCGGAGGCGCCGCCGGTGATGACGACGCGCCTGCCGGCGAAGTCGATGCCCTCGGTGACATCCGAGGTGGTCGAGGAGAAACCGAACGGGGTGGTGATGCGGGTCATGATGGAGAACTTCTTTCATCGGGGAGAGGATCGTGCGGAGGGGCCCGGTGTCCTGCCGGTTGCGCCGGAATGTGCTGATGGGCGGCGGGTGGGGCTCCGGATAGAAGTGTGCTCTCACCCGAAGGCGGTAGGTAGAACCCTGTCTTTCATGGGAATGCCGGGGCTACCTTCGGCCGCTGACCCTCTCCTGGGCAGCGGCCGGCTCCTGCCGCCGAGAATCCGCTACAGGAGCCGGGCGAGCCGTTCCAGGGCTGCGGCGGAGGGGCTGCCGGGCGCGGCATGGTGGATGACGAGCAGGTGGCCGTCGGTTCCGGTGACGGCGAGCTTCTCGTGGAACAACTCCAGGTCGCCGACCGCGGGGTGGTGCAGGATGCGGTGCCCGGCGACCTTGGGGCGGACGTCATGCCGGTTCCAGAGCTGCAGGAAATACGCGCTGCGTCCGGAGAGGTCTGCGACCAGGCGCACGAGGCGGGGATCGTTGGTCCGTTCTCCGACCGAAGCACGCAGCCCTGCCACGGCTTCGCGCATCACCTGGTCGTAGTCCTCATAGAGTTCGCGTTCGGCGGGATCGAGGAAAGCCTCCCGGAGCACATTTGTACCGGGTGCGTTACGGGGCGAGAGGGCGATCGCGAGCGGATTGGCGGCCAGCACGGTCATGAACCGGTCCTGCACGAAGGCCGGCACGTTGCCGATGGTGCCCAGAAGCTGCATCAAGCCCGGCGCAACAGTGTCCGGGGCCGCCACGCCCTCCGCGGTTGGTACGGGGGCGGCGGCGCCGGAGCGTGGCTGGGCCAGCCGGTGGAGGTGCAGGGTCGAAGGTGGGTCGAGCATCAGGGCCCGTGCCAGTGCATCGAGGATCTGCGGTGACGGGTGGTGGTCCCTGCCCTGCTCGAGGCGGACGTAGTAGTCGACGCTGATTCCCGCCAGCTGCGCGACTTCCTCCCGCCGCAGCCCGGCGACCCGGCGCCGGCCATAGGTGTGGAGATCGACGTCCTGGGGACGTACGAGCTTCCTCCTCGCCTTGAGGTAGTCGCTGAAGGCCGGGTTCTTCTGCACGAACCCAATCTAGACCTGCGTCCGGGCCCATCGCTCCGCTCGGGCAAGGCTGCGCCAATCCAGAACCAGCTGTGACGGACCATCCGGATCCACCCCGACACCGAACCTCACCTAAGCGAACCCACGGGCAGCACACAGGTTCGATGAGACTCGACGGGGAGGCCGCCATCAGTACTTTCACTGAGACACGCACACTGTGGCTGGACAGCTGCCGTGGCGTCGCCATCCTCCTGGTCGTCGTGCTGCATGCGGGCGAGGTCCTTCGAATAACCGTCGGCCCGACTCCGGGCGTCGACCAGTTCAACCTCTTCCTCGAGCCGTTCCGCATGCCCGTGCTCACGTTCCTGTCCGGGGTCCTGCTGCCACAGTCGATGGCCAAGACCGGGCGGGAGTACTTCGCCGGCAAGGTCTCCAGGGTGGCCTGGCCGTACGTTCTCTGGTCCCTGATCATTCTCGCTGCAAGCGGCGACCTCAGCCCTGCAGCGGTGACCCAAATCTTCCACCATTCGCCGACCTACCTCTGGTACCTCTCGTTCATCCTCGTCTTTTACGCCCTCGCCTATCCGCTGCGACGCGTCCCGCCGCTGCTGATCGCCGGCACCGGAATGGGCGTGTCGTTTGTGTTCACCGACGGCAGCCGCCCGGAGACCATGGCCTTTCTCTCAGCGTTTTTCTTCTTCGGGGCCTGGTGCGCCCAGCACTTGCAGGAGATCGCGGGATTCATCGGGAAGTCATGGGTCCTGGCTGTTGCCGGTGCGTGCGCGGTGGCAGTCGGCGTATTGAACGTGGCGGGGTGGGAGGTGCTGTACCAGGGGGAGTTCACGTGGGGGGTGGCCGGGGCGCTCGTGATCGTGTGCTGGTTCTTCCCCCGGCTCCCCGCCGGACCGGTGACCGCTGCACTCGAATTCGTCGGACGCCACTCGATCGTGTTCTACGTCGCCCATCTCGGACCGATCATGATCACCCTCGCCCTCGCCGACGCGATCGGCTCCGCCGGGGCATGGTACGTTTTGCCGCTGTTGCTGCTGGTTGGCATTGGCGTCCCGCTCGGGCTCGCCTGGGTCTACTCAACCCGCCAGCACGCCTCAGTGACGCTGTTGTTCGAACTGCCCGCGTTGAAGCAACGCCGGGGGCAACGAATAAGGAGCCTCTGAGCCAGTGCAGAAGTCCGCAAAGTCACCTCAAAGCTCATCAAGGGCGGGATTCCCCTTTGTTGAAAATAGCTGATGTGAGACCTATTGGGGAGGGCCGTGATTCTCTACCGGACCTGATTCGGGGATAATTTCGATCCTGACATGTCCTAGGACGACGTCGCGCCGTGCACCCGTCTGCCGGGGCGCAGTCCGGGTTCTCTCCGGGTTGCGCTGCGGCTCATCGTCGAATCATGAGGCACCTCCCTGTGAAGATAGACTTCAAGAAGCGGATCGCGACCTACATTGCGGCGAGCGGCCGGTTCGACATTGTCACCGTGCCAACGATGCGGTTCCTCATGATCGACGGCCACGGGGACCCGAATACGTCCGAAGCCTACAAGGACGCCCTGGCGACACTTTATCCCGTCGCCTACAAGCTGAAGTTTTTCAGCAAGAGCGAGCTTGACCGCGACTACACCGTGATGCCGCTCGAAGCTCTGTGGTGGTCCGAAAACATGGACTCCTTCACCGCCGGCCGCAACAAGTCCCAGTGGGACTGGACCGTGATGATCATGGTTCCCGACTGGATTGAAGACGAACACGTCCACGCCGTCCGGCGGGCCCTTGAAGGTAAAGGCGGGGCACCCGCACTGGCCGCTCTCCGCTGTGAACCGCTCGAGGAGGGCCTGTCGGTTCAGACCCTTCATATCGGCGCCTTCGACGATGAAGGTCCGGTCCTGAGGGCGATGCACCGCGAATTCATCCCCTCGCGCGGCCTGCGGATGACTGGTAGACATCATGAGATCTACCTCAGCGATCCACGCCGAACCGCACCCGCAAGGCTTAGAACGATCCTGCGCCAGCCCGTCGTCCCGGTGAACAGACACGGGCCGGCAAGCTGAAGTGAACGCTGGTACTGGTCCTTCCGGACTAGACCTCTCGGGGGATCCACCCGGAGGGCGGCTCTCGCTACACTACGCAGGGACGATCCGGAGGGTGCTGCTGTCGACATGCCGAACATATTGAGCCGTTTCCTGCCCGAAACGGGTTCCGAGGAGAGTCGGTGGGAGCGGCCTGGTCCCACCTCCGACCAGCAGCGTGCGGACTTCATCGGCGTCCTCATTTTTCTCCTCGTGAGCGCCGTCACCCTTGAGCTGAGCCGCGGCGCGGGAGCGATGGCCGAGGAACGCAGCCCGATCTGGCTACAGCACGCGGTCCTTGCCCTGATGATCCTTCCGCTCGTGCTGCGGCGCCGGTTCCCGGTCGCCGTGATGCTCGCAATGTCAGCCCTCTTCATCGCCCTGGGGCTGTGGATTCCCGCTCTTTCGCTTCAGCTCTCATTCCAGGTGGCGTACTTCGCCTCGCTCTACTCGGCGGTGGCCTGGGCGAAGGACCGCCGGGTGCTGTGGCTTGGGACCACCGTGGTGGTGGTCGCGATGGCGCTGTGGCTGATTCTCGCACTGACCGTGTCATCGACGTTCGACGGGCTGATCGAGAGCATCGAGGAGGGCGACGAAACGTCGAGGGGGTTCCTTGATCCACTCACCTCAATAGCCCTCTACAACTCGATCGTGAATATCGCCTACTTCGGGGGTGCCATCCTCGTCGGTCTGTCCTCCTGGCGGAACGCCCTTCAGCGGGCGCAGCTGGCGGAACAGGCCGAGAGGATCGCCCGCCAGTCCGCGGAGCTGGCCCGGCGGGCGGTCATCGGCGAACGCCTGCGGATCGCGCGGGAACTGCACGACGTCGTCGCGCACCATGTGTCGGTAATCGGCGTCCAGGCGGGGGCTGCCCGCCGCGTCCTGGACCGGAAGCCAGAGGCCGCCTCCGAAGCCCTGCACACGATCGAGCAGGTCAGCCGCCAAGCGGTGACGGATATGCGGGGCCTGTTGGGAGTGCTCCGCTCGGGAACCCTCGACGAAGGCCTCAAGGAGAATGAAGGACGCCATCCCGAGCCGGGCCTTGCCGACCTTGATGCATTGGCCGAGAGCCAGCGTGCCTTCGGCCTTGAGGTAGATTTCGCCCGGGTCGAGGATGTGCCGGGTGCCCTCGAGGAGGTGTCGGCGCCGCTCGCCCTGTCCGTGTACCGAACCGCCCAGGAGTCCCTGACCAACATCCGGCGCCACTCGACCGCGTCGGCCGCCGTGCTCACCCTGCGCACCGGACGATCGGGCGGGCAGCGCTGGGTCGAACTTGAGACGGTGGACAACGGCAGGCCGCGCCAGCACGCGCAGTCCGGCTCCGGGTACGGGCTGCAGGGGGTCCGCGAGCGCGTGGCACTGCACCGCGGCACCGCGGAAATAGGACCCCGCTCCGACGGCGGGTGGCGGGTCCGCGCCCGTTTCCTGCTTCACTGAATCCGCAGCGCACAGCCACCCCACCGCCGACCTCCAACACCGGAAAGAACGCAATGGATCCAATTCGAGTACTGCTTGCCGACGACCAGCGCCTGGTCCGCGCGGGTTTCGCCACGATGCTCTCCGTCGAGGACGGCATCGAGGTGGTGGGCCAGGTGACCAACGGGCAGGAGGCGGTGGACTTCGCGGCCTCCCGGGACGTCGACGTCATCCTCATGGATGTGCAGATGCCGGTGATGGACGGCATCCGGGCCACCGAACTGGTCACGGCGGAGGGGCGGGGGAAGGTCATCATCCTCACCACCTTCGAACGCGACGATTACCTTTTCGATGCCATCAGGGGCGGAGCGAGCGGCTTCCTGCTGAAAAACGCCGACCCCGAAGACCTCGTCGCAGCGGTGAGGGCGGTTGCGGGCGGATACGCACTGCTCGCACCCGAGGTCACGGTGCGGGTCATTCAACAGTTCGCCAGCCAGCTCGGCGGCCGGAACTCTCCACCGGCGCAACGGCAGCCCAGTCCGGAACAGCGGCAGAAACAGGCCCTGCTCGCTCCCCTGACCCAGCGCGAGAAGGAAGTCCTGACGTGCATGGCGGCGGGCCTGAGCAACGCGGAGCTGGCCACCAAGCTGTCCCTTGCCGAGGCGACAGTGAAATCCCATGTCTCGTCCCTTTTGGCGAAGATCCAGGTGCGCGACCGCGTGCAGGCAGTGGTCTTCGCCTACGAGAGCGGGCTCATCCGTCCGGGTGAATGAAAGTTCCACCTTTCGGCTCATCCCTCCCGGGGCCGGTCTCTATAGATTGAGTGAAGGACGCCATCCCACGGCCCAACGGAGGAACCCATGCTGCAGGTGCAGAACCTGACCCGACGCTTCGGCGAGCACACCGCCGTCGACGACGTCACCTTCTCGGTCCCCTCAGGGAAGATGACCGGGTTCGTCGGAGCGAACGGCGCAGGAAAGACAACGACCATGCGGATGATCATGGGAGTACTCACGGCGCACGCCGGGGAGGTCCTGCTCGACGGCCGCCCCGTCACCGCCGACGACCGGGCAACGTTCGGGTACATGCCCGAGGAACGCGGCCTCTACCCCAAGCAGCCCATCATCGATCAGCTCATCTACCTCGGACAACTGCACCGGATGAGCCAGGGGGATGCACGATCCCGCGCCCAGGAACTGCTCGAACGCTTCCAGCTCGGTGACCGCCGGAAGGACAAGCTGGAGTCGCTGTCACTGGGCAACCAGCAGCGGGTCCAGATCGCAGCCTCACTCCTGCACCGGCCGTCGGTGCTGATCCTCGATGAACCCTTCTCCGGACTCGATCCCGTCGCCGTTGACTCCATGGTGGAGCTACTCCGCGAGCACACGGCCCAGGGGGTGCCGGTCCTGTTCTCCAGCCACCAGCTCGACCTCGTGGACCGCCTGTGCGACAACCTCGTGATCCTGCGGAAGGGCCGGCTGGTGACCTCCGGCAGCGGCGATGAACTCCGTGCCGCCGCCCCACGCCGCCACCGGCTCACGGTATCGCCCGACGCCGGGTGGGTGCGGGAGGAAGCAGGGGTCACCGTCATCGACGTCGCGGGCCAGGACGCCGTCGTGGAACTGGACAACGACGACGACGCGCAGCGGCTCCTCACCGCCGCCATGGCACGCGGCCGCGTGCACGAATTCAGCCGGGTCCGGCCAAGTCTCAGCGAAATCTACCGGGGGGTATCCCAATGAGTACCATCACGAAACTCCAGCACGCCGGGCACCAGCCCGAAGGTGCTCCGCCCTCCGTCCCGGGCGGCACCCAGCCGGCCTGGCTGATCGTCACGCTGCGCGAGGTGATGGTGAAGACGAAGGACCGCGGTTTCGCGATCTCCACCCTGGTGACCCTGGTCCTGATCGTCGCGGGCGTGGTGTTCAACGCCTACATGGACAACCGCGGCGACGACTTCTCCGTCGCCGTCGCCTCGAACGCCGGCCGGTCCGTGGTGGCGCTCGCGGACGAGGAAGGCAGGGCCGACGACGGCAACACCGCCTTCGAGGCGGTGGTTGTCGGGTCCGACGACGCCGCCCTGGACCAGGTGCGCAGCGGGGACGTCGACGCCGCGCTCCTGCAGAACGAGGATCGTCTTTGGACGCTGACCGGCAAGGAGGAGCTTTCCCCGGGGCTGAGCGGTGGGCTCGGTGCCGCGCTGGAGAGCTTCGCCCTGAGCACCAACGCCGCCGCCACCGGAATCTCCGCCCAGGAACTGCTCGCCGGGTCGGAGCTCGAACAATCCCTGCTTGAGGGCAGCACCGAGAACCAGGCCGTCGCCTCCGTAGCGGGGTTCGCTTTCGGCTTCCTGTTCTACATGGCGGCAATCATCTTCGGCCTGCAGATCGCGAACTCGGTCGTGGAGGAAAAGCAGAACCGGGTGGTCGAAATCCTCGCCACCGCCATCCCCATCCGGCAACTGCTGTACGGGAAGGTCCTGGGCAACACCATCCTCGCCATGGTGCAGCTGGCGATGTACGGCGGAGCCGCGCTCCTAGCCCTCAACCTCACTGGCACCTCCGACCTCGTGGGTGGCATCATTCCGGCCTCCGGCTGGTTCCTCGTGTTCTTCCTCTTCGGCTTCCTGATCCTCGCGGCGATGTGGGCGGTGCTTGGATCACTGGCCAGCCGGCCGGAGGACCTGAACAACAGCTCCGCGCCGGTGCTGGCGCTGATCCTCGCGGCGCTGGGCGCCGGCCTGTTCGCCACCGGGCAGCTGCTGGTCGTTGCCTCCTATGTGCCCGTCGTGTCATCCGTCGCCATGCCCATCCGCATGCTCAACACCGAGGTGGCCCTGTGGGAGCCGATCCTGTCACTGGTGATCGCGCTGGCGGCCGCGGCGGCGCTCATCCACCTCGGCGAGAAGATCTACCGCCGTGCGGTGATGCAGCCCGGAGCCCTGTCCCTGCGGAAGGCCATGAAGCTGGAGCAGTAAGGGGGGGTGTGCCTTGTCCGGGGACGTGCAGGGCCGCTCGCACCTGGTCCCTCGCCACCGCACGTAGTGGAGTGGCTGCGCCACGCTCGTCCTGACTAGGGTGGAAGTGGATTGCGCCGCGAGCGCTCATTTTCCAAAGGATGGAAGACCGCACGATGCCCACTACCGCCCGGCACGCGCCGAACCGCACCGCCAGGTTCGGCCTCGCCTTTATCGGGGTTCTGCTCATCGCAGTGAACCTTCGGATCTCCTTCGTCAGCGTGGGACCCGTACTCGCGAACATCAGCGCCGACCTTCAGCTGTCGAGTGCCGCAGCGGGATTCCTTACGGGACTTCCGCTGATCGCCTTCGCCGTCTTCTCCCCCCTGGCGCCCGGCTTCGCCTCCCGTCTGGGTCTGGACCGGGCGCTGTGGATGTCCCTGCTGATCCTCGCCGTGGGCATCGTGTCCCGTTCCCTGCCCGTGCCCGGCTTTATCTGGGCCGGCACCGCCCTGATCGGCCTGGCCATCGCGTTCCTCAACGTCCTCGTGCCTTCCCTCGTCAAGCGTGACTTCCCTGGGCGGGTCAGCCAGATCACCGGAAGCTACACCGCCACCCAGGCCGCCTTCGCCGCCCTAGGGGCCGCCGTCGTCGTTCCGGTGGCGCAAACGTCCCCCGCGGGATGGCGGCTCGCCCTCGGCATCTGGGTGGGGCTGGCCCTCATCGCCCTGGCGGTGCTCCTGCCCTGGCTGCGCCGGCACTCGTCCGACCCCGCGCACGCGACGACGGTGCGGACCCCCTACCGGTCACCCTGGGCTTCGGCCCTGGGCTGGCAGGTGACGATCTTCATGGGACTGCAGTCGATCGCCTTCTACGTCCTGACCGCCTGGCTGCCCACCATCGAACAGAGTTGGGGGATCTCCGCCACCACCGCGGGGATCCACCTCTCCGTTTTCCTGCTGGTCAGCGTCTTCGCCAGCCTCGCCACCGGAGGGATCCTGCACCGCGGGCGGGATCAACGGCTCATCTCCTTCACGACCAGCGCGTTCATGCTCCTGACCTTCCTCGGGCTGGCCCTCGCGCCGGACCTCATCCTGCTGTGGGTCCTGCTGGGGGCGGTGGGGTGCGGAAGTTCGATCGTCATCGCCCTGTCGCTGTTCAGCCTCCGCAGCGTGAACTACCCGCAGGCGGCCTCCCTGTCCGGCATGGCGCAGTCCGTCGGCTACGGACTGGCCGCCGCGGGTCCGGTGCTGTTTGGGGGCCTCCGCGATATGAGCGGAGGCTGGACACTTCCGCTGCTCACCACTGCGGCCGTCATGGCGGTACTCGCCGGTACGGGCCTGCTCGCCGGCCGCAACCGGGTGATCAGCCCCTAGGCAGGCGTGAGCATGATCAGCCGCCCACCGATCACCCACTCCGACACGGCGATGCTGCCTGCAGCATTGACCGCAATTCCATGAGGGCTGCGGAATATACCGGCTTTGAACGGTGGGCGGTCCATCACGTCGCCGTCCAGGACGTTGGGCCAGCCCTCCTCCGTCGATTCGAGCGCGGAGCCCAGCACCGCGGCGGGATTGTCGGAACGGTCAAAGGCGACGATCGCGCCGAACAGTTCGGTGACCCACAGCAGTTCGCCGTCGAGGGCGAAGCCGGACGGGCTCGTTAAGCGGCCCGCGCCGAACGTCCGCAGGAACGTTCCGTCCGTGCCGAGCACCACGATCCGCCGGTTACCCCGGTCGGCCACGAGCAGTTCCGGAACAGCCGGTCGGGTGTCGAGAAGTATTCCGTGCGGAGAATTGAAGACCGTTCCGCTGCCGGCCCCGTCCGAACTCCAGAGCAGGTCGCCTTCCCGGGAGAAGCAGTGCACAAAGCTCTGACCGTACCCGTCGGCGACCCAGATCCGGCCGCCCTGGTCCCGGGGTTCGCTCGTCACTCCGGTGGGCCGCCATTCCTTCGCCCCGTCGGGCAACTGGCCGGAATCCAGGGTTTGGAGAACCCGCCCCGATGAGTCCGCGCGGATGACCCGGCCGGGGCGGTCGGTCTCGAGGTCATTGCCACGGTCGCGGTATCCGTACTTGTGTCCGTTGTCGGCAATCCAAATGGAGTAGGTGGAATCGAACGCGTCCACGCTCATCCCGTGGCATTCGGTGACGTCGAGATCCTCCAAACGCCGGGCGGTTCCGCCGTCCAGGTGGACAAGGGCCCGTCCGTCCGGAGAGGCGACAAAAAAGTCCTCACCGTTCGGTCCGACGACGACGCCGTGGTGCGACCACGCCCGCGTCGGCACTGGATGGGTCGTGTATTCGGTCCAGCGGTACCGCCGTCCGCCGAGCTCGACATCGACCGCGGCGGACGGCGTCTCCGCGTCCCAGGGCCCGGCCGCGGGGATCGGCGCAACGACGGCGTTGTCCCCGGCTGATCCAGCGAGCGCGCTCACAGTCCGTCGTCCTCGTTCCAGTGCTCCTGCCAGCGCCAGTCGATCGGCTCCGAGGCACGCTGATAGCGGATGTCGGTGGACAGCCGAACCCGGTTCTGCGGGTCCACGTTGTCGGTGCTGGCATGCACCACGTAGGAGGAGTGGACCATGACGTCACCGGCCCGGTAATTGGCCATCAGCCAACGGGCATCATGTTTGTCGGCGAGGCCCGGCAGGTCCGCGGTGATGGAGGCGGCCGGTGGCCGGTTTCCCCGGTCGCGCTCGTCGGCCATCGCCCAGTGATGGCTGCCCTCGAGGTAGGTCAGACCGCCCTGTTCGGCCGGGCAGTCCCCCAGCGGGATCCACATCGAAAGGACCCGCTCGCTGCCCTCGCGCAGGTACACCAGGTCGTAGTGGGCCTGCGTCGCGGTCCCGATGCCCGACTCCCCCGGGCGGATGTGACGGATGATCCTGCGCTTGTGGAGGTGGACGTCATCGCCAAGGAACCACTCGAACCAGCCCTTGATATCCGGGTGTGTCGTCAGGGCCTCGTACCGCGGCCCGGGCACGATGCCGTTGAAGAGCACGTCGCGGATCCTGGCCCGATCCAGCTCCCCTGCCGCTCCGATTCCGGCGGCGGGGCTGGTTCCGCGCTCGATGAGGCCCGTGTCGGACAGCATGGCGAAGTAGTACTCGCGGAAGCTGTTGACCAGGCTTGGATCGAGCTGCTGCGGCAGGTACAGATACCCGTCGCGCCGGAGCCTGGCCCACAGCGCATCCTTGTCGCTGCGGATCGCATCCGGTACCGGTTCGATCCACCCAAGTCGTGCCGGTGCATCGTCGAGGGCGTATCCGTTTGAGGTGAACATAGATCCAGAATCGACGGCAGCTGGATTTTCCTCCATAGACTTTTTCGCCGAATCCTTGGATTTTCGAGTTCCTTCCGAGGGGTTTGGAGTTTTATCCGGGACTGTTCCTCGATTGCTGCCGGCGGAACGCCGTCGGGGACAGCCCCACGCGCCGCGAGAAAATCCGCGAGAAGTAGGCGGCGTCGCCGTAACCGACACTGCCGGCGATCCTGCCGACATCGAGCCGGGTTTCCGCCAGCAGTGCCTGGGCCTTCGCGATCCGCACCTCGATCACGAACTCGTTGAGGGTAAGCCCGGTGGCGGCCTTCACGGCGTCGCCGAGTTCCCGGACCGGGACCCCAAGCTTTCGGGCCCGCTCCGGCACCGACATCGGACGGGTGGCGTCCCGGGCGAGGAGGTCGGCCAGGGAGGGTCGCTCCGCCGTGCCATCCGCGTCGCCGTGGGCGTGCAGGACCGCGAGCAGGAACTGCTGGGTGGCGAGCGAGGCCGCGATTTCGGACCTCGCGCCGACAGTCTTCAGTGATTGACGGAGCTCACCGAAGAGGGCGTGGGTTTCGAGGGGCTGGGACAGCGGGAGCACCGGCCGGTGCCGGCTGCCCAGTCCGAGCTCTTCGAACGCGGCGAAGGGCTGCCCGGCGAACAGGATCCAGTGCTCGGTCCACCCACCCCGGTCGGGGCCGTACCCGTGGTCGACCCCCGGGGCGAGCCAGATGACCGCCGGAGCTTCGACAGGCAGTTCGATCCTGCGCGGAGCGTGCTCGGTGTAGGTTCCACGGCCCTCGGAGATGTACACGAGGCCGCGGAGGGGCAGGCTCCTGCGGGTGAAGGGCGGCACGTGCCCGAACTGCTCGCCCGCTCCATGGCAGGAAATCAGGAAGCGGCGCAGGGCGGGCCGGGGTGAGGCGTAGGAGGACCAGGCCTCGTTGCCCGGCTCAGTGTTCAGTGCCCTGCCTCACCGTGCGGAGGTACCGGTAGATGGTCGGTTCCGACACCTCGAGCACCACGGCAGCGCGGGCGACGGCGCCCTTCAGGAGGAACACGCCCGCCCGGTCGAGGTCGCCCACCACGGCGATTTTCTCCTCGGCCGTCATCCGCAGCGGGGACACGTTCTGCGCGGCCACAATGCGGCTGATGCTGTCGAGGGTGAGGTCGTCCACGCTGGTGCTGAGCCGCTCCATGACCCGTTGGACCGGGGATCCCGCCGGGAGGCGGCTGCCCCGCGCCTCCCCGGCGTCGGCCGGTCCGGCATCCTTCGTGATGTCGACGGTCGCCGTGCTCGCCGCAAGCGCATCGCGGGCCGCCACCAGGGCCGTGTCGTCGATGTTGATGCAGAGCATGCCGATGACGGACCGGTCGGGATCCCGGATGAAGAAGGTCGAGGATCGGAAGTGGCGGCCCGCCGCCGACTCGGAGAGGTAGTTCGCGAGGTAGTCGGCGTCGTGGCCTTCATGGTTGCGCAGCACCTTCAGGACGAGATCGGTCGCAGGGGCGCCGACGGTTCTTCCGCTGACATGGCCGTTGGTCAGGGCGACGACCGATCGGGACAGGTCGCTGGTGTCGTGCAGCACGATCTCACTGCGGGGCCCGAGAAGTGCACCGAGGAAGTCCATGATTCCGAGGAAGGGGCCGAACTCCGGGCGCAGCACGCGACCCGGGTCGACCAGGGTGGCGCCCGTGGTGGTCATGGCAGTCATCCGTTCGCTCTCCATCCGGTGGGCAAATCGTACGAGGACATCGTCCCAGTCCACCATCTGAGATTCTGCGACGTTCCGGGATCAATCGTGGTAACAAATGTCTATCATGACGATAACGTTCTATCACCCGCTCCGGAACCCGGCTCCGGTGCACTGACCAATGATGCTCTGAAGGGAACACCCCCCATGAAAAGAACCCCGTCCCGCGCCCTGCTTGGCACCGCTGCCGGCACGCTCGCCCTCGCTGCACTTCTGGCCGGTTGCTCCGGCCCCGGCGCGGCGTCCGAGCCCAAGTCCGATGCCTCCGGCGCGGCGCAGGGCTCGATCATTCCCGATAACTCCGCCCTCCTCGAGGGCGTGAAGGTCGATGACTCGCTCGCCGCCATGGTGCCTGCCGCCATCTCCGACGACGGCACGCTGACTGTCGGTTCCTACGTCCAGTCGCCCCCGAACAACTTCTATGCCGCGGACGGCACCACAGTCATCGGCAACGACCACGACCTCATCACGGCCGTGGCGAAGAAGCTGGGCCTGGACGTCAAGTACGAGAACCTCGAATTCCAGGCGCTCATCACGAGCCTGCAGACCGGCCGGGTGGAGACGACCATTGCCGCCATGAACGACTCCGCGGAGCGCCAGGAGGCAATCGACTTTGTCGACTACCTGACCTCGGGGATCACGCTCATGGTGCAGAAGGGCAACCCCGCCGGCATCACCGGGCCCGATACGCTCTGCGGCAAGGCGATCGCCGTCGTCACGGGAACCAGCCAGCAGGAGTTCGCCCAGCGCACCAGCGACGAGTGCACGGGCGCGGGCGAGGAGGCCGTCGAGATCGTGGTGACCGACAGCGACAGCCAGAACCAGACCCAACTGCGCACCGGGCGGATCGACGCGATCGTGAACGACCTCCCCACCGCCGTCTATGTATCCAAGACGACCAAGAACGGCGAGGCCTTCGAGGTCGTGCCGGGCGACGTGATCGACGGCGCGCCGTACGGCATCGGCGTCAATAAGGACAATCCAGAACTGCGCGACGCCATCGCCGGTGCCCTCGATGCCCTGATCGCCGACGGCACCTACGGTGAGATCCTCGACTCCTGGGGTGTCACCGACGGCGCCGTCGACGCCGCAGCGGTCAACGGCGGGGCATGAGCACCACCAACACCGAGGGGGAGAGGCAGGCCGTCCGCTCTCCCCTTCCGCAGGTGCACCTGAAGCACACCGGCCGGTGGATCAGCGCCGCCATTGTCCTGGCACTGCTCACCCTGCTCGTGATCGGGGCATCGCAGGGCGATATCGACTACGCGGCCATTCCCTCCTACCTCGTTTCTCCGGTGATCCTGGAGGGACTGGTCAACACCCTCATCCTGGCGGTCGTCGCCCAGGTCTCCGCCATCGTCATCGGCGTCTTCATCGCCCTGATGCGCATCTCGCAGAACCCTGTGGCGAGCGCCTTCGCCGCGGGTTACACCTGGCTGTTCCGCGGCCTTCCCGTGCTGCTGCAGATTCTGCTTTGGTACAACCTCGCGCTGATTTTCCCGCGCCTGCAGCTGGGCATCCCGTTCACCGACGTCGTCTTCGTCGACCTCAGCACCAACGCGGTCATGACCACCTTCGTGGCGGCCTTCCTCGGCCTGGCCCTGAACGAGAGCGCCTACATGGCCGAGATCGTGCGCGCGGGGCTGAAGAGCGTCGACCGTGGACAGATCGAGGCGGCGCAGTCGATCGGCGAGACCCCCGCGCAGCGGATGACCCGCATCATCCTGCCGCAGGCCATGCGGGTGATCATTCCCCCAACGGGCAATGACTTCATCAACATGCTCAAGGGCACGGCCCTTGCCTCCGTCATTGGATACATGGAGCTCATCAAGGCCGCGAACAACATCTCCTCCTTCAACCTCCAGGTGATGGAAACCCTCATCGCCGCGGCGATCTGGTACATGGTCGTCGTCAGCGTCGCGAGCGTCGGCCAGTACTACCTCGAGCGGGGATTCGACCGCCAGGACCGACGCCCCGGGGGCCCACCCAAAGCAGCATCCCTTCGCCGCCGCGTGGCCGCCGAGCTCGGCCGCGCACCACTGATCCGGAGCACACCATGACCCAGGCACTGCGGACCACCACCCCGGCACCGGTCCTGGAAGCCGTCGCCATCGACAAGTACTACGGCAGCAACCACGTCCTGAGGAATGTCTCCCTGGAGGTGCATCCCGGCGAGGTCGTCTGCATCATCGGACCCTCCGGGGCCGGTAAGTCGACCTTCCTGCGCACCTTGAACCGTCTTGAGGTACCCGACAGCGGTGAGGTCTGGGTCGGTGGACAGCCAATGGGCTTTGAGCTCCGGGGCGGCAAGCTGTACGAGCTCACCGAGCGCCGTGTCGCCGCCCAGCGGGCCCGCACCGCGATGGTCTTCCAGCACTTCAACCTCTTTCCCCACCTCACCGTTCTCGAGAACGTCCTGGAAGGGCCGGTGCAGGTCCAGCGGCGCAAGGCACGGGAGGTGCGCGCCGAGGCGGCGGCCATCCTCGAGCGCGTCGGCCTGGGCGACAAGATCGACCAGTACCCGGGCCAGCTCTCGGGCGGGCAACGGCAGAGGGTCGCCATTGCGCGCGCCGTCGCGATGAAGCCCCTCTTCCTCCTCTTCGACGAGCCCACGTCCGCCCTGGACCCCGAACTCGTCGGCGAGGTGCTTGAGGTGATGGCCGACCTGGCCCGCGATGGAATGACGATGCTCGTGGTCACCCACGAAATAGCGTTCGCCCGCCAGGTCGCCGACCGCGTGGTGTTCATGGCGGACGGCGCAATCGTGGAGCAAGGTCCGGTCGCCCAGGTGCTCGAAGCGCCGCGGGAACCGCGGACCCGGCAGTTCCTCCAACGGGTCCTCGCGTGAACGGAACGGACGCCGACCCCGGGACGGCCGGCACGGGCACCCGGCCGGCGATGGACGGGTACCTGGCGCAGTTCCGCGAAGATCCCGGATACCTCAACTTCGCCAGCTACGGCCCCCCGTCGCGGCGGGTCGTGGGCGAGGCCGGGCGCCTGCTGGAACTGGCTGCGGCCGGAGCGGACTCCACGACGCAGCTGCATTCAGTGGATCGGCGCGCGATCGCCGCCGCCTCCCGGCTGAGCGGCTTCGCCGAGCACGCCATCGACCTGGTGCCCAGCACCTCCCACGGGTTGTTCCAGCTGGCCTTCGGCCTGGCCGGGGGCCAGGTGCTCGTGGCAGCCGCGGAATTCCCGGCGAACCTCTACCCTTGGTGGCGTGCGCAGGACACCGGCCGGATCACGGTGCGGCTCATGGGCGCCGGGTCCGGCGTGGAGGCCGACTTGCCCGCGGTGACGCCCGAGCTGATCCGGGCGCATCTGACCGACGCCGTCACGGCCGTCGCCGTGAGCGCTGTGGATTTCCGCACCGGATTCCGGGTCGATCTTCCCGCGATCCGCGACGTCATCGGCGACCGACTGCTGATCGTCGACGGCATCCAGGGCTTCGGGGCCGCCGATCTGCCGTGGACGGCGGCCGATGCCCTGGTCGTCGGCGGGCAAAAATGGCTGCGCGCCGGATGGGGCTGCGGGTTCCTCGCCCTCTCGGAGCGCGGCCTGGACCGCCTCGGGAACACCCTCGGCGGTTGGACGGGCGTCGAGGCGCCGACGCGGTACGACGGCCGGGAGCATCCGCCGGCCGACGGCGCACGGCGTTTCTCGATCACCAACGGCTCCCCCTTCGCCTCCGGCGGCCTGGCCAGCGGACTCGAGCTCCTTGAGACGGTGGGCGTGCCCGCCCTGGAGCAGCGGATCGCCGACCGGGCCACCCGGCTCCTCGACAGCCTGCACAGCCTTGGCGTGGCCGTGGGCTCGCCCGCGGAGCCCGGCCGGCGGGCGGGAATCGTCGTCGCGACGGGCGCCCCGGCCGAGCGGGTGCACGGGAAGCTTGCCCAGGCCGGCATCACCACCACCCTGCACGCGCCCGGGCGCATCCGCCTATCGGTGCACGCCACCACAACCGATGCCGCCATCGACGAAGCGTCAAGCATCCTGAAGGGACTCTCATGACCTCCACCGGCCACGCACCGATTGCGTCCATCAGCACAGCGGAGGCTGCCGCGGCGATCGGCGCCTATTCACGGGCCGTCCGGGCCGTCGAGACCGAGATAGTCACCGCCGGGTAGCCGGCTGCACGCGGTCCTGCCCGCCGAAGGGTAGTGTCAAGCGGTACCGGCCACGAAACGAGGGGGACGCAGGCGTGCCATTTGTACTGTTCCGTCTGATCCGGCAGCTCGGGCGTGCGCGGCTGTGGGTCCTGCCGGCGGTCATCATCCTCGCGGTGTTCCTCACCAGTTGGCCCCTCATGATCTGGGCGGAGCCGTCCAGCAACGCGATCACGTCGGCGGAGAGTTACTGGTGGTGGTTCCTCGTCACCGCCGCCACGGTCGGATACGGCGATTTCTTCCCGACCACGGTCGGCGGCCGCCTCGTCGGGATCTACGTCATCATCGGCGGCATCGTCACGCTGACCACCTTGTTCACCAGGATCGCCACGGCGATCGAGAATGCAAAGGGACAACGCATGAAGGGCACCCGCGAGCTGGAGATGTCGGATCACCTGGTGATCGTGGGCTACACCCCCGGACGCACCGAACGGTTGATCCAGGAGATCACCGCCGACCATGCCCGACCGGTGGCCCTGTGTGCCGGGGAGGACGTTGCGGGCAATCCGATGCCCGAGCAGGCCCACGTGGGTTTCGTCCGCGGTGATCTTGCCGAGGAAAGCGTGCTGCGGCGGGCCGGGGTGCACCGGGCCGCGCGCGTGCTCATCGACGCCCGCGACGACAACGAGGCACTCGCCCTCACCGTGGCCGTCACGCATGTGAATCCCACGGCCCACACGGTCGTGACCCTGCGCGACATGGGCCGCGCCCGCAACTTCTCCTACGTCGACGCCAACGTGCGCTGCGTGCAGTGGCACTCTCCCCGCCTGGCAACCGAGGAGTTGGAGGATCCCGGCATTGCCTCCGTTTATGCCGACCTCATGAGTCACGGCGGCCGGAACACCTACAGCACGCGGCTGCCCGAGGCGCTGGCGCAGGTGAACTTCGGTCGGATCCAGGAAGCACTGGGGCGCAGCTTCACGACCACCGTGCTCGCCGTGCAGCACGAGGGGACCATCATCAACCCGGGCTGGGACACGCAGCTGCCCGACGGTGCCGTCCTGTACTACGTCGGCGAGCGCCGGCTCTCCGACGACGAGATTCTCCGCGCCCTCGCCACGCACTGAACCGGACCGGCTTCCAGGCGAGTTGAGGGGCCATCCACGCGGGTCAAGGGACGGATCTGCCGGTTCTTATTGTTGAACAATCCCTGATTGTCGTGCATGCTGATGGAACCCTTCCAACGAGACGAGGATCACCATGGCTTACATCGACCTCAACAGCGACGTCGGGGAGTCCTTCGGCAACTGGGTGATGGGTGACGATGCCGCCATTTTCCGCTCGGTGTCCAGCGCCAATGTGGCCTGCGGTTTCCACGCCGGCGATCCGTCCACGATCGCCCAAACCTGCCGGGACGCGGTCGCCGCGGGCGTGACCATTGGCGCCCACGTGGCGTACCGGGACCTGGCGGGGTTCGGGCGGCGTTTCCTTGACTGTTCCCCCACCGAACTCGCCGACGACGTCCTCTACCAGCTCGGTGCCCTCGAGGCGATGGCCCGGGCAGCGGGCGGGAAGGTTCGCTACGTGAAGCCGCACGGTGCCCTCTACAACACCATCGTCACCCACGAAGCCCACGCCAGGGCGGTCGTCGACGCCGTCAAGGCCTTCGGCGGCGATCTCCCCCTGCTGCTCCTGCCGGGCTCGGTCGCACTGGCCGCAGCAGAGGCGGCCGGCCTGCGCGGGGTGTCCGAGGCCTTCGCCGACCGTGCCTACAACCCGGACGGCACGCTTGTCTCCCGCCGCGAGCCCGGCGCCGTCCTTCACGATGTCGATGCCGTCGCGGCCAATATGGTCCGCCTCGCCACGGAGGGCACCATCACCGCGCGCGACGGCTCCACCATCCGCACCCCGGCCGAGAGCATCTGCCTCCACGGCGACACCGACGGCACCGTCGCGATGTCCATCGCCGTCCGGCGCGAACTGGAGGCTGCCGGCGTGGGGATCCGGAGCTTCATATGACATCCCAGGGCATCGACCAGGCGGCTATCCGCTGGGCCGGTCCCCGCGGCCTGCTCATCGAGCTCGGGTCGCTCGACCCCGTCCTGGCCCTTCACGCCCGGCTGGTGGCACACCCGCTGCCGGGGCAGGTCGACGTCCTGGCCGCGGCCGCGACGGTCCTGGTCGTGTTCGACTCCCGCGCCCACGCCCGGGTCGCCCGGTCGGCGCTCGCAGCCTTGGACATCACTCCGGTGGAGGCCTCGGTGACCTCGGCTGCTCCGGTGCGCATCGAGGTGGTGTACGACGGCGGCGACCTCGCCGAAGTGGGCCGTCTCACCGGGCTCGGCACGGACGGCGTCGTTGCGGCCCATACCGGCCAGCTCTGGACGGCGGCCTTTGGCGGGTTTGCGCCCGGGTTCGCCTACCTCACCGGCGAGAACGACGCGCTCAACGTGCCCCGGCGCAGCACCCCGCGCACCGCGGTTCCGGCCGGATCGGTGGCCCTGGCCGGCAGCTTCTCGGCCGTCTACCCGCGGCGCTCCCCCGGTGGCTGGCAGCTGATCGGACGCACCATGGCCCGCATGTGGGACCTTGAACGGGACCCGCCGGCCCTCCTGCGCCCGGGCACGAGGGTGCGGTTCGTGGCAGTGAGGCAGGCGATCGAGGTCTCGGATGACGCGGCCGGGAACAGCGGCCGCGACGGGGACGCGCCCTCCCGGGAGGCTGCGGGACCGTCACTCGAGGTTCTGGCACCCGGCCCGCAGTCCCTCATCCAGGACCTTGGACGGCCCGGACTCGGCGACCTCGGAGTGTCAGCCTCCGGCGCCGCCGACACCGCCAGCGCCCGTCAGGCAAACCGGCTGGTGGGGAACGAACCGGGCGACGCCGTGATCGAAAGCGTTCTCGGCGGACTCGCCGTCCGCGCCCGCGGGGAAGTGACCCTTGCGCTCAGCGGCGCACCGACGCCCGCGACGATCCAGGCGCAGCGCGGCGACCGCCCCGCCCCTCTGTGCGCGCCCTTCGCCCTGCACGACGGAGAAACCCTCCGCCTCGGCCCTCCCGAGGCGGCCCTGCGCACCTACCTTGCCGTCCGGGGCGGAATCACCGTCCCCGCCGAACTTGGGAGCCGGGCACATGACCTGCTGTCAGGCATCGGCCCGGCTGCCCTGGCCCGCGGCACCGTGCTGCCCGTTGGCGACGCCGGGCGCGGGCACGTCGTCGGATTCCCCGAACCCTCCACCCTCCCGGCGGGCCTCCTGCGCACCGACCACACCCGACCGGTCGTGCTGCGCATGACGGCCGGGCCCCGCCACGACTGGTTCACATCCGAGGCGCAGGCGGCGCTCACCGCCCAGGCCTGGACGGTGACCGCCGAATCCAACCGGATCGGCGTCCGGCTCGGTGCGGCCGGCACGAGCGGAACCGACGGTCCGCTTGAGCGCGCCCGTACCGGGGAACTGCCCAGCGAAGGCGTGGTCGCCGGCTCCCTGCAGGTTCCGCCGTCGGGCCTTCCCGTCCTGTTCCTCGCAGATCATCCGGTCACCGGCGGGTACCCGGTGATCGGGGTGGTCGTCCCGGAGGACCTTCCCGCCGCCGCCCAGCTTCCGCCCGGCACCACCGTGCAGTTCGTCGAGGTCGACCCGGAGACGATGGAACCCACGACTCCCACCCCGAGCCCCGGAAGGAACCGGCCATGAAGAAGGTCCTGATCGCCAACCGCGGTGAAATCGCCGTCCGGATCGCCCGCGCCTGCCGCGATGCGGAGCTCCTGTCCGTTGCGGTGTACTCGGACCCGGACGCCGACGCGCTGCACGTCCGCCTCAGTGACGAGGCCTACGCACTCGAGGGCTCGGCGGGCCCCGACACCTACCTGAACATCCCGAAACTCCTCGCCGTCGCGGCGCGGGCCGATGCTGACGCCGTGCACCCCGGGTACGGTTTCCTGTCCGAGGACGCGGACTTCGCCCAGGCGGTGATCGACGCCGGGCTCACCTGGATCGGCCCCTCACCGGAGGCCATCCGGATCCTGGGCAACAAAGTCACCGCCCGGCAGGTCGCGGTCCGCGCCGGGGCGCCCCTGGCGCCTGGTTCCGATGGCCCGGTGGCCGACGCCGACGGGGTCCGGGCATTCGCCGAAAAGCACGGAGTGCCGGTGGCCATTAAGGCGGCCTTCGGGGGCGGCGGCCGCGGACTCAAGATCGCGCACCGCCTCGACGACATCGAGGACGCCTTCGATTCAGCGGTCCGTGAGGCGACCGTGGCGTTCGGCCGGGGCGAATGCTTCGTCGAGCGGTTCCTGGACCGGCCGCGGCACGTTGAGGCGCAGGTGCTGGCGGACCTGCACGGGAATGTGGTTGTGGTGGGCACCCGCGACTGCTCATTGCAGCGGCGCAACCAGAAGCTGGTGGAGGAGGCGCCTGCACCGTTCCTCACCGATGAGCAGCGCACCCGCATCCACGAATCGGCCCGCGCCATCTGCCGCGAGGCCGGCTATACCGGCGCCGGCACCGTCGAGTACCTGGTGGCGCCGGACGGTGTGATCTCCTTCCTGGAGGTCAACACGCGCCTGCAGGTCGAGCACCCGGTGACCGAGGAAACCTCCGGCATCGACCTGGTGCGCGAGCAGTTTCGGATCGCCGCCGGCCTGCCGCTGTCCATCACCGAGGACCCCGTCCCGCACGGCCACGCCATCGAGTTCCGCCTCAACGCGGAGGACGCCGGCCGCGGGTTCCTGCCCTCCCCAGGTCCGGTCGACGTTTTCGAAGCACCCACCGGAGCCGGAATCCGCGTCGATACCGGGGTGCGCTCCGGCTCGACCGTGCCCGCCGAGTACGACTCCCTGATGGCCAAGCTGATCGTTCACGGCGAGGACCGCCCCCAGGCACTCCGCCGCGCCCGCGTCGCCTTGGATGAGCTGAGGATTCAGGGTCTCCCGACCGTCGTGCCGTTCCACCGCGCCGTGGTGCGCGACCCAGACTTCACCGGCCCGGACCGGCTGGGCGTGTACACCACGTGGATCGAATCGGAGTTCGCCGGGAGGCTTGCCGCCTCCCTGGACAGTGGAGTGACCGGCCCGGTGGCCCGGCGGGAAACACTCACCGTCGAGATCGACGGCAGGGCGGTCCAACTCGGACTGCCGGCCGGCGCGTTCGACGCGCTGATGCGCGGCGGAGGCACCCCTGCCCATCCCCCACGCGCGGAGGACGCCCAGGCCGTTGAGCAGGGCGCCCTCACCGCGCCCATGGGAGGGACCCTCGTCAAGTGGATGGCCGAGGACGGGGCGCAGGTCGCCGCAGATCAGCCCGTCGCCGTGCTTGAGGCCATGAAGATGGAGACCGTGGTCTCGGCGTCGTCCGCCGGAACGTTCCGGAGGGGAGCGCAGGAGCCCGGTGCCGCCGTCGTCCGCGGGGAAGTCCTCGGGCACGTGGCGGGCACCCCCGGGGCGCACTAGACGGGGGGGGGGGGGGGGAACGAGGCAGGTATCACCGGGGGGAGGTCTTTGGGTTGCAATGTACGCGCAATCCAAGACCAAATTGGTGAACAATCCTTGCACAGATTGTTCAACAACTGTATCGTTCCCCGGGATGGCAAACGTGACTCCAGTCACCCCGAGGTTACGGACGGACCCATGGCAGACGGCAGCGCAAAACTCAATCTGAGCCCTTCGGCTCGACGCACGGCGCTCCTGGGCGCGATGTTCCTGATGGCCACCAGCGCCATCGGGCCGGGCTTCATCACCCAGACCGCAGTGTTCACGGTGCAGATCGGCGCGGCCTTCGCCTTCGCCATCCTCGCCTCGATCCTCATCGACATCGCCGTTCAGATGAACGTCTGGCGCGTCATCGGCGTTTCCGGCCTCCGTGCACAGGAACTCGGCAACCGGGTCATCCCGGGCGTCGGCTGGTTCCTCGCCGGGCTCGTTTTCCTCGGCGGCGTCGTCTTCAATATCGGCAACATCGCCGGGACGGGCCTCGGCGCGAACGCAATGCTCGGCGTCGAGCCGAAGATCGGCGGCATCGTCTCCGCCGTCGTCGCCATCCTGATCTTCCTCAGCAAGAGAGCGGGCATGGCGCTGGACCGGATCGTGGTTCTTCTCGGCGCGGTCATGCTCCTGCTGATGATCTACGTCGCCGTCGTCGCGGCACCACCGCTCGGTGAGGCCCTGAAGAACACCTTCCTCCCGGAGGAGGTCGACTTCCTGATCATCACCACCCTGGTGGGCGGCACAGTCGGCGGCTACATCACCTACGCCGGAGCACACCGCATGCTCGACTCAGGAGCCACCGGCGTGGAACACGTCCGGCAGATCACCCGCAGCTCGGTGCTCGGCATCATCGTCACCGGACTTATGCGGGTCCTGCTGTTCCTGGCAATACTCGGCGTCGTGGCCGGTGGTACCGTGCTGACCAGTGACAACCTGGCAGCAGAGGCATTCGGTGCCGCTGCGGGGGAAATCGGCATGCGGATGTTCGGCGTTGTGCTCTGGGCCGCCGCGATCACCTCGGTGATCGGCGCAGCGTTCACCTCGGTTTCCTTCATCACGTCCTCGAAGACGCCCGAACGCAAACGGAACCTCATTACCGTCGCCTTCATCGCAGGCTGCGCCATCATCTTCCTCTTCCTCGGCCAGGCACCGCAGCAGCTGCTGATTTTCGCCGGAGCTTTCAACGGCCTGATCCTGCCCGTCGGATTCGGCGTACTCCTCTGGGTGGCCTGGCGGCGCCGGGACCTGATGCACGGCTACGCCTACCCGAAGTGGCTGCTGATCGTGGGCGTTGTGGCCTGGTGCCTGGCGCTGTTCCTCGGCTGGAACTCCCTGGCGGGATTGGCACAGTTGTGGGGGTGAGCGGCCCCGCCGCCGCCCGGCGCGCTTGTGCCTGACGGGCAGGCGTAGGCGCAGTCGATACTCCGTGCGCGGTGGGCCGGCTTATGGGCGCGGTTCAGGGAGTTTCAGCGGCGAGGTGCCTCAGCAGCTCCGCCTCCGCGGCGTCGAGGTACTCGCGCAGCTCTGCGGCGGCCAGCTCGTTCTCACCGGCGCGCAGGCGCTTTACCAGCCGTGCATTCCAGTCGACATAGGGGGTGTGGAAATCGGGTGCGGACGCCATCGTGTAGAAGACCAGCCTCATTTCGGCGAGCACGCGGTCCATCAGCGCCCTTATCGACTCACTCCCCGTCAGCCCGACCAGCGCCTCATGGAACGCCTGGTTCGCATCGGCCATGTCCGGTACCGAACCGGCCGCCCGGGCCGCCCGCGCCCGCGTAATGATCGCATCCATCGCGTCGAGTTCCACGGCAGAGGGCCTTGACCACAGCACGGCGGCGGGTTCGATCGTGCGCCGGACACGATAGATCTCCCGTACTTCCTCCACACCGGGGGATGCGACGAAAACGCCCCGGTTGGGGATACGCGTAACGATCGATTCACCTGCCAGTGTCGAAAACGCCTGCCGCAGGGTGTTGCGCGAAACGCCCAGCGCGGACGACAGCGACTGCTCCGAAAGCTTCGATCCCGGCAGGAGTTCACCGGCAGCAATCCGCGCACGCAGCACCGACGCGATCCACGCCGTCGTATGCGCGTGCTCGGCCGTGCCCGTCTCATCCACTGTCGTGTTCATCACTTTTGATGCTAACCGATGAAACCGATGACCTTGCCGGGCTCTTCAACGCGGGTTGCCCTCGTTCAGCGTCATCGCCACCAAGGCCCTGGTCCTGCCCGACAACCGGCTGCCCGGACCCCATTCTGCCGGCGACGAGGTAGTCGCTCCATCGCGTCAGGGCCGCGGTGATATCCGGATGCGCGAGCCCGTGCTGCTGCGCCAACCGGTTCGCCGGACCGGTGGGGTATCTGTCCAGCGAGAGGAAGCTCAGCGTCTCCGGGTCTGCGCCGGTGAGGGCCTGCGGCAGCCGCTTCACGATCCCAACGGGAATGCGCAGCCGCGGCACCGGCACCTGATGGTGCCTGCCGATCACCTGCAGCAGTTCCGGCAGAACCGGGGTGGTGTCGTCCAGGATCCAGTATGACTGTCCGCGGGTCTGCTCCTGCATCGGCAGCAGCGTCAGGAACCGCGCCAGGTAGTCCACGGTGACGACGGGCACGAAAGTTTTCGAATTGCCTGGGATTGCAGGCAGCCTGCCGGCGACCAGATCCAGGACGGTAGCCGCCAGGCCCAGGAGTTGGTTCGACTCGCCGGTGATGGAGTGTCCGATGACCGATGCCGGGTTGGCGATGGTCAGCGCCACGCCGAGCTTCTCCGCCGAGACTTGGACGACCGCGTCGCTTTCCACCTTCGACGCTTCGTAGGCGCCCAGGCGTTTGTACTGGCGCCTGAGCCTGCGCTTCGGCCACGGGACGGAGCCGGACTCCTGCCCGCCCACCCTGTAACCGGACAGGTGGATGAGGCGCACCTCCCCGGGGACGGCGGCCGCGAACTCGACCACGCGCCGAGCCGTGTCCACGTTCGCGGCGCGGGCCTCACCGGCGCCCATCCCAAACGCGTACGCTCCGGCAACGTTATAGATCTCGCCGACCCCTGCGAAGGCGCTGCTGTCCAGCCCGATCCCGTCCGAGGCCAGATCGGCCTCCACCGCGCCCAGCAATTCGATGTTGGCGCCATGGGCGGCCAACCAGTGGCGCAGCGCCTCGAAACGGGGAATGGTCCGGACAGCGGCGGTGGTGGGAATGCCCTGGTCAAGCAATTCCTTAACGAGCCAGCGACCGATGAACCCGGTGGCACCGAAGACCAGTGCGTGTCGACGGCTGTCCATGGATGACTCCTTGCCGGTTCTTCTCATGAGGTTTTTTCGTGGTCCGCCAACTGGTGCCAACGCCCGCGAAGGGAACAGCCGTGCGACCGCCCTAGGGCGAATGGTGTACATCGTACACGTAAAACCCAGCGAGTCCGCCAATCCAAAGCGGTTGCATCCGCGTCCAGCGGAGACCGCCGGGCCGGGCCCAGCGCAGCCCGGACGATCCAGGACACGTCGCGGCCAGTACTTTCCAGTGAGCCTCACCGACGAGGGGCGTGCCGGTCTTGAGCGGCACCTGAAGGCACGGCACACCTTGATCCAGGGCCTTTGACGGCCGCCGGACCGTTAGTAGTGCAGAGTGGCCCTATGCAGAAATTGACGTCCACGGTGTTGGAGAACCCTCATTTCACAGTTCCCGCGCCGGTTCCGGGCGATACCGGGATGGCGTGGCTGCGCGGCCATATCGTCCGGTTCAGCGAGGGTCCCGACCACCGGCGGCGGAGACTGCTGACGCAGCGGGTGCTGGACGCCCTGGATGTCGGCCCGGTCCCCGGGCGCGATCCTGTCGTGGCCATGCTTCAGGCCATGGGACTTCCCCTGCGCCTGCGGGTGGACGTGGTGGTCGTCGCCGCCGCGTATCAGCCGCATTTTCCGCAGACACCGGCGGCTGATGCCGCTGTCGAACGCCTCATCCGGGCGCTTGGCAACCGTGATGAGACGTCGGCCGCACAAATGTGCCTGCTGGTGCAGACCCACGCCGGAGTCAGCGCTCTGATCGCCGCGCTGCGGACTGGCCACGGCGGACCTCCACTTCCAGTCACCCGGCGGATAGACCCGGAAGGCCGTGAGGTTGAGGTGGACCTTTCCGAGGCGCACTTCGGGAAGGGCCACCATGCCTGCCCAGGAGAGCACCTTGGGCGCCGGCTGGCAGCGGCGGCGATCCTTTGAGCTTCCTCGAGCTGCACCACGGGACCTCACCGCTCATCCTCCCCAACGCCTGGGACGTCGGCTCCGCACTGATGTTCCGGGACGAGGGTTTCCCCGCAATCGGCACCACAAGCCTCGGCCTCGCCGCACGCGACGGGCACGCCGACGCAGGGCGCTCAGTCCAGCACAGCACCCAACGGCTGGTCGACCAGCTCCTGGTCCTGGGCTGCTACGTTTCGGCGGATATCGAAGACGGATTCTCCGGATCGCCGTCCGCCGTCGCCGACTATGTCCACCGCCTGGGAGCGCACGGAATCAACATCGAGGACAGCACCGGCGGAAACCTCATCGATCCCGGCCTGCACGCAGCGAAGATCTCCTCCATCAAGGACAAAAATCCGGGCGTTTTCGTCAATGCCCGGATCGACACCCACTGGCTCGGTCAGGACGCGGCCATCGAGTCGACCCTGGCGCGGGCCCACCGCTACGTTGAGGCGGGCGCAGACGGAATCTTCATCCCGGGCGTTCTTGGGGCGGCTGAAATCAGGGCGTTCGCCAAGGCCATCCCTGCACCGTTGAATGTCCTAACCAGCGCAACGCACACCTCGGCTGAACTGGGCGGGATGGGGGTGCAGCGGATCAGTACGGGCTCGCTTCCCTACCGGGCGGCCCTCGATGCGGCCCTGCGCGTGGCCACGGACGCCCGGGACGGCAGACCGGCCACCGGAGCAACACCCTATGACGCCCTCCAAAGTATGCTGGAAGGATACGAGCAGGCGACCCGGCACTGACCTGCCCCCCCTTCGCCCGGGCAGGAGGTCAGGGGTGGGTAGGGTCTTGTAGTGGGACCGTCAAAACCAGTTCCCCTCTTCCCGGCGCGGCGCTGCGCCCCTCACCCATCAGCAGAGAGCGAAGCCGCGGACGCGCCTTCCTGACCATGAACGGAGCCGGAAATGGCCGCCCCAACGACCGGACACGCCCCGGCATCGACCCCCGAACAACGGCAATCCGTACGGAGCACGTTGAGGTCACCGCGCCGATTGAAGACGGAAGTCCTCGCCGGCCTCGTCGTCGCCCTGGCCCTGATCCCGGAAGCGATTGCCTTCTCGATCATCGCCGGCGTCGACCCGAGGCTCGGGCTCTTCGCCTCCTTCACCATGGCTGTGACGATCGCCTTCGTCGGCGGCCGCCCCGCCATGATCTCCGCGGCCACCGGCGCCGTTGCCTTGGTCATCGCCCCGCTGGTGAAATCCCACGGCGTGGACTACCTCATCGCCGCCGTCATCCTCGCCGGGATTTTCCAGATACTCCTCGGCGTCTCCGGAGTGGCCAGGCTCATGCGCTTCATCCCCCGCTCGGTCATGGTGGGCTTCGTCAACGCCCTGGCGATTCTGATCTTCCTCTCCCAGGTCCCCGAGCTGCTCGGGGTTCCGTGGCTGGTCTACCCGCTGGTCGCCCTTGGCCTGGCCATCGTCTTCGGCCTACCCAAGCTGACCGGGGCCGTGCCTGCCCCGCTGGTGGCCATCGTGGTGCTGACCCTGATCACCGTCGTCGCCGCCCTCGCGGTTCCCACCGTGGGCGACAAGGGCGAGCTGCCCGATTCCCTGCCGACGCTGTTTCTCCCGAACGTGCCCCTCAGCCTTGAGACCCTCCAGATCATCTTTCCCTTCGCCCTGGCCATGGCCTTCGTGGGGCTACTTGAATCACTCATGACGGCCAAGCTCGTCGACGATGTCACCGACACCCGCTCCCCAAAGAGCCGTGAGGCCTGGGGCCAGGGCGTGGCCAACATCGTCACCGGCTTCACCGGCGGCATGGGCGGGTGCGCGATGATTGGGCAGACCATGATCAACGTCAAGGCCTCCGGTGCCCGCACCCGGCTCTCGACCTTCCTCGCCGGCGTCTTCCTGCTCATCCTCGTCGTCGTCCTCGGCGGCATCGTTTCCGTGATCCCCATGGCCGCCCTTGTGGCGGTCATGATCTTCGTCTCCTGGGCCACCTTTGACTGGCACAGCATCCGGCCCTCCACCCTGAAGCGGATGCCCAGGAGCGAGACCACCGTCATGCTCGCCACCGTCATCGTCACCGTCTCCACCCACAACCTGGCCATCGGCGTCGGCGTCGGCGTCCTCACAGCGATGGTGCTCTTCGCCCGCCGGGTCGCCCACTTCGTCACCGTCGAACGGTCGGTCGAGACCCTCGAGGGCCGCGCAACGGCCACCTACATCGTGAACGGAGAACTGTTCTTCGCCTCCTCCAACGACCTCTACACCCGGTTCGACTACGCGCACGACCCCAAGAACGTCGTCATCGACATGCACGCCTCGCACCTCTGGGACGCCTCGACGATCGCCGCCCTGGACGCCATCACCGGGAAGTACCGCCTGCACGGCAAGGACGTGAAAATTATCGGACTCAACGACGCCAGCGTTCTCATGCGCAAACGCGTCGGCGGCCAGCTCGGCGCCGGCCACTGACACAGCCGACCAACTGGGCAAACCGTGCGCCGTATCCCGGAAGGATCAGCCGGGCTGCCCTCCCGCCGAGGCAACGACGGCGGCCGCCACATCGCGGAGCTTGGTGTTGCGGAGGCTGGAGGCCTTCATCAGAATCGCTATCGCCGCATCGTGGCTGCACCGATTCTGGGCCATGACAATCCCGGCGGCGAGGTCAATGGTGGTGCGCGACGCCATCGCGGCCCGGAGGTCGTGCGCGGTGTCCGTCAGCGCCCCGATCCGCACCGCCAGCCCCAGGGCGCGGGAGGCCTGCCCGGCGAAGGCTTCGGCGGCGGCGCGGGCCGGCCCGTCGAAGGCCTCCCGGGCACCGGAGTAGAGGTTCAGGCTGGCGGCACCCCCGCCGTCCAAGGGAATGGGCACTGCCAGCACCGAGTGGATGCCGCTGTCCGCGGTGGCATCACGGTAGGCCGTCCAGCGGCTCTCCTGCCGAAGGTCGTCAACGGAGACGGTCTGCTGGGTCCTTGCCGCGGTCAGGCACGGCCCGTCCCCGGCGCGGTACTGCAGCTCGTCCATCCGCGCTGCGCGGTCACCGCTGCTGGCGACCGTCACGGGCCTGCGTGGGCGCAGCAACGTGGTGCTGGACTCCACCGGCGCGCCGGGCCGGGACAGCCTCGCCACCGCCAGATCCGCCAGACCGGTGAGGAAATTGGAGACATCGGGGCTTTCCAGGACGATGCCCTGCAGGAGAACGCCGAAGCGGCGCTCCGAATCCAGCGCGGTTTCAGGACCGGTCATCAGGAGCCTTCCGGTTGCTCAGCAAAACCGGGGCGGCCTCACGCGGGGCGCGGCGGCGGTGCAAGGGCACCGCCCACTGCCAAGCGATACACCTCACCCTACGCCCGGAGAACCGAGATCGGTCACAAAAACCGCTATCGGTGTGCATGACGCACCGAGGATGAGCCGGACTCTCAAGGTCCGGATAAGGAGGCCTAGCGCAGGCCCGCGATCGACCGGGCAACACGAAGGAATGCGAGGCGCGCCCGGGAAGGATCATCGAGGTAACTGCCCACGAGCACCCCATCCCGCAGAAGAACCAAGGCGTCTGCCGTCTCCCCGGGGTTGGCGCGGCCCGCGTTCTCCAGGCACCGGACCAGGAAAGCCCGAAACCACGCCCGCTGCTCGGCGATGGCCTGCCGGACCGGGCTCGCCGCATCGGGAAACTCGGCCGAAGCGTTGATGAACGGGCACCCACGCAGGGGCTCGCCTGTCGCTTCGTCGGCAATGCCTTCGATCACCGCTTCCAGGAGGTGCTCCGGGGAAATCGTCTGACCCTCTACGCGCTCCAGCTGCTCGCGAAGTTTGGCGTCCGCCCGTTTCAGGTAGGCGACAACGAGAGCCTCCTTGCCGGGAAAGTGACGGTAGAGCGTCGCCCGGGTCACTCCGGCGTCCCGCACGATCTGATCGATCCCGACGGTATTGATGCCCTCACGGTAGAAAAGGTCGCTGACGACCTCAAGCAGATGCTCCCGGGGCGGCTTGGTCGAACGGGGTGATATCGCCATGAGGGCAGTGTACTAGAAAGAACGGTCCTTCTGTTGCGAATTGTGACGATGCAGTGGTTGACAGAATCAGCCGCTAATGTTGTTCTACGCCTAGAACGAACGGTCGTTCTACTTAAAGAAAGAACAGATCCATGTCACTCCTTCGCAATGCTTCCAAGGCCCTGACCCTCCTTACCGCCGGTGCAGCGGTCGTGGGCCTGACCGGCGCCGGCGTATCCAGCTCCGTTGAGGCCAACCCGAACACTGCAGTCTCCGCGCAGACCGACAAGCCGACCATCGTGCTCGTGCATGGAGCCTGGACCGACCCGTCGAGCTTCGCAAAGGTGACGGCCGAACTGCAGAGCGACGGCTACACGGTCGCCGCAGCCCCCAACCACCTTCGTGGCCTCGCAGCTGACGCCAAGTCGGTTGCCGCGTTCGTGAACCAGGCCACCACCGGGCCGGTCGTCCTCGTCGGACACTCCTACGGCGGGGCTGTCATCACCAACGCCGCAACGCAGGCCCCGACGGTGAAGGCGCTGGCCTACATCGACGCGTTCGCCCCGGACAAGGGCGAGTCCATCGTTGATCTCGCTTCGGCCGTCCCGGGCTCCGCCCTCGCCGGAGACCCGCACGACATCTTCGACGCCGTGCAGGACCCGAACCTGCCCGAGGGAAACCCGGACCTCTACGTCAAGAAGTCGATCTTCGCTGAGGCCTTCACCGCCTCACTCAAGAAGGAAGATGCCGCTGTGGCGGCCGCCTCGCAGAGCCCCATCACCGGCGGCGCTCTGCAGGAGCCCTCGGGCGAGCCGGCCTGGAAGACCATTCCGAGCTACTTCCTCGTTGGAACGAACGACAAGGTCATCCCGGTTGACGGCCAGCTGGCCATGGCCCACCGGGCGCATGGCACCGTCGACAAGATCGACGCCGGCCACCTCTCACCGCTCGAGGCGCCCAAGGACGTGGCCGAGCTCATCGAGCAGGCTGCCGTCTCCGTCAAGTAACACGACATAACCTCCGATACAGGAGGCCGCCGGCACCAACTTCATCAGCCGCCCGCAGGCTGGATGAAAGACACTCCCCCGGTGTCCGACTCCGGCCGCTGCGGGCCGGGTGAAGGGTCCGCTGGAATCAGGGAGGGCCTCCGGGCTTCGTGGAGATACCAGTATCTTCACGGCCACGGAGGCCCTCCCTCCCGCATTAAGTCCCGGTTGCGGGTGAACCTTCCGGGAGCGCCGGGTACGACATCGCCAACACCAACGAAGCCCACCACCAGGACGGTGATGGGCTTCGCGGGGCTTACAGGATGCAGATGCTAGCTACCCGGCGCTCCCCGCGGGAGCCAGGAAGGCGTTCAGCACCTTGGTCAGTTCCTCGGGTGCCTGTTCGGCAACCCAGTGGCCGGCGCCGGGGATGATGGCGCTCTGCACCTGGGGGGCTGCGGCCCGAATGCCTTCGGCCGCGGCGGGGCCCCAGCTCTTCTCTCCACCGATGCCGATGACGGGGATGGTCAGCGGGATCTTCGCGCGTTCGGCGTTCTGGGCGAGCAGGCTGTCCCACTCGCGGTAGAGCTCGAAACTCGCGCGCAGGGCGTCCTTGTTGCGGTTGTACTGCTTTACGTAGTATTTGATGGCGTGCTCCGGCGGCAGGTACCCGCCGCCCTGGATTCCGAATTCGTAGCGGTAGAACTGATCGGCGTTGCCGCGGACCAGGTCGACGATCAGCTCATCGTCCACGCGGTTGAAGGGGATGTGCCACAGGCGGTTGTTGGAGGCCTCGTCAATGAAGAGGGGCGGGCCGTCCGGGGTGGTGCCGGGAGGGCCCGGGACCTCGACTCCGGCGAAGCGCTCGACCCGGTCACGGTGATCCGCGGCCAGGGCGTAGCCGATGATGTATCCGGTGTCATGACCCACCACCGAGAACTTCTCGTGGCCGAGCTCGGTCATCAACGCGGCCAGGTCGTCCGCGAGGGTCGCCGTATCGTAGCCGTCCGCGGGCTTTTCGGTCAGGCCGATGCCGCGCTGGTCAACGGCGATAACGGTGTGGTTCTCGGCCAGCGGCTGCATGACCGAACGCCAGGCGTACGAATCCTCCGGCCAGCCATGAACGAGCAGCACAGCCGGACCCTCCCCGCCGACCACGGCGTGCTGGCGGATTCCATTGGCTTCGACGAACCTGCTCTCGAAGGTCTCGCTGAAGCCGGCCGGCACCTGCGGCCCGCTGGTGACCCAGCTTTCGGTTTTCTCCGACGTGGAGGCGCCGGTGGTCGCAGAGCCGACAACGAGCGCTGCGGCGATCGCAGCCGCAGCGCCGATCCACCTGCGTCGCGCGCGTCCGGTTCGGACCGGACGCGGCGACGACGCGTCCGGATTTTTTTGGTCCGGGTGGGAAGAAGGGTTGTGCAAGGAGGTCCCCTTTCATGAGACTCACCGGATGAAAGTCACGGTCGCCATCCGGAAGGTTCGCTCCCCGACGGCGTGGTAATGCGGAGGTGATGGTGTCCGATGCCAGGCGCCGGATACATCCAGCGCCTGGCATCGGCCGGTGGCGGGGCTAGGTGGCGGAAACCGCCCTGGACCCGGCCGAAGTGGTTAGACGCGCCCGGGGAAGCGGGTGGTGATTTCCTGGAGGATGAACTCGTTGCCCTCGGGGTCGTTGAAGATGGCGAAGGAGAAGTAGCTGGCACGCTCGGGGGCCAGGCCCGGAGTGCGTCCCTCCTTGTTGACACTGGGGATGCCACCCTGGGCCTCATGGAAAACCTCGGTGATTTCGATGCCGCGGGAGGCGATGTCGGCGCGGGCCGCTTCGACGTCGTCGACCACCAGATAGGTGCCCCGGGTGGAGCCAGGAGCGGCATCGGTGAGGCCGTTGCTGATGATGATGGAGGCGTGGGATCCGGTCGGGGTGTAGTGCACGGCCCGGAAGCCGCCTTCTCCCTGGATGTCCACGTCGAGCCGCCAGTCGAGCTTGTCGTAGAACGCCTTGGCGCGCTCCACGTCGGCAACGGGCAGGATGATGAGTTCGAGCTTGTAGTCCATGATGTTGTTCCTGACTGGTGGTGATGGGTGGTGCCTACTGGGTGGTCGTTGCCTGCAGGCCGTGCAACCCGATTCCTGATCGCAGGCCGCCCGCATTATTGCGACTGTACTCATAACCGAGCGTACTCAGAAAGTATTCCCGGGGCTGGGCGGCGCCGACGGGCTCGGCACCTATTGGGATGGAGATGGATCGACCGGCACCGCGGCTGCGGGCTCGTTGGGGATGGGAGAATGATCCCTGGTGCTTGCGCTCCGCGTGACGGCGACTACGCTCATAACCGAGCGCACTCAGAAACTATTCCTGGAGGGTTCATTATGTCTGTCGCCTCTCGGCCGATCGGCCGGCGTGAACGGAACAAACAGGAGAAGTTGGACCGCATCACCGCCGCGGCCAGCGAACTGTTCGCCGAGCATGGGGTCGACGAGGTCACCACCCAGCAGATCGCCGAGAAGGCCGACATCGGCACGGGCACCCTCTTCCTCTACGCCAAGACCAAGGGTGAACTCCTGCTGATGGTGCAGAACGCCAGATATGAGGCAGGACTTAAACGGGGCCGGGCGGACGCCGAGGCTGCTCCGAACGTGATGGAGGCGGTGCTGGCCGTCGTGCGCCCGATCGTGGAGTGCAACCGCACCCAGGTCGAAAACGGCCGGACCTACCTGCGCGAGATCGTCTTCGGAGACCCGGCTGAGCCGCATCATGGCGAGGCCATGAGTATTGTCGTGGAGACCGAGGAGGTCCTCGCTGACGTGGTCCGGCGGGACGGGCGGTACGGGGAGAACGAAGCCCGAACGGTGGCGCGGCTGGTGTCCGCCGTAATTTTTTTCAGCATGGCGATCGGCCTCAATGCTCCGTTCACCACTGAGGAGATGATGGAGGAGATTCGACGGCAGCTGGCCCTTGTGCTGCACTCCTGAGCCCTGCACCGCCCGCCCGGGTGTCATACCGGCGCCCCGGCAGCGGCCGGCGGTGCGAGGATGGGACGGTGGCAGCCGACGATTCCTCCTCCCTGGTCCGCCGCACAGCCCTGACCCGCTTGAGGCTTGCGCCCAACCCCGGACCGATGAGCCTGGAAGGGACCAACTCCTACCGGATCGCCGCGGAGGTTCACCCGGGAGCGGCGGTGGTGGATCCCGGCCCCCTGGACGAGGAGCACCTCCGGGAACTCGCCACCGGGCACGTCGAGCTCATCCTGATCACGCACCGCCACGCCGACCACACGGCCGGGGCGGTGCGCCTCCACGAACTGACGGGCGCACCCGTCCGCGCCGCCGACCCCCACCACTGCCTCGGCGGCCGGCCGCTGCAGGACGGTGAGATCCTGTCGGTCGCCGGAACGGAGATTCGGGTGGTGGCCACACCGGGACACACCTCGGACTCCGTGTGCTTCCACCTGCCCCACGACGGCCCGGCGGGCTCGGTGCTCACGGGCGACACCATCCTGGGCCGCGGAACCACCATGCTCGACCACCCCGATGGCCGCCTGGGCAACTACCTGTCCTCACTTGACCGGCTCCATCTGCTCGGGCCGGCGACCGTGCTGCCCGCGCACGGCCCTGTCCTGCCGGCGCTCGACGCCGTCGTCGGCGCCTACCGCACGCACCGCCTGGACCGTCTCGCCCAGGTCCGCTCCGCCGTGGCACGGGTGGGGCCGGACGCCGGGGTGCGGGAGGTCACCGATATCGTCTACGCCGACGCCGATCCGGCGGTGCGGCGCGCGGCCGAGAGGTCGGTGGCGGCCCAACTGGAATACCTCCGCCTCCCGGGGCAGCACGTGCAACGCGGGTGAAATGCCGGACCGGCCTCCGCCCGCACAGCGAGGGACATCCGGTCGAGGAAGCACTGGAATCGAGCCGTGCCGCACCATCTTCCTGATGAGAATCGTTCCGGCAGGAAGGGTCAACGGGGTGCACGGAATAAGCGCGGCCCCTCACCGCGTTGAATCGGCAACTGACCAATCAAGAGTCGCGGCGGCGGCAGCGCACCGCAGGATTTTCGGCAGCGGCAACCTGTGGCCGGTCAATTGGGCACCACCGCCCCTGCGAGAAACCTCCGCACCTCAACCGGGATCCCTTCGAGGCCCGTTCCGCTCCACTTCTTCACCCCTGAAAGACTCCCTAGGAGAAACAATGTCAGCCTCCACCACTTCCGCCTCCGCCTCGACCTCCACGAGCACCCCGCGCCGGCCCGCGCCGCCGAACACCCATCAGATGGCCCTGATCATCTGGCTGTCGGTCTTCCCGACCCTCACCGTCATCAACCTGGTCTTCGGCCAGTGGCTGGAGCTGCTGCACCCCGTCCTGCGCACCCTGGTCCTCGCCACGGTCGCGGTTCCCATCGTCATCTACGGCATCGTGCCCCGGCTGCTGCGCCTCCGCTCCCGCATTCTGACCCGCCGCCTGAACCGCAAGGCGCGCCGCTGAGCCCTGCCCCGGTGGGCAGTTGACACCGGATCGGCCACCAGCCGCGGCTGGTTCACCTCCAACGAAACGGGACCCGTGCACATCGCGCGGGTCCCGTTGGACGTTCTGGGACAAGTCCCCTATGCCGTTCCGCACCAAGGCTGAAAGTGATGCCGTGGCCCAGGAGATGTTCGAGCCCTTCCCCGCCAGGGAGTATCCCCGTCAGGGCGCTGGAGGATCGGCAGGTCCTGGTGGGTCCGGTTCCGGCAGAAGCTGCGCGAAGGAGGCCCGCACGCGGTTCTCGGTCTCCCGGCCCGCCCCGAGACGGTCCAATCCCAGCAGGGCGGCACCCGCAACGGGCGCCGAGGTGGTGGTGCGCGCGACGGCCAGCGGCGCGGCGCCCCGGAGACCATCGCGGATCCCGGCGTGAAGGAGCTCATTCCCGCTGGTGAGCACGCCCCCACCGAGGACCACGGTGGTGGGTGTGTCCAGCAGGTCCAGCCGCCGCAGCGCGGCACGGGCGAGGACAACGACTTCCTCCGCCTGCCGCTGCACGATCCGAACGGCGACCGCATCCCCTCTTTCCGAGGCCGCCCGCAACACCACCGGAGCGAGCGTTTGCAGTTCGGCAGGGTCAAGCCGGCCGTAGTGCAGGGCCTCGATCACGTCCTCGAGCGAGTCGGCGCGAAATTGCTCGGCGATGAGGCGGACCAGGGAGGTGGCTTCGCCCCTGCCGTCGATCGCCCGCGCCGCCCACCACAGTGCCTCGTCGCCGAGCTGCATCCCGCCGCCCCAGTCACCGGAAATCCGCCCCAGTGAGGGGAAGCGGGCCCGCCGTCCGTCCCGCGACACACCGACACAGTTGATTCCCGCACCGCACACCACGGCCGCCGCGTCCCGGTCATCCGTGCCCGCGCGCAGGAGCGCGAACGTGTCGTTATCCACGACGGTCTCGCGGGCCCAGCCCTTGGCCGCCAGCGCCTTCGTCAGCTCTGCCGTTTCACCCGGCAGGTCCGCTCCCGCGAGATAGACGCCGGCCGTGTGTGCAATACCCGCGGCACCGCTGTAACCGGCCTGGGCGGCGGCGCGGGCGACGAGCCCGTCGAGGAGCTCGACGCAGCCCTCGAGGCCCAGGAAGTGGGGCGAGGACCCGGGCCCCCGCACATGCGCAAGAATTTCCCCCGACGAATCGACCAGCGCAACATCCGTCTTGCTGTTGCCTCCGTCGATGGCCAGCACTGCGGCGTTCAACGTGCCCATGCCAGGTGCTGCCGGTTCGCCTTGAGCAACCGGTCGGTGAGCTGGTCGGCGAGGGCGGCCTGCCCCACGAGGGGGTGGGCGAGCAGGGCGCGGAAGACGCGGTCCCGCCCACCCCGCAGCGCGGCGTCCAGCGCCAGTTCCTCGTAGGCCGAGACGTGGGAGATCAATCCGGCATACAACGGATCGACCGGTTCCACCTTCGCCGGGGCCACCGCCGCCGAGGTGATCGTTCCGGGCACCTCGATGACGGCCTCCGCCGGCAGGAACGGGAAGGTAGCTCCGTTGCGGACGTTGACCACCTGGACGTCTCCGCGGTCGCCCATCAGTGAGGCGACCAGGTTGATGGCCGCCTCGGAGTAGAAAGCACCACCGCGTTCGGCCAGCAGTGCGGGTTTCTCGTTCAGGGACTCATCCGCGTACATCGCCAGGAGCTTCTGCTCAATTTCCGCCACCCGCTGCCCGCGGGAGGGCTCCCGGCGCTGCTCCTCGACGACGGCATCGTGCTGGTAGAAGTAGCGGAGGTAGTAGGAAGGGACGGAACCCAGCCGGGTCAGCAGGTTCTCGGGAAGGTGCAGGTGCCCTGCGATGGCGGCCGCGTGCCGATCCAGGAGCAGAGGCAGCTGGTCCACGCCGTCGAGCCGCACCTCCCGCTCCCACGTGAGGTGGTTCAGGCCCACGTGGTCCAGCTCGATGCGGTCGGGGGACACCTCGAGCAGCCGCGCGAAGTATCTCTGCAGGCCGATGGCCACATTGCACAGGCCGACGGCGCGGTGGCCGGCGTCGAGCAGGGCGCGCGTCACGATGCCCACCGGGTTGGTGAAGTCGACGATCCAGGCACCGGGTGCGGCAAGGCGGCGCACCCGCTCGGCGACGTCGAGCACCACGGGAACCGTGCGCAGCGCCTTCGCGAGCCCTCCCGCCCCTGTGGTTTCCTGGCCGAGGCACCCGCACTCGAGCGGCCAGGTCTCATCACCGATCCGGGCCGCCTGGCCGCCGACGCGCAGCTGGATCAGGACCACGGCGGCATCCGTTACCGCGGCATCAAGGTCGGTTGTGGCGATCACCGTGGCCGGGTGGCCCGCCCGCGCGAGAATCCGGCGGGCCAGGCCGGCGACGAGCTCCAGCCGCCCGGCGGCGGGATCGGTCAGCACCAGTTCATCGATGGACAGCGACCCGCGGAGGCGCGCTATGCCGTCGATCAGTTCGGGCGTATACGTCGAGCCTCCGCCGACGACCGTCATCCTCATGCCCTACCCGCTCCTCACTGAATCGGTTCGCCCTACGGCCCGATGCCCGCACCATCGCAGAACGAATCCTGCGGAGGCAGCCTGGTCGAGGAGTCTAGCCGACCCTCCCGGTGTCCGCGGTCAGGTGGTGCCCCGCGGGCAGCGGAGTCCCGCAGGATGTGTTCAGGCAGCCGGCCCAGGTACCACGATCCCGTTCTCGTACGCATACACCACGGCCTGCACCCGGTCCCGCAGGCCAAGCTTCATCAGGATCCGCCGCACGTGGGTCTTCACCGTCGCCTCCGAGAGGAAGAACCGCTTCGCCAACTCCGCGTTCGACAGTCCCCCCGCCACCGCTTCGAGGACCTCGCGCTCCCGCGGCGTCAGGTCGGCCAGCCGCTTGTCAGGCTCCGGGGGAGCCGCCGACGCCGGCGGCAGCGACCGTACGTAGGTCTCCAGCAGCCGTTGGGTGACCCGCGGGGCGACGACGGCGTCCCCGCTGGCGACCACGCGCACCGCCTGGACAAGCTCCGTCGGTGCCACATCCTTGAGCAGGAACGCCGACGCCCCGGCCTGCAGCCCGGCGAACGCGTACTCATCGAGGTCGAAGGTGGTGAGGATGATGACCCGCGATGAGGCACCGGTGGCGGTGATCCGCCGCGTGGCCTCGATCCCGTCACCCCGCGGCATCCGCACATCCATGAGGATCACATCGGGGACCAGTTGGGCCGCGAGGCGCACTGCCTCCTCCCCGGTGGAGGCCTCCCCCACCACCTCGAGGTCCGGCTCGCCCTCGAGGATCAGCCGGAAGCCCATCCTCAGCAGCGGCTGGTCATCGGCCAGCAGGATTCGAATGGGAGCGCCCGGCGTGCTGGGAGGTAGCGTCATCGTTCTCTTTCGTCAGTCGGTGTCCCGCGCCGTCGCCGGCGTCGGGCACGGTCAGTTGCACCTCGACCAGCCAGCCGCCCGAGGGCCGGGGGCCGCTTTCGGCGGTGCCTCCGTAGATCGCGGCGCGCTCCCGCATCCCGGCGATGCCCTGGCCCGAGCCGACGGACACCGTTGGGCCCATGGCGCCCCGGCCGTCGTCGGTGATCCGCAGCGTGACCCGGTCCCCGGTCCTCGCGATGGAGACCTCAACCGCGGTGACGCTCTTGCCGTAGCGCAGCACATTCGTCAGGGATTCCTGGAGAATCCGGTACACGGTGAGCTGGAACGCCGGGTCCTCCGGGAGCCGGGGGCCGCTGCTCGCCACCCGCAGCGGCAGACCCGCCGCACGGAAGCCGTCGAGCAGCTGCGCCAGCGAACCCGACGCCGGCAGCGGCTCGCGCGACCCTCCCTGCGCCTCGAGGCGCAGGACACCGAGCACCCGGCGCATGTCCGCGATGGCCGCGCGGCCCGTTCCGGAAAGCTCTCCGAGGACGGCGGCGGCGCGGCCGGGGTCGCGTTTCAGAACGACGGCGGCGCCGTCGGCGAGCGCCACCATCACGGTGAGGGAGTGCGCGACGACGTCGTGCATCTCCCGCGCGATGCGGTTCCGTTCGCTGGCCGAGGCAAGCTCCGCGTTGCGGGCGGCCCACCCGCGCACCTCCTGCTCGTGCTCGCGGTCCCGGCGGACCGTGATGCCGATGCCGACGGCGATGGCCAGGAACAGGACGAGGAAACCAGCGACCAGGAAGACGACACCCGGCGCCCCGTCGGACCTCCCGTCGGGGACGAGGAAGAGGGCACTGACCGCCAGGACGGTTGCGCCGGCCGCCGCGGCGAGCGTCCTGCCCAGCGGATAGGCCGTGGCCACGGTGTACAGGGCGGCGAGAACGGCCGCGCTGATGCTGCCGGCCCCTTCGGTAAGGAAGCTGGCGACGGGCTCGAGCAGCGCGACGAAGGCCAGGACGGCCAGCGGGTAGGACCGGCGGATGGCGAGGGCACCGGCCGCCAGCACGACGCCGGGCAGGCCCAACCAGTTGCCTGCCTCCCCGATGAGGGAGAGCGCGTTGGGAAGGGACCACACCAGGAAGAGAAGGACGACGACGGCGTCCATAACGCGCGGGTGCCGGCCGAAGTACCGCCGGAGGGGTCCACGCCTTCGGGTGCTGAACTCGGTGGGGAAGTCCGCGGCCGTCCGTTCCGCCGGCTCCCCCACCGAGGGCGTGTCTCTCATGGTTTTCGGTCCATGGAGTGAGTGTACGGGCGGACTAGACATCCCGCTTCTTAGTGACGAGAAGGGAGGTGGCCAGGAGCAGGAGTGCCCACCCGCCCAGCACCAGCGCACCCTGCCACTGGGTGAAGGCGCCGTCGGCGATCGAGGTGGCGACCATCTGGTCCGCACCCGAGCTTGGAAGGAACCGCGCAGCGTCGGCGGCCCATTCGGTACCGGCGCCGAAGAGGGTGAACAGGATCGGCAGGACCAGCAGGACGCCGACCGAGGTGACGATGCCGCCGGCGGTGTTGCGGATCAGCGTGCCGATCGACATGGCGACGACGGAGACGAGGGCAAGCACGGAGCCCGTGTTCAGGATGTGCAGAAGCACTCCGTCATCGCCGAGGGCGAAGCCGAGGCCCGCGGTGTCCAGGATCGGCTGCGCGACGAAATAGCCGACCAGGGCCGAGCCGGCGCCGACTCCGAAGGAGATGGCGGCCATCACGGACTGCTTGGCCAGCAGGGCCACGCTCCGGCGGGGAACGGTCACCATCGTGGAGCGGATCATGCCGGTCCCCCACTCCGAGGCGATGAGCACCACTGCGAGCGAGGCTATCAGTAGTTGACCGAAGGCGAGGCCGGACCCGGGGACACCGAACGCGGTGGATGCGGCGTCGGTCTGCCCTTGCAGCTGCGCCGCCAGCTCCGGATCGCCCTCGAAATCGAGCAGCACCGTGGTCTGCCAGGCGAGCAGCGCGGCAAGACCGATCATGACGGCGGTGGTCAGAACGATCAGGATGACCGTCGAGGGTACCGAGGTGATCTTGATCCACTCGGATTTCAGGACCCGGCCGAAGGTGACGCCGGAGCCCGTTTCGCCGCGCGGGCGCGGGCTCTGGTCGGCGGGGGCGGGTGCGGTTGAGGTGATCGTGGTCATGCTCGGTGTCCTTCGGTTGCCGCAACAAGGCCGCCGGAGGGCAGTCCGTGCGAGGAGTATTCGATGTCGGAGGAGGTGAGCTGCAGGTAGGCGTCCTCGAGGGACAGTTGCAGCGGGGTGAGTTCGTAGACGAGGACCCGTTCCCGGAGGGCGATTTCCGCGATGCGGCGCGCGTCGACCCCGGTGACCTCGAGCAGTTCGGGCTCGAGGAGCTGTGAGGAGACGCCGTCGGCGGCGAGGCTGCCGAGGAGGTCCTGTGGTCGGTCCGCCCGCACCCGGATGCGGGCGGTGCCCTGCCCGTCGATGATCGACTGGAGAGGGGCGTCGGCGATGATGCGTCCGCGCCCGATGACGATGAGGTGGTCGGCCGTGAGCGCCATTTCCGACATGAGGTGCGAGGAGAGGAAGACGGTGCGCCCTTCCGCGGCGAGGCCCCGGGCCAGGTGGCGGACCCACTGGACGCCCTCCGGGTCGAGGCCGTTGACCGGTTCGTCGAGGATCACCGTGGCGGGGTCCCCCAGGAGGGCCGCGGCGATCCCGAGGCGCTGGCCCATGCCGAGCGAGAACCCGCCGATGCGCTTGTTCGCCACCGGGCCGAGGCCGGCCAGTTCAATGACCTCCTTGACCCGGCGGTTCGGGATGCCGTGGGTCGCGGCCAGGGCACGCAGGTGGGTGTGGGCCGAGCGCTTGGGGTGGACCGCCTTGGCATCCAGCAACGCCCCCAGTTCCCGCAGCGGTGCCTTGTGCGCGGCGTAGGGCAGGCCGTTAACGGTGGCCCGCCCGGCACTCGGGTTGTCGAGGCCGACGATCATCCGCACCGTGGTGGACTTGCCGGCACCGTTCGGCCCGAGGAACCCCGTCACCCTGCCGGGCTGCACGGTGAACGACACGGCGTCTACGGCGGTCCGGGTGCCGTACCTCTTGGAAAGTGCCTGTGCCTCGATCATTGCTGTGTCCTTCTTGCATTGGAATGCGGTGGGTGGGCCTGCCGCTGCAGGGTTGTTTCAACAGTAGGTTTCCGGCGGGGCGGGGTAACCGGCCTGAGGGATGGTCCCCGACCGGCCCGGCGTACGCCTTTTGGAGGACGCCGCGGGCCGCGCCGGATTACCGCGCCTGCAGCGCGTCGAGGGCTACGGCCAGGGCGGCAGCGACCCGCCCATCCACCTTCCCGCCGGGAACCGTCACGCGGTAGCTGTCGCGGAGGGAGCGACGGCGTTCCGACGTCATCACGGGCCGGCCGGCCGGGTCGAGGAAGTCGAAGTGGAACAGGAACGGGGACGGGAGGAAGTCGGCGATGGGCGTCAGGTCCCACAACCGCCGGGCCACGGCCACGCCGGCGCTGCGTTCACTTCCCGCAGCCTCCAGTCCCGGGGCATGGAGGTGCCAGGTCGAGCGGAACAGGGACCTGCCGAAGTCCTTTCGGAAGCTGCCGATCGGCCGGCCGTCGGCGTCGAGCACATCGTAGGTTGCCCCCAGGTCAAGGCGCTGCCGTGCTTGAAAGGAGAACAGCGGGGTGCTTCTCGCCTCGTCGGCGTAGAAGGTGACCTGTTCCCGGAAGGCCGCCCGCTTCTGCTGGGCGACGGCAAGCAGGTCGCCCGGGCCACCGGTGTCATCCGTCATACGGATCTCGTAGCGGTTCACCAGAACGGTGATCTTCTGCACGAGGGTGAAGGTTTCGACGTGTTGCAGTAATTCCATTGTTCTTTTTTCCTCAGGATCGCCTCAGCACCGGTCGCGGTGCTATGGGGGTGATTCATTGACCCCAAAAGCGTAGGTACGCGGGGTATGCCGGCGCGTCAGCAGTAGGAGGGAGATTCCGGCGCCCCGGCGTCATCGTTGTTGCTGACCTTCGGGGGCACCCCGCTTCAGGGCGGGCGGCCGGCAGGAACTCCTGATAGGACTGGATCCTGTGAACGGTCCTGATTCGCCCACCTACCCCTTCGACCCCTCGCGCGTCATCGCGTCGCGGTCCCTGACGAAGGCCGACGGCGGTGAGGTCACGGTCCACCTCTGTGCGCCGCAACGCATGCAGGATGCCCCCGGCGACTGGTACTGCGCTTTCCGGATCGAGGATCCGGGTGCGGACAACCCGGACGGGTACGCGCTGGGCATCGACGCGGTTCAGGCACTGCTGCTGGCCACGGTGACAATCGGTGACAGATTGTCGCTGTATGCGCAGCCCCTTACCTTTCTCGGCGGCCCCGGATTGAGATTTCCCCGGACGCCGGAGGACGGCAGCGATCTTCCCCTGTAACCGGCCGCTGCGGTGGACGCACTCCTCGCGAGCCCTACCCGTTCGCCGTCAGGCAGAATCCCCGCCGGCAGGGGAGGTGCCCAAGAATCCATGCAGCAGCGAAGCCGTCCCCTGCAGGTGGTCCTGGGTGACCCGGAATGCCTCCTCATGGTCGCCGCGCAGGATGGCCTCGACAATCTTCTGGTGCTGCCGGTTGGAGTGCTCCAGGTTCGGCTCCAGCAGGGGTATGCGGTCCAGGAGGTCACTCACCCTCGCACGGGCGTCGGCCACCGCGGCCACCAGGCTTGGGGAGCCACTGACTTCCGCTATCGCCACGTGGAATCGAGCGTCTTTGGGCCGGTATGCCTCGGCCGGGGCCCCCGCCACCTCCGCCAGGGTATCCAGCAGGTGCCTGCGCTGGAAGGGCGACAGCCTGGCCCTGGCGGCCAGCGACGCCGCCGCCGGCTCGAGTACGCCGCGGAAAATCAGGACGTCCTCCACCTCATCAGGGCCAATATCCGGCAGCTTTCCCGACTCCTGAGGCCGACCCCGTGAGATGTAGGTGCCTCCGTAACGGCCCCGCTGAACCTCGACGTATCCCGCTTTCTGAAGCTCGGCCAGGGCCTCGCGCAGGGTTGCGCGGGATACGCCCAGCAGGTCGGCGAGCTCCCGCTCGGCGGGCAGCTTATCGCCGGCCGCAAGCAGACCCAGCTTGATGTTCTGCAGAAGCCGTTCGATCGTTTCCTCGAAGGCATTCCCGTGCCGCACCGGGCGGAGGAACCGGGCTGCACCGTCGAAGAATTCGGCTTCCATTCCCCCATCCTATTCCGGCCTGAAAACAGACCTATGACCGCCTGGTTGACGTTCAATCCCGCGCCGGCGGGAGACCCAAGGCGGTCCGGTGGGACGCGGTACCGGGCGGGCGATAGGGCCCTATTGACGCCTGCCGTGATCTACCTCACACTAAGACCAAATTCATGGACTATTAACAGACCATTGAGCCCTCGCGTGAAGGGAAGACCATGTCAACGTCGAACCGGCCGGATGCGGAAAGCAAGTACCTCGAACAGCGCCAGCTCAAACGCGGAGCCGCCGGGTGGGTCCTGCTGGCCGGCCTTGGGGTGGCCTACGTCATCTCCGGTGATTTCGCGGGATGGAACCTCGGCCTGGCGGAGGGCGGCTGGGGCGGGCTCCTGATCGCCTTCGTACTGATGGGCATCATGTACACCTGCATGGTGTTCGGGCTCGCCGAACTGTCCTCGACCCTGCCCGCGGCCGGCGCCGGGTACGGCTTTGCCCGCCGGGCGCTGGGACCCCTCGGAGGATTCGCCACCGGAATGGCGGTGCTGATCGAGTACGCCGTGGCGCCGGCCGCCATTGCCATCTTCATCGGTGGGTACATCGAGGCCCTGGGCCTCTTCGGGCTGACAAATTCCTGGCCCGTCTACCTGGTGGCATACGCCATCTTCGTCGGGATCCATCTCCGCGGAGTGGGTGAAGCCCTCCGGTTGATCTTCGGAATCACCGCCATTGCGGTCGTGGCCCTGGTCGCGGTCGTCATCGGCCTCATTCCCCACTTCAGCGTGGGCAACCTCTTCGACATCGTGCCCGACGGATCGCCGGCCTCGAGTGCGTTCCTTCCCATGGGCATCAGCGGCGTCGTGGCCGCCCTCGTCTACGGGATCTGGTTCTTCCTCGCCATCGAAGGTGTCCCGCTCGCCGCCGAGGAGACCGCCGACCCGAAGAAGGACATGCCACGCGGCATCATCGCCGCCATGCTGATCCTGGTGGTCTTCGGGGCACTGATGCTCGTCCTGGTTCCCGGCGCAGCCGGCTCGGAAGCCATGAGCACCTCCGACAACCCCCTTCCCGAGGCCCTTCGCCTGGCCTACGGCGGTAACTCCATCCTCGCCGAATTCGTCAACTACGCGGGCCTGGCAGGACTGATCGCCAGCTTCTTCTCGATCATCTACGCGTACTCGCGGCAGTTGTTCGCGCTCTCGCGGGCCGGCTACCTTCCCCGCTGGCTGTCGCTGACGGGCAAGCGGCGCACCCCTTACTGGTCGCTGATCATTCCCGGCACCATCGGCTTCATCCTCGCGGCGGCCACCGGCAACGGGGGGCTCCTCATCAACATCGCGGTCTTCGGAGCCACCGTCTCCTACGTTCTGCTCAACCTCTCCCATATCGTGCTGCGGAAGAAGGAACCGGATCTTCCCCGGGGATACCGGACCCCCGGCGGGGTCGTCACGACCTCCGTCGCCCTGGCCCTGGCCACCGTCGCCGTCGTCGCCACCTTCGTCGTCGACGTCCTTGCAGCATCGATCACGGCGGGGATCTTCGTCGCCGCCCTCCTCTACTACTGGTTCTACAGCCGGCACCGCATCGTCGCCGGCGCCCCGGAGGAGGAGTTCGCACAACTCGCCGCCGCCGAGGCGGAACTGAAGAAGTGAAGAACTGAGCGCCGGGCCGGCGCGCTTGAACCCATCCATGAACCAGAACCGAAGTGACGGATATCCAATGACTGATCAATTAGCGAATCTCCAGGCCCCGTTGAGCGTCGAGGAACTCCGGGACAAGGTGGCCGCGGGTGAGATCGACACCGTGGTGGTCGCCATCACCGACTCCCTGGGCCGGCTCCAGGGCAAGCGCTGCGGAGCCCGGTCCTTCCTCGAGGATGTGCTGGGCCACGGCGCGGAAGGCTGCAACTACCTCCTGTCCGTGGACGTGGAGATGAACACCATCGACGGCTACGCGATGTCGTCATGGGAGAACGGCTATGGGGACATGGCCATGCGGCCGGACATCTCCACGCTGCGGCTCGTCCCCTGGCTGCCGGGCACGGCGATGGTGCAGTGCGACATCCTCTGGCTCGATGACCGCCCGGTGAGTCAATCGCCCCGCCAGATCCTCAGGGCACAGATCGAACGGCTTGAAGCGCTGGGCTACCGTGCCCACATCGGCACCGAACTCGAGTTCATCATGTTCGACGACACCTACGAGGAGGCCTGGAACAAAAACTACGACGGGTTGACCCCCGCCTCCCGGTACAACGTTGACTACTCACTCCTTGCAACAGCGAGACTCGAGCCGGTGATCCGCAGCATCCGCACGGGCATGGAAAAGGCCGGCCTGATCGTGGAGTCGTCCAAGGGCGAATGCAATTTCGGCCAGCAGGAAATCACCTTTCGGTACCGGGAGGCGCTGGCAGCCTGTGACAACCACGCCTTCTACAAGCACGGGGCCAAGGAAATCGCTGCCCAGCAGGGCAAGAGCATCACCTTCATGGCCAAATACAACGAACGCGAGGGCAGTTCCTGCCATATCCACTTCAGCCTCACCGATCTGGAGGGGAACCCGGTGCTGCCCGGCGAGGGCGAGCACGGCTTCAGCCCGGTGATGGAGCATTTCGTCGCCGGCCAGTTGGCCGCCCTGAAGGAGATGGCCTACTTCCTGGCACCCAACATCAACTCCTACAAGCGGTTCGTCGAGGGCAGCTTTGCTCCCACCGCGATCGCGTGGGGCATGGATAACCGCAGCTGCGCCCTGCGCATCGTCGGGCACGGCAAGGGCCTCCGGGTGGAAAACCGTGTCGGCGGTGGAGACGTCAACCCCTACCTCGCGGCCGCCTCACTCATCGCTGCGGCCATCCACGGCATTGAGAACGAACTTCCGCTCGAACCCATCACCAAGGGAAACGCCTACCAGTCGGGTGCCGACCGGATCCCCACCACCCTGCGTGACTCGCGCGCCCTGCTTGCCGCAAGCGAAATTGCCCGCAAGGCCTTCGGCGACGAGGTGGTGGAGCACTACCTGCATGCCGCCGACGTTGAACTGAAGGCCTATGACGGCGCCGTGACCGACTGGGAGCGCAAGCGTGTCTTTGAACGCCTCTGAGCCGCCCCGGCCGCGGATCGGGCTGACGACCTACTACCAGGAGGCTGAATGGGGGGTGTGGAAGTCCGATGCCGCACTCCTCCCGGGCACCTATGTCCAGGCGGTGGTGGCCGCGGGCGGCACCCCGGTCCTCCTCCCGCCGGTCGGCAGTGATCCATCGATCGTCGACCTGCTCGATGGACTGATCATCTCGGGCGGGACCGACGTCGACCCGGAGCACTACGGAGCGGTGCCGCACCCGCAGACCCGGGCCCAACCGTCCCGGGACCGCCACGACCTGTCCCTGACCCGTGCGGCGCTGGCCGCCGAGGTGCCCCTGTTCTCCATCTGCAGGGGAGCCCAGGTGCTCAATGTCGCCCTCGGCGGAACGCTGATCCAGCACATCCCGGAGGTGAACCCGGACGCCCAATACCAGCCGGCGCCCGGGGTGTTCGGCGAAGTCGAATTCGCCACCGCGCCGGGAAGTATCAGTGAAGACCTGCTGGGGCCGCGCGCCACGGCCCCCTGCTACCACCACCAGGCCATCGACCGGGTCGCCGCGGGCCTCCGCATCACTGCGTCAGCACCCGACGGCACCATCGAGGCTGTCGAAACGACATCGGGGGGATGGGTTCTCGGCGTCCAGTTCCACCCCGAACAGAATCCCGACGACCTGCGGCTGTTCGAGGGATTCATCGAAGCCGCCCGCGCCTACCGCAGGACACGAACGGAGGGCATTCATGTCGAGCAGCACGTTTGACGTCCTGAACCCGGCCACCGAGGAGGTGATCGAAACCGTCGCCCTGGCCGGCCTGGCGGACACCGACCGGGCCATCGAACGGGCCGCGCTGGCTTTCGAGACGTGGCGCCACGTTGCACCGGCGGACCGTGCCCTGCTCCTGCGCCGTTTTTCGGCCGCCGTGGACGCCGACCTGGAGAACCTCGCCCGGCTGGAGGTACGCAACGCGGGCCACACCATCGGCAACGCCCGCTGGGAGGCCGGGAACGTCCGGGACGTCCTGGCCTACTACTCGGGCGCCCCGGAACGCCACCTCGGCCAGCAGATTCCCGTGGCCGGAGGGGTCAACGTCACCTTCAACGAGCCCCTCGGCGTCGTGGGGATCATCGTGCCGTGGAACTTCCCGATGCCGATCGCGGCCTGGGGGTTCGCTCCCGCCCTGGCTGCCGGCAACACTGTGGTCCTGAAGCCTGCCGAACTGACCCCCCTGACGGCCCTGCGGATCGGGCAGTTGGCCCGGGAAGCGGGCCTGCCCGAGGGAGTGCTGCAGATCCTGCCGGGCAAGGGCGCCGTGGTTGGCGAGCGGTTCGTCACGCATCCGGTGGTGCGGAAGGTGGTATTCACCGGCTCCACAGCGGTGGGCAAGCGGATCATGGCCGGCTGCGCCGACCAGGTCAAGCCCGTCACTTTGGAACTCGGCGGCAAGAGCGCCAACATCATCTTCGGCGACGCCGACCTGGAGGCGGCGGCCGCCGCGGCCCCCGGGGCGGCCTTCGACAACGCCGGCCAGGACTGCTGTGCCCGCTCCCGGATCCTCGTCGAGCACAGTGTGTACGAGAGGTTCCTGGAACTCCTGGAACCGGTGGTGAAAGCCCTGAGGGTCGGAGACCCGCACGACGAAACCTCGTTCATGGGCCCGTTGATTTCCGCCGCCCAGCGTGAGACGGTGTCCGGTTTCGTGCCCTCCGGCGCACCCATCGCCTTCCAGGGCGCGGCGCCGGGTGGCAAAGGGTTCTGGTTCCCGCCGACTGTGTTGACCCCGTCCCGGGAGGACAGGGTGATGCGCGAGGAAATCTTCGGGCCGGTCGTTGCCGTGGTTCCCTTCCGGGACGAAGCCGACGCGCTTCGACTCGCCAACGATTCGATCTACGGGCTCTCCGGGTCGATCTGGACCCGGGACGTCGGACGCGCCCTTCGGATGGCCCGCGGCCTCGACTCGGGGAACTTGTCGGTCAACTCCCATTCCTCCGTCCGGTACTCCACCCCCTTCGGAGGTTTCAAGCAGTCGGGGTTGGGCCGGGAACTCGGGCCCGACGCCCTCGACTCCTTCACCGAAACCAAGAACGTCTTCATCGCCACCCAGCCGTGAGACCGGCCAACGCCAGCATAAGGAATATCGAATGACCGAGCAGATCATCTCCAACCGCCTCGAGGGCCGCAGCGCCGTCATCACCGGCGGCGCCAGCGGCATCGGCCTGGCGACCGCCCGCAGGTTCGCCGCGGAAGGAGCCCGCGTCGTCATCGCCGACGTTGACCCGACCTCGGGCCTGCGCGCCGCCGAGGAGGTCGGCGGCCTGTTCGTGAAGGTCGACGTGACGAGCGAAGAAGAGGTGAAGAACCTCTACGCCGCCACCAACGAGACCTATGGGCGGGTCGACATCGCCTTTAACAACGCCGGGATCGCCCCCGCGTCGGACGCCTCGATCCTGGAGACCGGCATCGAGGCGTGGCGCAGGGTGCAGGAGGTCAACCTCACGTCGGTGTTCTACTGCTGCAAGTACGCCCTTCCGTACATGCAGGCCCAGGGCAAGGGCTCGATCATCAACACGGCGTCGTTCGTCGCCGTCCTGGGTGCCGCGACATCGCAGATCTCCTACAGCGCCTCCAAGGGCGGCGTCCTCGCCATGAGCCGCGAGCTCGGTGTTGAGTTCGCGCGTCAGGGGATCCGCGTCAACGCCCTCTGCCCGGGCCCGGTCAACACCCCCCTGCTGAAGGAGCTCTTCGCCAAGGACCCCGAGAAGGCCGCCCGGCGCCTCATCCACATTCCGATGGGCCGTTTCGCGGAGCCCGAGGAACTGGCTGCCGCCGCTGCGTTCCTGGCCAGCGACGACTCATCCTTCATCACCGCCTCCACCTTCCTGGTGGACGGCGGGATCTCCGGCGCCTATGTCACCCCCGAGTAAGGCCGGAAACGCCGTCCCTCAGGTTCGGGCGGCGGTGTCCTCGGGGTCGATCTCCCGCCGGTACTCCCAGTGGGGAACCAGCGTGTCAACGAACGCGCCGTAGCGTTCGAACCGGGCCCGCGAGGCTTCCGACGTGAGGTCCACCACCCGGGCGGTGAGCGCCTCGACCACCGCCATGGCCGCCACGTAGGACTCAAACGGCCGCGGCGCCCCCACCGACGCCGGCAGCACGGCGCCCGCCACGTCGGCCAGGGGGGACAGCCAAGGGTCCGTGAAGAGGATGAGCTTCGCGCCCTGGTCGACGAGCGCCCGACCGAATTTCTCCGTTTCGGCCTCGTAGCGCCGGAAGTCGAAAGCGACCGCCGTCGTGCGTTTGTCCGCATCACACAGTGCCGCCACGCGCCGGGTGCGTGCGTCATCGACGAATTCGACCCCCGGCCGCAGTTCCTGGAGCATGGCGGCGAGGTGCCGGGCCAGGGAGGAACTAAACCATCCACCGAAGACGAGGACCTTGCGGCGCGGATCGGCCAGCAGCTCCGCCGCCGTCGTCAGGTCCTCGGGGGACAGCCGGGTCATGGTGTCCGAGATCGCCGCGTTGAGGGTGGCGGAAAAGTCGTGGAGCGCACCCCCCTGCGCTGCCTGCGTCTCGGGGTACAGCTCGACGGGCGTCGTCACGCGGGCGACCACCTCGACCTTCACCGCGTCCTGGAACTCCGCATAGGTGGCGTAGCCCAGGTGGTTCACGAAGCGGATCACCGTGGGCCCGCTGACCTGGGCCAGGCGGGCGAGCTTGGTCGAGGAGGCAAGCCCCGTCGCCGCCGGCCCGCCGAGCAGGGTCCGCGCCACCTTGCGCTCCGCGGCCGACATCCCGGACAGCTGGCGCCGGATGCTCTCGAACACGGGAAGACCCGCCGTGCCTTGCTGGTCGGACATGCCTTACCTCCGTAAATGCATCCGCTTCAAACCGGCCGGGCCTCCCGGAACTGGGAGCCATGCTACTGTCCGAACCCCGCCCGCGGCCGGAAGACAGGAATCTTCCCGGCCGGCCGCCGGGAGAGGCCTATTCCCAGACGTCGCGGCGGAACAGGTCGTCCTCGGTCTCGCCGCGGACGATGAGGCGTGCCCGGCCCCCGGAGACGGCCACCACCGGCGGGCGCGGCGTGTAGTTGTAGTTGCTCGAGAGCACCCAGCAGTAGGCCCCCGTCCCGGGGACTGCGAGGAGGTCCCCGGGCCGCAGGTCGGACGGGAGGTAGACGTCGCGGACTACGATGTCCCCGCTCTCGCAGTGCCGGCCGACCACCCGGGACAAGGCGGGCGGAGCGTCCGAACTCCGGGAGGCCAGGACCGCGGAGTAGTCGGCTCCGTACAGCAGGGGGCGGGGGTTGTCGCTCATCCCGCCGTCAACTGAGACATACCGCCGGGGGAATACGTCGTCCTCGTGCTCGACGTGGTTCGTCTTGAGCGTGCCCACTCCGTACAGGGTAAAGGTGGAACTGCCCACGATGGCGCGTCCGGGCTCAATGGAGATCCGCGGAATGTCGATGCCGAGGCGGCCGCACGCGCCGGCGATCACGCGGGCCATGGCGGTGGCGACGTCCTGCGGGTCCTGCGGGGAGTCCGCTGCCGTGTAGGCGATGCCGTAGCCCCCGCCCAGGTCCAGCTCCTCCAGCACCCTTCCGTGCCTTCTCCGCATCGCCGCGGTGAATTCCAGCAGCCGCTCGGCGGCGAGGGCGAACCCGTCCGAGGAGAAGATCTGCGAGCCGATGTGGCAGTGGAGTCCGAGGAGGCGGATGCCGGCGTCCTGCAGGGCGGCCGACACCGCGGCTTCGGCGGCGGATTCGCGCCCGCCGACGGACGCCATCGAGAGGCCGAACTTCTGGTCCTCATGGGCGGTGGCAATGAATTCGTGGGTCTCGGCGTGGACGCCGGGCGTCAGCCGCAGCAGCACCGGGGCGGTGGTGCCGCGCTCCCGGGCGAGTTCACCGACGCGCCCGAGTTCCTGGAGGCTGTCGACGATGATCCGGCCCACGCCTAGATCGAGGGCGCGGATCAGTTCGGCGTCGGACTTGTTGTTGCCGTGCAGGCCAAGCTGCGAACCCTCGATCCCGGCGCGGGACGCCAGGGCCAGCTCTCCACCCGAGCAGGTGTCCAGCCGCAGGCCCTCCTCGACCACCCATTTCGCCACCTCGACGCACAGGAAGGACTTGCCGGCGTAGTAGACGTCGGCCCCGCCGCACAGCGGTTCGAAGGCGTCGTTGAAGGCGGTGCGGAACGCCCGCGCCCGCCGTCGGAAGTCGTCCTCCGAGATCACGTAGGCGGGGGTTCCAAACTCCCGGGCCAGGTCCGCGACGCCGACCCCGCCCACCTGCAGCTCCCCCGCTGCCGAGCGGCCGGCGTCGCCCGCCCAGAGCTTGGCGGAAAGCTCATTGAGGTCGGCGGGGACCTCCAGCCACTGGGGGGCCAGGGGCGAAGCGGCCCGCGCCATTGTCTGTTCGATCGTCATCTCTGTGTCTCGTTCCGGTGGAAAACAGTTGCACGGGCCCCGCGTCCGCGCCTGCGGATGCCGCCCGGGCGGTCGGGGTCAGGAGGCGGGGTCAGGAGGCCGGGGAGAGCCGTTCCTCCGCGAGGACCTCGTCCGCATCCACGACCATGGGGTTGAGGACCCGGTGCAGGAAGGACTTGGTGCGCTCCTCCTGCGGGTTGCCGATGACATCCCTGGCCAGGCCCTGCTCGACGATGTAGCCGCCGTCCATGAAGACCACCCGGTCGGCGACCTCGCGTGCGAAGGCCATCTCGTGGGTGACGATCACCATCGTCATGCCTTCGTTGGCGAGGGACTTCATCACGGCCAGGACCTCGCCGACCAGCTCGGGGTCCAGTGCCGACGTCGGCTCGTCGAACAGCATGAGCTGCGGTTCCATCGAGAGCGACCGCGCGATCGCCACGCGCTGCTGCTGGCCGCCCGAAAGCTGCGTCGGGTAGGCATCCTCCTTGTGCGACATGCCGACCCGGTGCAGGTTGAGGCGTGCCGTGGCAAGTGCCTCCTCCTTGCGCCGCTTGAGGACCTTGACCTGGGCGACGGTGAGGTTTTCCAGGACGGTCAGGTGCGGGAAGAGGTTGAAGGACTGGAACACCATGCCGATGCGCCGGCGGATGCGGTCCAGGTCGGCGTCCGGGTGGGTCACCTCGTCCGGCCCGACGAGCACGGTGCCCGAGGTCGGGGTCTCCAGGAGGTTCACGCAGCGCAGCAGCGTCGACTTGCCTGATCCGGAGGGGCCGACGATGCAGACGACCTCCCCGGGGTTGATCTCAAGGGAGATGTCCTTGAGCACCTCATTGGAGCCGAAGCTTTTCTTGAGGTTGCGGATCGAGATGGCGTGCGAACCGGCGGCACCCCGGGGTGCCGGTGTCGGGTGGGTCGTCATGGTCAGCGTGCTTTCGCGTAGCGGGCTTCGAGCTTGCGCACGAGGCCGGACAGGGGAAGGGTGATCGCCAGGTAGCACAGGGCGGCCACGATCAGCGGCGTCGCATTCACCGAGCGGTTCAGAAAGTCCTGGGCGAACTTCGTGAGCTCGTACTGGGCGGCCGTGACTCCGAGGACATAGACCAGGGAGGAGTCCTTGACCAGGAGGATCATCTCGTTGGTGAGCGGCGGGATCACCACCCGGAAGGCCTGCGGGATGACGATCGTCGCCATCGTCCGCGACTGGCTCATTCCCAGCGTGCGTGCGGCTTCGAACTGTCCCTTGGGGATCGCCTGGATGCCGGCCCGGAAGGTCTCCGCCATGTAGGCGGCGGCGGTGATGCCGAGGCCGACCATCACCATGCCGTATTTGTCGCCGGGGAACTGGAACCCCGGGAAGGCATTCGGGATGCCGTAGGCCACCATGAACAGGACGACGAGGGCGGGCACACCGCGGAAGAACTCGACGTAGGCGCCGGCGAACCACCGGTAGGCGGCAACGGAGCTCAGCCGCATGATGGCCAGCAGCAGTCCGACGACGAAGGCGAACACGAACGCCAGGGCGGCGTAGATGATCGTGTTGACGAGACCGATGAGGATCACGCGCGGAAGCATCCGCTCGAGGATGTCGAACCGCAGGAAGGCTGCGCTGAAGGTCGCCCAGTCGGTCATCACCGCCAGGAGGCCGATGACGACGACCCCCAGGGTGTACTGGACGCCGAGCGAGAGGCGGGCTCTCTGCCGGCGCGTCAGCCGCGGCGATACGGCCTCGGGGGCGGCGTACGTGGTCTGTGTGCTCATGGTTTCCTCACTGGTGCTGCACTCGATCGGGTTCCTTCCCGCGGCGGCCGGCGGCCGCCGCGGGCGGGCCGATCAACTCTGGGGGACGTCCCCGATCCATTCCTTGAAGATCTCGTCGTAGGTGCCGTCGCTCTTGGCCTTCGCGAGCACCTCGTCCACGACCTCCTTGAGGGCCGTATTGCCCAGTTTCATCCCGAGGCCGTACTGCTCGCCGGTGTCGAACTGGGCGGCGATGGTTGCCTTGCCCGGGTTGGCCTTGAGTGCCTCGGTCCAGACGGGCAGGTCGTTGATCGCCGCATCCACCTGGCCGGTCATCAGTGCCTGCGTCAGCGAGGCGAGGTCCTGGAACTCGACGATCTCGCATCCGCACTCGGGGTGGGACTGCGCGTAGTCAAGGCCGGTGGTGGCCGACTGGGCGCCGAGCTTCTTGCCCTTCAGTTCCTCCAGCGCCTTCACGTCCTCCCCTTCGGGAACCAGGAGGGCCTGGGTCGCATCGAAGTATGGTTCGGAGAAGAGGATGGCTTCCTTGCGTTCGTCCGTGATGGTCATGCCCGCGGCGGCGATGTCGCACTTGCCGGTGGACATGTCCTCACCGGACTTGATCCCCTCGAACGGGGTGTCGATGATGGCAGTTTCGGCGCCCAGCCGTTTGGCCACGAGGTTGACCAGGTCGATGTCGAACCCGACGGTCTTTCCGGAGTCGTCATTGACCTGGAAAGGCGCGAACGGAAGGTGGGTGCACACCGTCAGTTTGCCGGGTGAGACGAGCGAGACGCCATCGGCCTTGCCGGCCGAGGAATCCGGGGCGGCGGAGGACGGGCTCCCGCACGCGGCGAGCGCCAGTGCGCACAGAGCCGCGAGAGCGGCAAACTTGGACCTTCCCTGCAACTGCATGGGTCTCCTTCTTTGCTGGCCGGACGTGCGTCGGCCTTGGCGGAATGACGGGCACAGCGGCGTTTCCGAGGCCCGTTTTCCTGCCGGCAGCTTCGGGAACTGCCCAACGTCGACGGGGTCCCGGAGCCCGGGCCGCCCCCGGTGTGGGGACGGTCACATCGTGTGTGAATCGAGTATGGACTTATTTACGAGGGACCGCAAACGCCGTCCGAAGAATGATTTGATACACAGAGTCGAGGGGCGAAGGGCCGGCATGCTCCTGGCGGACGGCCCTTCGACCGGCACCGCCGATCCCGAGGTGCCGACGTAACCTGACGCCCCGCCCGGAAATGCCGGTTCCCCTGGCCCGCGGAATGGCGCGGTCCCCATCGCCGTGGGGCCTTCGACGCAAGGGCGGCTCTGGTGACCGGCCGAGCCCCTGCGTAGGATACCCACCATGACGGAGGTCGAGGGCGTGGCCTGCGGCCGGCTGCGTTCACTCAACGTCGGGATTCCCCAAGACGTCCCCTGGCAGGGGAAGACCGTGCACACCGGGGTGTACAAGCACCCGGTCGGGGGGCCGCTGATGGTACGCCGGCTCAATATCGACGGCGACGGCCAGGGCGACCTGCACGGACACGGAGGCGAGCAGCGGGCGGTCCTGGTCTACCAGCAGCAGTCCTACGAGCACTGGTCCGGATTCCTCGGCCGGGGCGACCTGGCCCCGGGATCCTTCGGGGAAAATTTCACCGTCGACGGACTGCCCGACGATCGGGTTTGCATCGGAGACCGTTACCGCATTGGGGAGGCGGAATTCGAGGTCACCCAGCCCCGTGTGACCTGCTTCCGGGTGGGGATGCGCCTGGGTGAGCCACGGATGCCCGCGCTCCTTGTCGACCACCACCGTCCCGGGTTCTACCTGCGGGTCATCGCCGAGGGGGAAGTCCGGCCGGGCGACCCGATCATCCGGACGCTGCACGGGCCGCACCGGCTGACCGTCACCGAAGCCGACGCCCTGCTGTACCTTCCGAACCGCTCCCAGGAGGCACTGCGGAAGGCCGTCGACATCCCCGCCCTGAGCCCCGGTTGGCAGCAGTCCTTCCAGGATCTGCTGCTCACCGACCTTGCCGCGGCGACGGTGACCGGGGCGCCCGCCGAGGAGCCCGGCTGGAACGGGTTCCGCCCCCTGAGGATCACCCAAACCGTTCGTGAAACCCCGACCATCACCTCGGTGTACCTTGGCGCCGGCGACGGCGTGAGCCTCCCACCGGTCATCCCCGGCCAGTACCTGACCCTGCGTGTCTCCCTGGGGGACGCGGTGTCGATCCGCAGCTACTCCATTTCGGACGCGCCCGACCCCTCCACCTACCGGATCAGCGTGAAGCAGGAGGAACACGGGCTCGTGAGCCGGTACCTCCACGACGGGATCGCCGTCGGCGGCACCGTCGACGTCGCCGCCCCCCGCGGACAGTTCAGGTTCCGCGGCGGGACGGGCCCGGTGCTTTTCATCTCGGCCGGCGTCGGGGCGACCCCCTTGGTCCCCATGCTCAAGGAACTTGCCCGCACCGGCAGCGGCCGGGGCGTCTGGTGGATCCACACGGCAAGGGACCCCCGCGAGCACGTCTTCGCGGATGAGGTGCGCGGCTACCTGAGGCGCTTGCCCCATGCCCGCGGCGCAACCTTCTACACGCGGGCCGGGACCGCCGTTGCGGGGGCGTTCACCGGCCGTCCCACCGCCGACCGGCTCGCGGAACTGGGAGTTCCCACAGACGCTGAAGCATATGTGTGTGGGCCGCCCACCTTCATCGGCAGCATCACTGAAGCCCTCACCGGTCTCGGGATGGATCCCGCCTCCATCTACTCCGAACTCTTCGGCGCCCTCCCCCCGGTCAACCCCGGGCTGGTCGGCGCCTCCACGGTGCCTCCCCATCAGCCCCCCGGCCAACCGGGCACCGGGCCCGCGGTGACCTTCGCCCGAAGCGGCCTCACCGCCCGGTGGCGCGAGGATGACGCGTCGCTGCTGGAACTCGCCGAAGCGTGCGATGTGCCCACCCGGTGGTCATGCCGCAGCGGCGTGTGCCACACCTGCCTGACGCCGGTGATCTCGGGCAGGGTGGCCTACCAGCCGGACCCGCTCGAGACACCGGCCGCAAGCCAGGCACTGATCTGCTGCGCCCGCCCCACCGAAGACCTGGTCCTGGACAGCTGAACGGCCCGGATGCCGGGATCAGTCCGGCAGGTCGATCAGGTAGCTCCGGATCCCGGTGACCTTGGCGGTCTTCGCTGCGGAGGCGAACCTCAGCACGTGGCAAAAGGCCTGCCGCGCCCCGCCGGCGAAGGTCAGGACGCCGTCGGCGCTGCCTTCCCTGCCGTGGGTGAGGATGGAGGCGAGCGCAATGCCGGCCACCTCGTCCTGCCGGGAAAGCCTGCCGGTCAGGGCGTCCATTCCCTCGATCGATTCCGCACCGGGGAGGTCCCACCGCACCGTTTCGGCGAGCAGCCGGCGGAGCTGCGGCTCGTCCACCGCGGCCAGGGCGAGCACGACGTCCCGGATGATGAGTTGCCGGGGCGCATTCCCGCAGCCGGCCGGTTCGGTCAGCGCAATCATCGGGTCTTCTCCACTCCTTCCCGCGGTGGTCGGTTCGAGGCTACTACCTTCCGTTCCCCGCGTGCCTCCGGGAGCGCGTCAGTCGCCGCGGGCGTCGCGCGCGGCGCGGACTATCCACTCGTCGAGGTCGGCCGGCCGCCGGAACGAGATCACCGGAGGCAGAGCCGGGTCGGCCCGCATCCTGGCGATGGCTTCGCGTTTCCGCGGGAACGCCCTGAAGTGCCAGAGGATGATCGATTCACGGGTGAAAACGCGGCGGAAGGACTCGGTGTTGCCGTTGCACACCGGCTCCCGGGTCATGCAGCGGCGGATCGTCCGCCGGACAAGGCGGCCCAGGGACAGCCACCGCGGATAATCGAGGGCCACCACGAGCTCCGCCCGGGCGAGCAGGATGTCCCGCCAGCCCGAATAGGTGCTGTCGATCACCCACCGTTCCCGGGCGGCAATGCCGGCCGCGATCCGTCGTTGCTCCTCCAGCGGGCGCTCCCGCCACCCCGGAAGCCATCCGAGGTCGTCATCCGCCGAGTATTCGGGGACCCCGGTGGCCCGGGCATAGGCATGGGCGGCCGAGGTCTTCCCGCTGCCGGTCACGCCATGGAAGACCACGCGCTGAGCAGGTGTCCCGGGCATGGTCTCCAATGTAGCGAACCGGGCGGACCGCGGCGCGGACCGGGTCCACCCTGGGTCGGATGCTGGAGCGGCCGCGGCGGGCCTAGAGTTGATTCTCATGGACCTCCACCTCCGGCTCGCGCGCTGGGTGCGCGCGCATCCCGGCACGGTCGACGCCTGCCTCGCGGCGGGCCTGCTCGTCCTCCTGACCCTTCCCTTCGCCGCCGCCGGCGTGTCCTTCCATTCCCTGATCATCCCGGTGACCGCGGCCTTGGTGATCCCGCTGGCCTGGCGCCGCTCCCATGTGGTGGCCTCAGCCGGCGTCATCGCCGCGGTGTCGGTGCTGCAGCTCCTCACCGGGATCCAGCCGGCGCCGGCTCAGGTCGTCATCCTCGTCACGGTCTATACGCTTGCTGCCCACGCGCCGCGCTGGGCGAGCCTTGGAGGGCTGGGCTTCGCCCTCGCCGGGGCCGCCCTGGGTCTGGTGCGCTACGGGGAGTCGCTGGGTATCGGCGGAAGCGGCCCGGTGCTGGATTCCGTGCCCCTGTTCCTGATCCTGCTGTTCCTCTTCGAGTCGCTCGTGCTCCTGGCCTGGACGGCGGGCGACCTCGCCCGGTCGCGGCGCCGCACCTATCAGGCCCTCGAGGACCGCAACCGGCGCCTTGAGGTCGAACGCCAGCAGGAGCGCGACCTCGCGGCCGCCGACGAGCGCAGCCACATCGCCCGCGAGATGCACGACATCGTCGCGCACTCCCTGTCGGTGATCATCACGCAGGCCGACGGTGCCCGGTACGCGAGCGCGCAGAAGCCCGAACTCGCCGCGCAGGCCCTCGGCACCATCGCCGACACCGGGCGCGGTTCCCTCCGGGAGATGCGGCGCCTGCTCGGAGTCCTCCGCGGCGACGAGACCGTTTCAACGCGTCCACTTCCCACCCTGGACGACATCGACTCCCTTCTCCGCTCGGTGCGGCGGGCAGGCATCCGGGTTTTCTCCCGGCGGCTCGGCACGCCGCGCGGGCAGCTTCCCGCCGGCGCCGAACTCGCCGCCTACCGGGTGGTCCAGGAAGCCCTCACCAACGTGCTCAAGCATGCCGGCGCCCAGACGACCGCGGAGGTCGCCCTCGAGTATGGTCCGCGCGGACTCACCATCACCGTCGACGACGACGGCCGGGGAGCGGCCTCCGACCCGTCCACCGCAGGGGCCGGGATGGGCATCACCGGCATGACCGAGCGCGTGCGCCTCTACGACGGCACGGTGTCGGCCGCGCCGCGCACCGGCGGAGGGTACCGCGTCGAGGCCTTCATCCCGTACACCCAGGCATGAGCCCGCACGCCGCACCGGCCGGACCCCGAATCCAGGAGCAGAACACGGTGGATCACACTGAAGGAACAATCCCGCCCGGGGACCAACCGGGGGCCCCGCCCATCCGGGTGGCCATCGTCGATGACCAGCACCTTGTGCGCAGCGGGTTCGCCATGCTCATCAACTCACAGCCCGACCTCGAGGTGGCCGGTGAGGCCGCCAACGGGGAGGAAGCGGTCCGGACGGCCGCCGTCACCCGGGCCGACGTCATCATGATGGACGTGCGCATGCCGGGGATGGACGGCATCGAGGCCACCCGGCGCATCCTGGTGAACCACGCCTCCGTCAAGGCGGACGGTGCGGGCCGGGGCGCCGGGCCCCGCATCGTGGTCCTGACCACGTTCGACCTCGACGAGTACGCGCTCTCGGCCATTCAGGCCGGGGCCAGCGGCTTCCTGCTCAAGGACGCCCCGCCGGAGGAACTGCTTGAGGCAATCCGAACGGTGCACCGCGGCGACGCGGTCATCGCGCCCTCGACGACGCGCCGTCTGCTCGACCACGTGGCACCGCTCCTGCGCCGGCCCTCTCCTGCCCAGAACGCCCACGCCGCCGCCGTGGCCCGGCTCACCCCCCGCGAGCGCGAGGTTTTCGAACTGATCGCGCAGGGGCTCTCGAACCCGGAGATCGCCCTGAAGCTTTTCCTTTCGGAGGCCACGGTGAAAACGCACGTGGGCCGCATCCTCGCCAAGCTCGAAGCGCGGGACCGCGTGCAGGCCGTGGTGATGGCCTACGAGACGGGAATCGTCCGCCCCTGACTGGGCCGCACCGCCGCCCGGCCGCGTCATCCCCTGGTATGAGGGCCGGCGCCAAAGCTCCGCCCTGGTGTTGATTCATTCGGAGCCCGCGCCGCCTAGCGTGGAATCATGACGACCTCCCTGAATGCACCCGGGCCCCTTGCGGGTTCCGCCTCCCCCGCCCCGACCGGCGCCGTCGCCGCCCGGGGCGTCTCAAAGAGCTACGGGCGCGGCGAAACCGCCGTCCATGCCCTCCGGAACGTCTCGTTGGACTTCGAGCGGGAGCGCTTCACCGCGATCATGGGCCCGTCCGGGTCGGGCAAGTCGACCCTGATGCACTGCCTGGCGGGCCTGGACAGCATCGATGCGGGACGGCTGTGGATCGGGGGCACCGAGATCACCGGCCTTCCCGACGCCGCCCTGACCCGCCTGCGGCGTGAGCGCGTGGGGTTCGTCTTCCAGGCCTTCAACCTGGTGCCGACCCTCACGGCCGAGCAGAACATCACCCTGCCGGTATCGCTCGCCGGAGGCTCGGTGGATACCGCGTGGCTGGAGCAGGTCACCTCCTCGCTGGGCCTGGCCGACCGGCTGTCCCACCGCCCGCATGAACTGTCCGGCGGCCAGCAGCAGCGCGTCGCCGTCGCCCGGGCCCTGCTGACCCGGCCCGACGTCATCTTCGGCGATGAGCCCACGGGCAACCTCGACTCGGCCACCGGCGCGGAGGTGCTGGCCCTGCTGCGCCGAAGCTCACGGGAGATGGGGCAGAGCATCATCATGGTCACCCACGATCCGGTGGCGGCCTCCTATGCCGACCGGGTCGTCCTCATGAAGGACGGCGCCCTCGTCGGCGAGCTCGAGCAATCGACTCCGGACGCAATCCTCGGTGCCCTCGCGAAGCTGGGGGCCTGAGATGCTGCAGGTGGCCCTGGCGCAGGTGCGCGTCCACGCCCGGCGCTTCATCGCCGTCGGCCTCGCCGTGATGCTCGGCGTGGCCTTCGTCTCCGCGGCCCTCACGATCGGTGCCACGACCACGGCGACCCTCGGTGCGAGCATCGGTGCCTCCTATGCGAAGGCCGACCTCGTGGTCTCCGGACCCGATGGGGCCGGAGTTCCGCCGGCCGCCATTGAGGAATTCGCGGCGCTCCCGGGGGTGGAGGCGGCGCACGGCCACGAGCGGGCCTACGCCCAGCTGACCACCGGCTCGTCGACGTCCGGCGCGGCCGTCACCAGCACGGCGCCCCGGGAGCTCGAAACAGCCGAGCTGACGCAGGGCTCCCTCCCCTCCGGGCCCAACCAGGTGGCCCTCGACAGCACGTCGGCGGCCCGCCTCAAGGTGGCCCCCGGTGACACAGTGGCCATCGCGACCGGAGGTCCCTCGACCGATCCGGCCGGTGCCCTGAGGGTTACCGGCCTGACCGAGCCGAGCCCGGACCCGACCCTCTCCGACACCGTCCAGGTCCTCGCACCGGCCTCCCTCGTACGGGACATCAACGGCGGGGAGACCATCATCCGCCATGTCCAGCTGGCGCTGGCACCCGATGCCGCTCCCGCCGCCGTCGCGGCGGCCGCCGTCACCGCACTGGACGGACTGCCTCCGGCCGACCGCGAGGGCATCATCGTGCGCACCGCGGACGAGCAGACCACGGCCGACGTGGCGAACCTCTCGGACGGGGACGACGTCCTGACGGCCATCCTCCTCGCCTTCGCCGCCGTCTCGGTCGTGGTGGCGGGACTGGTCATCTCCAACACCTTCTCGGTACTGGTGGCCCAGCGCACCCGCGAACTGGCCCTGCTGCGGACCCTCGGCGCCGAGCGCCGGCAGGTCCGGGCCTCGGTCCTGATCGAGGCGGCCGTCGTCGGCCTCGTGTCATCCGTCCTGGGCGTGCTGCTGGCTGTCGGGGTCATGGCGGCGCTTGTGGGCCTGGCCCGGCGGACCGACTTCGGCTCCGTCGCGGTCCTGGCCGTCCCGCCGTCCGCCGTGGCCGCCGGGCTCGTGGTGGGCCTGGTCATGACGATGGTGGCCGCCCTCCTCCCGGCGCGCGCCGCCACCCGCGTCGCCCCCCTGGCCGCGCTGCGCCCCGCCGGGCCGGCAGCGGCGCGGAGCACCGCCGGCCGGATCCGGCTCGCCCTCGGGGGCGCCGCCCTCCTGCTGGGCGGCGGGCTCCTCCTGCTCGGCGCCTGGTCCACCGCCATCCTGCCGGCCGTCGCCGGGGGCGGCGTGTCCTTCCTCGGAGTTGTGCTCCTTGCACCGTTCTTCGTGCCGTTCAGCGTCGCGGCCGCCGGGCGGATCGCCCGCCCGCTCGGAGTGCCGGGCAGCCTCGCGTCGCTCAACGCCGTCCGCAATCCCGGACGGACCACCGCCTCTTCCGCGGCGCTCCTGGTGGGCGTCACGCTGGTGACGATGATGCTGGTCGGGGCCCAGGGGGCGCGCACCTCGTTCGAGAAGGAACTCGCCAACAATTACGCCGTGGATCTGGAGGTCGCGGGCATCGGCGGCGAGGCTGCCCTGCCCGGCCGGCCCACGGCCGGCACGCCGATCCCGAAGGACGCGCGGACGTTCCTTCAGGTCGACGGGGTGCAGTCCGCGGTGAAACTGACCCCCGTGGTGCTGACCAGCGAAGAGGACGGCGCACGGCTCGTGTACGCCGCCGATCCGGAGGAAGTGGCCGCAGTCCTTCGCTCCAAGGACACGGTCCTGTCCGATGACATGATCCTGGCGCCCCAGACCCTGCAGGTGCCGGAGGTGACCCTCGACGCCGCCGCCGGCCCGACGAAGCTGCCGGTCACGGCAACCGACGCCGCCTTTTTCCAGCCCCTCATCACCAACGCGACGGCGGCGCGCCTCGGCGGGCCCTCAACCGAGGCGCTGGCCGCCTACCTCGGGGATATCCACGGATCAGGCGGCCAGCCGGCGGTCGAGGGAACCCTGGCCGATTACACCGGTGCGACCTTCTGGCTCAAGCTGGACGACGGGCTCGACGGCGAGGCGGTGGCCGAGGTCCGGGATCAAATCACCGCCGCCGCGGGCGTCTCTGAGTACCAGGTCACCGGGCCGGCCATTGAACGGGCCGCCTACGACGAGGTCATCAACATCCTGCTGCTGATCGTCACCGCGCTGCTCGCGGTGGCGGTCCTGATCGCGCTGATCGGGGTTGCCAACACGCTGTCGCTGTCGGTGTTCGAGAGGCGCCAGGAGAACTCGCTGCTGCGCGCGCTCGGACTCACCCGGGGACAGCTGCGCGGAATGCTCGCCGTCGAGGCGGTGCTGATGGCCGGCGTCGCCGCCCTGCTCGGCATCGGGCTTGGCATCGTGTACGGCTGGCTCGGCGCACAGGCCGCCCTCGGTGATATTGCCTCGGTCGGCCTGCCGCTGCCGGTCGGGCAGCTCGCGGCGGTGCTCGCCGTGGCCGTAACCGCTGGACTCTTTGCCTCGGTTCTCCCGGCCAACCGGGCCGCCAAGCTCCCGCCCGTGGCGGGTCTGGCGGCCGACTGAGGCCGGCCACCGGTTCAATGGTCGACGCCACGGCGCCCCTTCGCCCCTCCTGCGGTCCGCGTCATTGAGGACCGCAGAGGAAGGGACGGAGCAGGCGCCGTGGCGAAGCCTTAGGATTCGCTGCCGAGGATCTCGCGGACCAGCGGGATCACCTTGGTGCCGTACAGCTCGATGTTTTTCATCACCGCGGTGTGCGGCAGGCCCGTCATACCGAACTTGAGCTGGAACCGGGACGCGTGGAGCACTCGAAGGTTGGCGGCGATCTTGCGGGCCACCGTCTCGGGGGAGCCGACATAGATCGCGCCGTGCGGACCGATTTCGTGCTTGAACGATTCCGGCGTGGGGATGGCGAACCCGCGGGTCTTGCTCACGTGCTTGATCACCGCGAGGTACCGGGGCCAGAATTCCTCCTGGGCCTGCTCGTCGGTCTCAGCGACGTGGCCCATGGAATGCACGCCGATCGGCTGGACCGGCCGGCCGAAGTGCTCAAGCGCCTCGTGGTACAGGTTGGAGAACGGCTGGAAGCGGGCGGGCGACCCGCCGATGATGGCGAGCATCAGGTTGTACCCGTGCCGGGCTGCCCGTACCACCGACTGCGGGCTTCCCCCGACGCCGATCCAGGTGGGGAACGGCTCGGCCTCGAGGTGCGGGACGACGTCCTGGTCCGTCAGCGCCGCCCGCGTGGTGCCGTTCCAGGTGACGGGGCTGCCCTTGAGCAGTTCGGCGAAGAGCTCCGATTTTTCCTCGAAGAGCACCTCGTAGTCGCTGAGGCTGTAGCCGAACAGCGGGAACGAATCGATGCTCGAGCCGCGGCCCAGAATGACCTCGGCCCTCCCGGAGGAGATGGCGTTCAGGGTGGAGAACCGCTGGAAGACGCGGACCGGGTCATCGGAGCTCAACACGGTCACGGCCGACCCGAGCTGGATCTTCTTCGTCTGGGCCGCAATGGCGCTGAGGACCAGGTCGCCGGCCGAAAGCGGATAGTCGTCGGTATGGTGCTCGCCGATGCCGAAGAAGTCCACGCCCACGGAGTCCGCCAGGACGCCCTGGTCGACGATGTTCCGGATGGTCTGGGCGTGGGAATTCAGCGTTCCGGCCGCGTCCGAGTGGACATCGCCGAAGGTGTCGAGCCCGAAGGCCAGGGGAAAGCCCGTTCGTGTGTTTGACGCGTCGATCACAGTGTTTCCTTTAGCTGGTTTTCGGGCTCGAGGGTCCCCATGGACGGGTTCCCGGTAGGACGGGCGGCAGGAGGGCGCCTAGGCCGCCGACTTCTCGGAGAGGACCCCTTCGAACTGCTGCCGGGTGAGCGAGGCGCCGAAGACCGGGCCGCCCGGTTCCAGGATCCGCCCGTGGTCGAGGCCGTCCAGCAGGACGGCGTCGTAGCCGATGTTTTCCACCAGGGCTGCCACCATCTCCACCGCGGCCGGGTCGTCCCCGGCCACCCCCAGCGCCAACCGGTCCGGGGAACCGGCCGGCCGGCGGTCCGCTTCGATCTCGTGGTATCCGGCGTGGTTGAAGGACTTGACGACCTTGGCGCTGCTGAGGCGCTGCTGGACGATCTCGCTGCTGCCGTAGCGGGGATTCTCGAACAGCGTCTGCGTCCCGTCGATGGGCGCCCAGTAGTTCATGAGGTCCACGACCACTTTCCCCTCCACCAGGGACGGGTCGAAGTCCTTGAACCGATGCAGCGGGATCGCCAGGATCACGATGTCGGCGTCGGCCGCCACCTGGGCGGGCCAGTCGGCCTTCGCTCCCGGAACGAGGATCTGGGTGATGAGGGCGATCCTCGCCGGGTCGCCGGACCCGGCGATCGAGACGGGGTAGCCGGCTTCGATGGCAACCCGGCCGATGGCCGGGCCGACGTGGCCTGCTCCGAGGATGCCGATCCGCGGCAGTTTGGACGTTGAAGTAAGTGTGGTCATCGTGGGTTCCCCTTGGAGGAATAGGACTGGAAGTGCCGCTGGAGTGAGTCGAGGATGTCGGCCAGGTTGTCGAGCTGGGCCGGGGTGAGCGCGTCGGCGAAGTGCTCCTTCACCGCCTGGAGCTGCGGCACGGAGGCCCGCCGGAAGGCGTCGGCTCCCGCGTCGGTGAGCCGGACGAAGGCGCCCCGGTTGTCCGTCAGGCATTCTTCGCGGCGCACCAGCTCCCGCTTTTCCATCCGGCCGATGTGATGTGAAAGCCGGCTGCGCTCCCAGTTGATCGCCCCCGCGAGCTCGGAGGACCGCACCTCGCGGTCCTTGGCCTCGACGAGCGCCAGAAGGACTTCATAGTCCTGGCCGGACAGGTTGGAGGCGCTCAGCACGGTACCCATGCGGCGGCGCAGCTCCTCCGTCGTGTCGAGAAGTCTGCGCCACACGGCGAGCTCGGCGCCCGTTGGGCTTCGGCGGGCCGGGACGTGTTCCCGGTTTTCCCTGGCGGTGCTGTCGGCACTCATGACATCCCCTCAAGTTTCGTTGACATGTCTACTATACCATATAGCTGACACGTCAACTTTCACCGGGGATGGTCCACGGGAGCGGCCGGCTCCGCAGCCGCCCCGGGCTGCGCGCCGCGTTCCGCCTACCACCCGGGCCCGCCACCCCGGCATCGCCTAGGCTTGAGGGAGAGCCATGGCATGGCACAGCACCGAGGAGCGGGAAATGAAGACCGGAGTAAAGCAGTACGTTTCGGGGGCGGCGCTCCTGCTGCTGAGCACGCTCTTCGTTCCGCAGGGCGTTTCCGAGTTCGCCACCTCCGCCGCCACGGGCGAGCCGGTGGCGGCAACCGCGGGGATCAACCTCGCGGTCGGCATGCTGATGGTCCTCGCCGCGGCCGCACTCCTGGCCTGGGGCTACTGGCTCACCCACCGCCCGGGCGCCCCGCGGAGGGGCCCGGTGGAGGACCCCGACGAACCGCTCCTCCGCCCCGGCTACGGCGGCGGGACCGACACCCCCGACTGGCGTGAGCATCCACTGCGCCCGCGCGACGGCGACGGAGGACCCGGCAGGGCCGGGACCTAACCGGCCGGACGACCCGCGGGAGACTCCAACCGGGCCAGTTCCGCCTGCAGGTTGGCCCGGGCCCGCCCCGTCCACAGCGCCGCCCCCTTTTCGGTGCGAAACAGCGGATCGAGGGCCAGCAGGTGCCGGACGACATCGGCCCTTCCGGCGGTGAACGCGTCGTCCGGGACGTGGGCGTACTCCTTCCGCACCGCCGCCACGTACCCGGCGTAGTCCCCGGCGCGGCCACCGAGGATCGAAAGGTCCGCGTCACAGAGCAGCGCCCCGGCCCGGTCCCCCGGGGCCGGGGCGTGCGTGCGGGTCAGCAGCACCAGCCGTTCCACCTCGGACACCTCGGCGGGCGGCAGCTCGCCGCGCAGCAGCCGTGCGGCGAGCGCGGCCGAGGCCTCCTCGTCCTCCCCGGCCTTCCCGGCGTACACGGCGTCGTGGAACCATCCCGCCAGCAGGACCGGCCGGCGCAGTCCGCCGTCGTCGGGCCCGAGGAGGGCGTCGAGCGCCTCGAGCACGGCGAGGAGATGGCGGAGGTCGTGGTAGGCGCGGTGCGGCTCGTTCCACCGCTCCAGCAGGTCCGCCCCCAGCGCGGTGGCTCCCGGGAGGAGGGCCTGCCACCGGCTGGCCAGTGCCGCCTTGAGGCGTTTGACGCGCCGGCGGGCCGGAATGCGGAGCCCGCTGGCCAGCAGGATCCGCGTCAGGTCCCCGCCGCTGACTTCGACCGCGCCCCGGCGCACCAGGTCCGCGTACCGGCGGGCCGGCACGTCGTAGTGGTCCTCGTCGAAGGCCCGCTCCGGCACCCCGGCATCCGCGGCGAAGGCGTGCAGCTCAGCCAGCGAGGCATTGGAAATGAGGTGCGAGAACTCGGTGCCGTGTGCCGGCCACCGGGGCGGGTCGATGAAGATGGCCATACGGGGAAGTCTAATAAGGACTCCACTCCCCGGGACGCCGCGGCCGGAACGGGCCGGTGCCGCGCGGGTCTCCCGACCCTGTACAGATCCGGTGGCGTATGCGATTCTGCCAGTGTTCCTCGCGACATCCCGTCCACGCAGCCATTTGGGGGCAGCCATGCAGGCTCAGTCGACCACGGTGTTGGCCATCGGCACGAAGAAGGGACTCTGGCTGGCCACCAGTCGGGACCGCAGGTCCTGGACCGTGTCCGAGCCGGCGTTCCTCATGCAGGAGGTGCCCGGCGTCGGCATCGACACCCGCGGCGGGCGGACCCGCATCCTCGTCGGCACCCGGTCCGAGCACTGGGGGCCCTCTGTCGTGCACTCCGACGACCTCGGCGCCACCTGGACCGAACCGGAACGGGGAAGCATCGGCTTCGATGCGGCCGACGGCGCCGCCCTCGAACGGATCTGGCAGATCCAGCCGGACTCGGAGGGCCGGCCGGGCGTCGTGTGGGCCGGCTGCGAGCCGATCTCGGTCTGGAAGTCGACCGACGGCGGGGAGCACTTCGAGCTGAACCGGGGACTGTGGGACCACCCGCACCGCGTCGAGTGGGGCGCGGGGTACGGCGGGGCCGCGGCGCACACCGTCCTTCCCAGCCCCACCGACGATTCGATCCACGTCGCGATGAGCACCGGCGGGGTCTACCGCTCGGTGGACGGCGGGGCCTCCTGGGCCCCGCGCAACAGCGGCATTTCCGCCTACTTCCTGCCGGATCCGCAGCCGGAGTTCGGGCAGTGCGTGCACAAGGTCGCCCGCGACGCCGGGGACCCCCGGCGCCTGTACGCGCAGAACCACCACGGCGTCTACGCCACCCGCGACGCCGGCGACACCTGGACCTCCATCGCCGAGGGCCTGCCGTCGGACTTCGGTTTCGTCATGCTCGCCCACCCGCGCCGGGCCGGGACGGCGTGGGTCATTCCGCTGAAGGCCGACGGCGAGCGCATCCCGCCCGACGGCGAGCTCGCCGTGCACCGCACCAATGACGGCGGCGCCTCCTGGTCGCGGCTTAACCGCGGCCTGCCCACCCGCGAGTACAACGCCGTGCTGCGCGACGCCGCGGCGGTCGACGCCGCCGATCCCGTCGGCGTTTACTTCGGCACCCGCGGCGGCAGCGTGTACGCGAGCGCCGACGAGGGTGGAACCTTCGTGGAGGTCGCCTCCCACCTGCCCGACATCCTCACCGTCCGCGCCGCCGCCGTCACCGGCTGAACGCCCCGCCATGGACTCCGTGACCGTCCTGATCCCGACCCTCCTGCGCCCGCTGGTCGAGGGACGCAGCGAGGTGGTGCTGCCGGCGGAGGCGCCGACCACGGTGGGCGGAGTCCTCGACCAGTTGTGCGGCGGGCGCCCGGCGCTCCACCGGAAAATCCGGGACGAGACCGGCGCGCTCCGGCGGTACGTCAACGTCTACGTGGAGGGTGAGGACGTGCGCCGGCTGCGGCTCCTTGAGACACCGGTTGAGCCGGGCGACACGGTGATGGTCATCCAGTCGGTCGCGGGGGGCTGAGCCGGCGCGCCCTGCGCTCCTTCCGCACCTCGTCGTTACGGACTGGGAGGGTCGGTCTTGAAGCCGATCAGCTTGTGGGACCCGTCGCAGTAGGGCTTGAGGACCGACGCCCCGCACCGGCACAGCGCCACGGTGCGCCGGGTCCGCGGCAGCGGCTCGCCGTCCGGGGTGACCACCTCGAACGCGCCGCGCACCAGCAGCGGGCCGTCCGGGCAGGCGACGATGGAGGCGGCCGGCTGCCCGGAAGGGGCGTCGTCGGTGCGCGGGTCCGGTTCGGCCGCGCTCATGCTGCGAACGACCGGTCCGGCTGCAGGGAGGAGCGTCCCTCGGCCCAGGCATCCAGGATGTGCTTGGTCATCCAGGAATCGACAAGCAGCGCCGCGGCCGCGCCGAAGAGCACGTCCCCCAGGAGCCGCGGGTCGGCCTCGACGAGCCCGCCGGCGAGATCCCGTCCGGCGATCTGCTCGTGGACGGCATCCGCTTCGACGTGCTCCTCGAAATACCCGGTGGCGTCCTCCCCGTACCCATGGCGGGCGAAGCCCCGCGCATAGAGCCGGTTGGGCTGCGAGGACGTCATCTCGTACGCCGTCAGGTGGCCGACAATGGCCCCGCGCAGGCGCCGGTTCAATCCGAACAGCGACATCATGTTCGTCGAGGCGAGGGTGATGGCCGGCGCCGCGTCCAGGTAGGCGCCGTAGGTGTCATCGAGGCCGACGGCGCGCATGGTGCGGGCGAAGAGCGCCGAATGCATGCGGGCCGGGCTGCCTCCGCCGTACTCGTCCGCCTGGATCTCGACGAGTGCCGCCTTCGCGCGGCCGGTGAGGCGGGGAATGGCCCAGGTATGCGGGTCCGCTTCCTTGAGCTGGTAGATCGATTTCTGGATCAGGAATTCGCGCAGCTGCTCGCCGGTTGCCTCCTTCGCGACGAAACGCGACATGCTCGGGCCGGTGTCCTCGCCGGTCATCCGGAACAGCTCAGCGGCCACGGCGTCGCTCGTGGGCTCCGGAGCGGGTCCCACCGCAACGGCCGCCCGGAGCCGCTCCTCGAAGGCGGCCTCGATCAGCTGGCGGACACGGATGAGGTCCGGGTTCCACTCCCAGCCCTCGGCGGCACCGTCGATCCCCGAGTAGTGAAGCTCGTACAGGCAGAAAAGGGTGAGCTGGAGGTCGTCGTCGACGACGACGTCGGCGGTGCCGGCGAGCGCGCCGCGCACCGCATCCTCCAGGTGCTGGATGCCGGCCGGGGCGGCGGGCTCATCGGTGAGGATCTCGAGGAGAAGCGCGCTGATGTTGCCGCGCGGCGTGGGCTGCTTCATCGGAAACTCTTTCTGTCTCTGGCCGGATAGCCGGGGTCACGATTGAATGCTAAGCATACTTGCATTCAATCGGCGGCTGCCTACCCGTGCACAGGGAACTGCCGGGACACCCATCCGATGGACGGTGCCCCGGCAGCGGTGCCGCCAACCGTCCCCAGCGGCGGTCGGCGGCTGACTCGGTGCGCGTTACCTGCGCGCGGCTGAGCGGCCGGCGTTGCGGCCCAGCAGCAGGGCGAGGGCGATCATGCCGACCCCCAGGAAGAAGTGCAGCCAGTCATCCGCGGTGTTCAGCGGCACGAAGTTGGCCGCCGACTGCTTGTCGATGAACAGGCCGTACAGCCAGAGGACGAGGTAGATCACTCCACCCCACAGCAGGTAGTTCTTCGCGCCCGATGCTGTCTTCGCCATGGCGAGGCCCGCGATCCCGTACAGCAGGTGCACGATGTTGTGAAGGATCGAGACCTGGAACAGGCCGAGAAGCAGGGCACCGGACTGGTGCCCCGCGAAACCCAATGTGGCGTAGTTGGTGGTGATACCCGGGATGAAGCCGAGGATCCCGACCAGGACGAACACCGCCCCGACCGCCTGTGCCGCTTTCTGCACGGTGGTCTTGCCTGTGGCCGTCCTATTGTTCGATGCCGATGTCATTGCTTCTCCCTTTCATTGGTTGATGTGGACGTGTCGCTATTCGCGGTTCAGTTTGTCCTGCACTGCCCCCGCCGCTTTTTCAACAACATTGGGTATTTCCGTGGTCCCGTAGAAGCGGACATCCGGATGGGTCGGCGGCGGCATCGGCGCGCTGGTGGTCGGCCCGTCGTGGTAGGAAAACTCTCCGTGCCCGTCCGGGGTGGGCCCCAAGGCCCAGCTGCCCGAACCCGCCGCGGCGCCGTCGGAGAAGTTGAGGTACTGGTAGGACACCGGGCGGTGCTCCTTCTGGAGGGGGAAGTTGCTCGGAACGGGCAGCTGTTCGAGCTGTTCTGCCTGCACCTCGCGGGCCGCTGCCATCCACTGGTTCTGGTGCATGGTGTCCCGGGCCAGCAGGAAGGAGAGCATGTCCCGTACTCCGTGGTCGTCGGTCATGTGATACAGCCGGGCGACCTGGAGCCGGCCCTGCATCTCGGCATTGGCGTTGGCGGTGTAGTCCGCCAGCAGGTTTCCGCTGGCAGTGACGTAGCTCCCCTGCGAGCATCTCAACGTGGCCGAACTCCTCGGCACCGATCCCGAAGAGCAGGTCCCGGTATTTCCCAGGGACATGGGCGTTCCAGGCCTGGAGGCTGTACTGCAGGGCGACGGTGATTTCGCCGTACTGGCCGCCGAGGACCTCCTGGAGCTTCCGCGCATAGACGGCATCCGGTGCGTCCGGGCTGGCCTTGTACTGGAGTTCCTGTTTGTGGAAGAACACGGACTGGCACCTCCCCGCTTCCGGTCCGGCCTTGCGGAACCTCAGCCCCAAAAGCAGGGCGTCCTCCGGACCTCTTGCCATGACGCTAGACCTTTGTTTAGCATTTTCGGAAGATAATAAGCGTACTTATTTAAAACTTGCGGGAATCGGCCGGGTGGCTTGCGCGATTAAAGTAAGCATGCTTAGCTTTAGGAAGTAAGTCAGGCGCACACCGCCGGACGAGCGCATCGCTCACACGATGGAGCAACCGTTTCACCGGCAATATCAACGTAAGGAAGTAACATGACTACGCAGAATTGGCCGCAGGATCCACTGGTTCCGTCAACCACCGGCACTGACTACGAGAGCGGCAGCACCCAGGCCGGCCAATCGACCTCCTCGGTCGCCAAGGGCCAGGCCAAGGAGGTCGGCAAGGAGGGCGCAGGCGCCGCGCAGCACGTCGCGCAGACCGCCGCCTCGGAGGCGAAGAACGTCGCAGCGGAAGCCGGAACCCAGGCGAAGAACCTCGTCAGCGGACTCGGCTCGGATATCAAGAGCCAGGCCGGCGCACAGCAGCAGAAGGCGACCGAAGGCCTGCGTTCGATCAGCGACGAACTCCGCTCCATGGCGGACAAGTCCGACAACAAGATGGTCTCCAACCTCGTACAGCAGGCGTCCCAGCGGACGAGCGCGGTCGCGGGGTGGCTGGAAAACCGCGAGGCCACCGACATCCTTGACGATGTGAAGCTCTTCGCCCGACGCCGCCCCGGAGCCTTCCTCGCGATTGCCGCCGGAGCGGGCCTCGTGGTGGGCCGCCTCACCCGCGGCCTGACCGGAGCCCAGGCCGACGCCAAGGCGGGCCAGGACCGCCTCGGCGCGACGCCGGGCACCGACTACAACTACGGCACCCCGTCCTACACCGGCACCACGACGTCGATGCCGCAGACCTCCCGCGGAACTCACGTCGCCGAGACATCGCCGGCCTTCGTCGACCCGGCCTCCGACTACCCGACCATTCCCCCGGGAACCCCGCCCGTGGGCACGCTTCCTGATGAAAGGGATCTGCGCTAATGAGCGACGCATACACCGGCGGAGCCCACTCCGCCGCCCCGCCGCCTCCCTCGGAGGCTGAACAGCGGGCCGCGAACAACTCGGTGGGCGAGCTGCTCTCCGATGTGACGCGGAACCTCTCCACCCTGATGCGCCAGGAAGTGGCCCTGGCCAAGGCAGAACTGACCGAGTCCGGGAAGAACGCAGGCAAGGGTGCCGGCATGTACGCCGGCGCCGCCGTCGGAGGGCACTTCGTGCTCCTGTTCCTGTCCCTCGCCCTGATGTGGGGACTCGATGCCCTGATGCCGATTGCCTGGGCCGCGGTTATTGTCGCCGTGCTCTGGGGCATCATCGCCGCGATCCTCGCAGCTCGGGGCAAGAAGGAAATGAAGCAGATCCGCGGCTTGCCGACCACGGCCGAGACCGTCAAGGAAATCCCGCCAACTCTGAAACCAGGTGAGCAGACCCCATGAGCCAGACACCAGAAGAAATCCGCGCCGACATCGAGCGCACCCGCCGGGAACTTGGCACCGACGTTGACGCGGTGGCCGACAAGGTCAATCCGTCCAACATCGCACACCGCCAGACCGAGAAGGTCAAGAACACCTTCAGCAACGTCAAGGATTCAGTGATGGGTAAAGCAGACGACGTGAAGTCGAACGTAATGGGCAAGGCCGACGACGTGAAGTCGAGCGTGTCGGACAGGGCAGGGAACACGACGGGTTCCGCGAAGTCCGCCGCCGCGCAGGCCGGCCACGCAGTGCAGGATGCACCGCGCCAGCTCACCAACAAGGCCGCGGGCAATCCCCTCGCTGCGGGCCTCATCGCCTTCGGTGCCGGCCTGCTGACTGCCTCGTTGATCCCGGCAAGCCAGAAGGAGAAGCAGGCCGCCTCGGCCCTGAAGGAGCAGGCTGCCCCGCTCACCAGCGGTGTCGCCGATTCCGCCAAGGAGGTTGTCGAAGGACTCAAGGAGCCGGCGCAGGAGGCAATGGAATCCGTCAAGGAGACCGCAGCCCAGTCCGCCCAGAACGTCAAGCAGGAGGGCCAGCAGGCCGCCTCGGACGTCAAGGACAAGGCACAGGATGCCAAGAGCCAGGTTCAGGACACCAGCAGCAGTTCCAGCTCCACCTCCCGCGGGTTCTAAAGAGCAACCCGCACGCCGGCTGGACCCCGCCAGGGTACTGACGGTGTAAACGGAAGGGGAGGGCGCTTGCGCCCTCCCCTTCCGCATGCCCCGCGTGATCTGCGGCGCCGCCGCACCATCTCCTTGGCGGCCGCGTGGAGACCGCCTAGGGCGAGGACTTCAGGGCCTGCAGCAGCGGTTCTCCAGAGAGCACCGGCTGGCGGTACTCGTCGGAGAGGATCGTGAGCATTGAGGCGGCGTAGTCCGGGTTGGTGCTCGCCATGGCCCCCTCGGCGAATGCCACCCGGAAATTGTGCGCGAAGGCATCGGCCGCTGTGTGCGCAATGCAGTTGTGGGTCGCGACCCCTGCGAGCACCAGACCCTCGACGCCAAGCGCATGGAGCCTCCCGGCGAGGTCCGTGCCGAAGAAGGCGCTGTCGCGGGTCTTGACCACCCGCTCGAATCCATCGAAGTCCAGTCCTTCGACCAGATCGGCCTGATGGCTGCCGGCGAAGATAAAGCCCTGGTCGTCATCGAGCATGCTCAGGGTCCACGTTGAGCGGTCGCGCCGGTGCTCGGTGACGACCACGAGCACCTCGGACCCGGCCTCCACCGCCTGGCGGGCAAGCCGGTTGATTTCCTGCGTTACGGCTCCGCGTTCGCGCTCGAGCACTGCGTCCTCGAAGTAGGCGTTTTGCATATCGATGATCAGCAGGGCCTGTTTCACGGCTGTCTCCTCCGTCGATTGATGGTCTTCACGGCGCCCGCCGGATGCTGAGCCTGGCGGTGGCGTGGCCTGCACCACCGGCACCCCGATGAGTGCTACACCTCGACAGAGGCCCGTCCGTCGTCCACTGCCGGGGAGATCGCCACCGGAAGGACCGGCGCAGCGGTTGGAGGAACCGGCGCCGCCGTCAGGAGTGGCACCACCTCATCGGCCTGCGGCGCACCCACAAGGCGCTGCACATCGACGACGGCGATGCCTGCCGCCACGGCTGCCTCCTCTGGGCTCACCCCCGCCTCCAGGGCGCGTTTGATGGCCTCGCGGCACACCAGGGCAAGCCGGTCGCGTTCAAACTCCGCGTTTTCAAGCTCGGCTGCCGCGACCAGGATGCGCTTCAGGCGCTGGTCGTCCAATTCGGGCATGGTGGGCCTTTCGGTTCTGGCCCTGGGCGGGCGGCAAAGCAGGACGGGATCGATGGAGGTCAGGAGGTCGGCCCTTCGGCAGCAAACTCGGCGGGAAGCGCCGGTGCGGTCCTGCGGCGTCGGCCGCCCTGTCAGGCCGGGCCCGGTACCTTCACGGGCGCAGGCGGCGGCAGGAAGGTTCCGGCAATCCCTCGGAGATTCTCCACGGCCTTTGGCTGGACCTTGTCTCGAGTCTACGGGACGCGCTGGATTTGCGGACGCGTACCGCGTGGGGCGGCGTAGAGCAACTTTTCCAGGCAAGAAGCTAAGCAGGCTTTCAATTAACTACTAAGTGTGCTTACTCTAGAGGTCGGTGGTCCCTTGGGGGGAGCATTCGAAACATCCCATCACCGCTGACCTCAGAGCCAGGAAATTTCAGTACCCCTCAGACGAGCTACAGCAGAAGGAGAACGAAATGATTACCCAGGAAAACATCGACACAATCCTCAGCCGCGGCGGCAACGTCCTTGGATCCGACGGTGACAAGATCGGTTCGATCGGACAGATCTACCTCGACGACCAGACGGGTGAGCCGAGCTGGGTCACCGCCAAGACGGGCCTGTTCGGCACCTCGGAATCCTTCGTCCCGCTGCAGGGCGCAGATGTTGCCGGGCACGATGTGCGCGTCCCCTACACCAAGAGCCAGGTGAAGGACGCGCCGCGCATCGAGTCCGACGGCAACCTCAGCCCCGAGGAGGAGGACCGCCTGTACCGCCACTACGAGCTGGGCGGCACCGGGGACTACACCGAGACGACCGGCACGACGACCGGCATGACCGACACCCGCCGCGACACCGACTACGTCGACACGGACCGCCGGGATTCGGACTCCGTCGAAACCGGACGGCGGGACACCGTCGGCCACGACACCTCCGGCCCCACCACCGACGACGCGATGACCCTCTCCGAGGAGCAGCTGCGCGTCGGCACCGAGCGCCGCGAGGCCGGCCGGGTGCGTCTGCGCAAGTACGTGGTGACCGAAAACGTCACCAAGACGGTTCCCGTCTCCCGCGAAGAGGTCCGACTCGAGCGCGAGCCCATCACCGACGGCAACGTTGGGGCGGCCATGGACGGCCCGGCTATCAGCGAGGAGGAGCACGAAGTGATCCTCCACGAGGAGCGCCCCGTCATCCAGAAGGAGGCCGTACCCGTCGAGCGCGTGCGCCTCGACAAGGACACGGTGACCGAGGAGCACACGGTCAACGAAGACGTCCGCAAGGAGCAGATTGACGTGGACGGCGACGATAGGAACGGCCTGAACGATTCGAACCGCCGCGACGGCCGGATCTAATCGGACAGCCGACGGGATGGGAAGGCCTGGAGCGCAGCGCTCCGGGCCTTTCCCCATTCACAGCCCTGTCTTCCGGCCCACCCCGCTCGATCAAGGGCAGAGACAATAAGTATGCTTCCTATTCACTCGACATTTGTTTAGAGTGGTGGGTAGGACGACCGCAACCACCTAGTGGAAGGACACTCCCTCATGCCGGAGCTGAACGATTGGTCGACCAGCCGCCTCCTGACCACCGCCGCCCGGATCGTGGAACACTCCTGGAACGAGAAGTTGCTCAGCATCGGAATCACCCATGCGGGTCTGACAACCCTTGGAGTACTCGCCCGGGAAGGCACCATGACCGGTGTCCGGCTGGCGCAGCTGGTCCACGTCCAGGCTCAGACGATCGGACGAACCCTTGACCGTCTGGAGAAGAGGGGACTGGTGACCCGGTTAAGGAACACCGCGGACCGGCGGAGCCAACGCATCACCATCACTTCGGCGGGCCTGAAGGCCCTGGAGAAGGCGCAGAACATTGAACATGAGTTGATGCCCGAGGATGGGCTTGCCTCAGAGGATCTGCGGGTTCGACTCCAAAAAGTCATCGACGAGCTGGGCCCCCGCAAGTAGGAGCGGGGAGAAGCCTAGAACCCTCCCCCATCCGCCGCCATATTGTTGAACCGCGAGTAATGGCCCTGGAAGCCGACCACAATCGTCTTCGTAGGGCCATTACGATGCTTGGCCACAATGACGTCGGCCTCGCCGGCGCGCGGGGACTCCTTGTCGTACACGTCGTCGCGGTGCAGCAGGATCACCATGTCGGCATCCTGCTCGATCGACCCGGACTCGCGGAGGTCGGAGACCTGGGGGCGTTTGTCGGTCCTCTGCTCGGACCCGCGGTTCAGCTGGGACAGGGCCACCACCGGGACGTTGAGCTCCTTGGCCAGCAGCTTCAGCGCACGCGAGAACTCCGAGACCTCCTGCTGCCGTGACTCCACGCGCTTCCCCGAGGACATCAGCTGAAGGTAGTCGAGGACGACGAGCTTGAGGTCGTGCCGCTGCTTCAGGCGCCGGCACTTGGCTCGGATCTCCATCAGGGACATATTGGGGCTGTCGTCGATGAACAGCGGCGCGTCGTTCATGCGGCCCATCGTCGTGGCGATCTTGCCCCACTGCTCATCCTTGATGGTTCCCTTGCGGAGGTCCTGGAGCCCGATGGTCGCCTCGGCGGAGAGCAGTCGCATGGCGATCTCGTTGCGGCCCATTTCGAGGGAGAAGAAGACCGTGGTGAGGTTGTGCTTAATCGCGGCCGAGCGCGCCCAGTCCAGGGCGAACGTCGACTTGCCCATGGCGGGACGGGCCGCCACAACGATCATCTGGCCGCCATGCAGGCCCTGCGTCAGTTCGTCAAGCTCGTAGAAGCCTGTCGGCACCCCGGTCATTCCCTCGCCGCGGTGGCCGGCCGATTCGATCTCGTCGACGGTGCCTTCGATGATGTCCTTCAGGGCGACGTAGTCCTCGGCCGTCCGGCGCTCGGCTACGGCGTACACCTCGGCCTGGGCCGCATTGACGATGTCGTCGACCTCGCCGTCGTTGGAGTAGCCGAGTTGCACGATCTTGGTGCCGGCGTCGACGAGGCGGCGCAGGACGGCCCGCTCACGCACGATCTCGGCGTAAAAACCGGCATTGGCGGCCGTGGGGACCGACTGGATGAGGGTGTGGAGGTAGGCAGGTCCGCCGATGCGCGAGATCTCGCCGCGTTTCGTGAGCTCATCCGAGACAGTCACCGCATCCGCCGGCTCACCCCGGCCGTAGAGGTCGATGATCGCCTCATAGATGCTCTCGTGGGCGGGCCGGTAGAAATCGATGCCGCGCAGCACCTCGACGCAGTCCGCGATGGCGTCCTTGGAGAGCATCATCCCGCCGAGCACCGACTGCTCCGCCACCAGGTCCTGCGGCGGTGTCCGGGCGAATTCGGGCGAGCGGGTGTCCTGTGATGAGTCTGCATGTGCCAAGGACACTGGTGCCGCCTTCTTCCGTTAAGCTCTCCCCTCGGCAGCCCGCCAGCCCTCTGGCTGACCGGCTGGGCCGGGGTCGGTTACTGAAGATGTATCACCCGGCACTCCCATTCGTGAGGGATCCTCCGCAACGCTAGCCCCCGCCGGACACCGCACCAAGCGCGCTCCCCACAGGCCCTGTGGATTACTTGTGGACTACGCGGCGTGTCTTGTGCACAGGATGTGGAGAAGCCTGTGGACAACAAAATAGTTTGCGGCGAAAACCGCCTCTGACTTGGGAAAACTTTATCCAGTGGGTGTGGAGGAAAAGTAATTTGGGCCGAACCTTCATCCACAGGTTGCATGTTGACATACCCCCTTTGGGGGTCGCGGCGGGCACACCCCCGGCGCCTGGAACGCCATCCTGCGCAGCCGCCCGGGGCTGGAGGGGGAAGCCATAGCCGGAGCGGGATGGAGCAACCCCGGCGGCTGGCGTGTCGATCACGCGGCAGGCATGCATCCGGCCCCGTGGCGACCGGGAGTTAACGGCGAAGGGACCCCCGCCGGCGGCGGGGGTCCCTTCGAAGATACTGCTGGATTGGCGGAATTAACCCGCGACGACGTCCAGATCGATCACTGCAGCGACGTCCTCGTGGAGACGGACGTTCGCCTGGTAGGAGCCGACCGACTTGATGTGGGCCGGCAGTTCCACCTTGCGCCGATCGATGCTGCCGAGACCGGCGGCCTCGACGGCCTTGGCGACGTCATCGGCCTTGACGGTGCCGAACAGGCGGCCGGAGTCGCCCGCCTTGACCGTGAGCTTGACCGGCTTGGCCGACAGGGCCGCCGCCTGCTTCTGGGCATCCTCGAGTGAGGCGTGCTCGCGGGCGGAGCGGGCGGCCTTGATCGACTCGACCTGCTTCTCGCCGCCCTTGGTCCACGTCAGGGCGAAGCCGCGGGGCAGAAGGTAGTTACGTGCGTAACCGTTCTTCACCTCGACGACGTCCCCTGCGGCACCGAGGCCGGTTACTTCCTGGGTCAGAATGAGCTTTGCCATGAAAAGGTTCCTTTCCCTTAGCCGCGGCCGGCGCCGGAGTAGGGCAGGAGTGCAACTTCGCGGGCGTTCTTGATTGCCTGGGCGATCTTTCGCTGCTCCTGGACGGTGACACCGGTGACACGGCGGGCGCGGATCTTTCCGCGGTCGGAAATGAACTTACGCAGCAGGGCTACGTCCTTGTAGTCGATGACAGTGACGTCAGCGGCCTTCAGGGGGTTGGACTTTGGTTTGGGCTTACGGAGTTCAGCCTTAGCCATCGTGGTGCTCCTTTGATCTATTGGAGCCCGCAGAACTGTTCTGCGGGATGGGATGTGCGGGTAAATCTTTAGAGTCAGGGGCTCCGGGACGGAGCGGGCCCTGACTTCGGGAGAGCCTAGAAGGGAGGTTCGGAGGAATCCGGGCCGTTGCCCCACCCCTGGGAGCCGCCGCCGGCGGGAGCGCCCCAGGGGTCGTCCGCCGGCTGCTGGGCCTGCTGGCCGCCGCCCCAGTTGGAGCCGCCGGCGTTGCCGCCGAATCCGCCACCGCTGTTGCCGCCGAATCCGCCGCCACCGCCGCCTGAGCGCTGGGTACGGCTGATCTTCGCCGACGCATAGCGCAGGGAGGGACCGATTTCGTCCACCTCAAGCTCCATGACGGTGCGCTTTTCGCCCTCTTTGGTCTCGTACGAACGTGACTTGAGTCGGCCCTGGGCAACGACGCGGGTCCCCTTGGTGAGGGTCTCCGCAACGTTCTCGGCAGCTTCGCGCCAGACCGAGGCACGGAGGAACAGCGTTTCGCCGTCCTTCCATTCGTTGGTCTGGCGGTCGAAGGTCCGCGGCGTCGACGCGATGGTGAAATTCGCCACCGCCGAGCCGGACGGCGTAAAACGAAGCTCGGGGTCGTTGGTCAGATTGCCTACGACCGTGATTGTGGTTTCGCCTGCCATGGTGCCTCCTTGGGTCACGTCCCGCCGGGGCGGGAAAAGTTCGAGGTGAAGGGGCCGAACTACTCGGCCGTGACCTTCTGCTCTTCGGGGCGGATGATCTTGGTGCGCATGATGGTCTCGTTGAGACCAAGCTGGCGGTCAAGTTCGGCTGCCACGGCAGGGGTAGCGGTGAAGTTGACGACGGCGTAGATGCCTTCGGCCTTCTTCTGGATTTCGTAGGCGAGGCGCCGGCGTCCCCAGATATCCACCTTGTCCACGGTGCCGCCGCCGTTGCGGACGACATTCAGGAACTTCTCGAGTGTTGGTTCGACGGTACGTTCCTCGACGTCGGGGTCGATGATTACCATCAATTCATATGCACGCATGTGTGAACCCACCTCCTTTGGGCTAAACGGTCACGGTCTTTCCGTAACAGGAGGTTCTTTAGCGTTGGCCTGGCCGCTGCGGACGGGATTTCCCGGCCACCGGAATCAGCACAGACTTGCCAATACTACCGGACTTTGCGCCGTCGGTGGAACGCCGGCCGCCCGGCACGCCGGTCAGGACGCTGCGGCGGGGCGGATGAAGAACCGGGAGACGACGCGGGCGAGCCGTCCGGGGTCCTCGACCCCGCACATCTCGCGCGCCGAGTGCATGGACAGCAGGGGTGTTCCGACGTCGACGGTCCGGATGCCGAGCCGCGTGGCGGTCAGCGGCCCGATCGTCGAACCGCACGGAACGGAGTTGTTCGAGACGAACTCCTGGTACGGCACCCCGGCCTCGCCGCACAGAGCCGCCCAGTGGGCGGCGCCGTGGGCGTCCGTGGTGTACCGCTGGTTGGCATTGATCTTCAGGAGCGGCCCGCCGCCCAGCACCGGGTGGTTGGCCGGGTCGTGGCGTTCGGCGTAGTTCGGGTGGACGGCGTGGCCGGCGTCCGCGGAGATGCAGAAGGAGGCCGCCAGGGCCCGCAGCCGGTCCTCGAGTCCGGCACCCAGCCCGCCGGAGATGCGCAGCAGGATGTCTTCGAGGAACGGTCCGCTCGCCCCGGAGCGGGAGGCGCTTCCGACCTCCTCATGGTCGAAGGCGGCGAGCACGGCGATGGGCCGTCCGGGCCCGTCGGCGGACGCCGCGCCGAGCAGTGCGGTGAGCCCGGCGTGCACCGAGGTGAGGTTGTCAAGCCGGCCGGAGGCGAAGAAGGCCCCATCGGCGCCGAATATCCGCGGTGCCTGGGTATCGGCGGCGACAAGGTCGAATCCGCCGATGTGCCCCGGGTCGATCCCCGCCGCCGCGGCCACCAGGCCCAGCAGGTCCGCCTCCCGCACCTCCCCGAGCCCCCACACGGGGTTCATGTGGTGCTGCTTGTCCAGGGTCAGCCCGTCGTTGACGGCGCGGTCGAGGTGGATGGCCAGCTGCGGGAAGCGCAGGAGGGGGCCGGTGTCGACGAGGTGCTCGGTGCCGTCGCGGGTCACCAGGCGGCCGGCGAGCGTGAGCTCGCGGTCCAGCCAGGAATTCAGCAGCGGCCCGCCGTACACCTCAACGCCTGCCTGCAGCCATCCGTACCGTCCGGTGGTGGGCTTCGGCTTGAGCTTGAACGACGGCGAATCGGTGTGCGCGCCCAGGATCGAGAAGCCGGTGGTGGCCGTCGCGTCGCCGGGGACGAGCCAGGCGATCAGCGCGCCGTCGCGGATCACGAAGTAGCTGCCCGGCTCCGCGGGGAAGACCTCCTCCTCCCGCAGGCGGACGAAACCGGCGGCTTCGAGCCGCCGGCCGCCCTCGGCTGCGGCATGGAAGCTGGAAGGGGAGGCGCTGACATACGCGCCGAGGTCTTCGATATGGGTTCGTGCATCCGACATGCTTCGATTCAACCAGATCGGTGCCCGGCTCCGCGTGCCGGGCCCGGAATCGGGAACAGCGGGCACCCGAAGGAGGCGGGGACGGCCGGCCCGGCCTCCCCCGCCCCCGGGGTCAGATATCGCGTCTGCGGGTCACCAGGAGCGAAGCGATCAGCAGGACGACCGCCCAGGCCGCCATCACGAGGCCGCCTTCCCACTGGGTCAGGGCACCTTCCTCGGCTGCCACGGCGACGAGGCGTTCCCCGGCGTTGGTCGGCAGGAAGCGCGCGGCGTCCGGAATCCAGTCGGCGAGCCCGGAGATCAGGTTCACCACGATCACCGGAAGGACGAAGAACAGCCCGACGGCCGTCACCACCCCGCCTGCCGTATTGCGCAGCAGCGTGCCGATTCCCATGGAGATCACGGCAATGAACGCAAGGTACGTGCCGGTGTTGAGGATGCTGGCCACGATCCTGTCATCGGAGATCGCGAAGTCGAGGTCCTCGACGGCCAGGATGGGCTGGGCCACAAGATAGGAAAGGAGTGCGGCCGCGGCCCCGACGAGGAACGATACGACGGCGGCGATGGCGTTCTTGGCCAGCAGGGCCGGCACCCGCTTGGGCACGGCCACCATCGTCGACCGGATCATCCCGGTGGCCCACTCCGAGGCGATGAGCACCACGGCGAGGGAGGCGATGAGGAGCTGCCCGAAGATGACGCCCGATGAGGGTGCGCCACGGGCGAGGTCGCCGAAGTCCGGCAGCGGCTCCCCCGGCGGGCCCATCTGCGGGGCCGGTCCGCCCGAGTCGAGCTGGGCCTGGCCGGTCTGCAGGGACCAGGCGAACAGGGCGGCCAGGCCCACCATGACGACGAGGGTGCTCGCGAGGAGGATCACCGTCGAGGGCACCGTGGTGACCTTGATCCATTCGGATTTCAGGACCCGCGCGAAGCTGAGGTGGGGCCCGTTCCTGCGGTCGGGCCCTGCGGCGGCCGGCGCGGCCGGGGTGGAAGTCGAAGTGCTCATGATCGGTTCCCTTCCGGAACGCCCAGGGCCTTGTCGCCCGGCGGCAGGTCGTGCGAAACATACTCGACTTCCGAGGCGGTGAGCTCCATGTACGCCTCTTCGAGGGAGGCCTGCAGCGGGGTCAGTTCGTACACGAGCACCTGGTGGCGGAGCGCCGCTTCGGCGATCCGCCGCGGATCCGGGCCGGTGATTTCGAGGACGTCCGGCTCAAGGAAATCCGAGGTCGCTCCATCCCCTGCGAGCGCGGCCAGCAGGTCGGACGGACGGTCGGTGCGGACGCGGGTTCGCAGCTGTCCCCTGCCGGCGAGGATCTCCGAGACCGGGGCATCGGCGATGATCCGGCCACGGCCGATCACGATGAGGTGGTCCGCCGTCATCGCCATCTCGGACATCAGGTGGGAGGACAGGAAGACGGTCCGCCCTTCAGCGGCGAGGCCCCGGGCCAGATGGCGGACCCACTGGACACCCTCGGGATCCAGCCCGTTGACGGGCTCGTCGAGGATGACCGTGTGCGGGTCTCCGAGCAGCGCGACGGCGATGCCGAGGCGCTGGCCCATGCCCATGGAGAAGGCGCCGACCCGTTTCTTCGCGACAGGCCCGAGTCCGGTCATCTCGATGACCTCGCGCACCCTGCTGTTGGGGATGCCGTGGGTGGCGGCCATGGCCCGGAGGTGGTTGTAGGCGCTGCGCTTGGTGTGGAACGCCTTCGCCTCCAGCAGCGCCCCCACCTCCCGCAGCGGGGCACGGTGTTCGGCGTACCGGCGTCCGTTGACGCTCACGGTTCCGGCACTCGGCGTGTCGAGGCCGACAATCATGCGCATCGTTGTGGATTTGCCGGCACCGTTCGGGCCAAGGAAGCCTGTGACCTTACCGGGCTGGACGGTGAAGGAGATGCCGTTGACGGCCGTCTTGTCACCGTAGCGTTTGAACAGGCCCTGGGCCTCGATCATGGGTATTTCCTTCGGTTGCCGGATGGTTGGCGCGTGGGCGGGTACGGACCTCCGGTGCCACCCTAACCGGGGAGGACGCCGGATCCGGCCAGGCGGGACGAGGTCCGCCCGGCCGGGTCCCTGCGGAAGGGGTCAGCGGGTGCTGATCGAAGCGAACTTCCGGATGCACAGCGGGACGAAGATCAGCAGCATCAGGATCGCCCCGATCAGGACCGTCGGCACCGCGTTCTGCATGGGCCAGGCGTCGGGGGCGGGAACCGAACCGACATTGCCGAAGAGCTCCCTCGCCGCCTGGACCAGCGCGGAGACCGGGTTCCAGTTGGCGAACGCCTCAAGCGGAGCCGGAAGGGTCTGGCTCTGGACGAACGCATTGGAGATGAAGGTCAGGGGAAACAGGATCATGAACGAGGCGTTGTTGATGACTTCCGGCGACTTCACGCTCATGCCCAGCAGCGCCATGACCCAGCTGAACGCGTAGGAGAACAGCAGCAGCAGGCCGATGCCCGCCACGAAACTCAAGATTGAGGCGTTCACGCGCCAGCCCACGACGAAACCGGTCGCCATCATGATCAGGACCGAGATGCCGTTGAGCACCAGGTCGCTGTTCGTCCGCCCGATGAGGACCGCCGAGGGGCTCATCGGCAGGGTCCGGAAGCGGTCGATGATTCCATCCTTGAGGTCCTGGGCCATCGCCGAACCGGAGAAGGTCGAGCCGAAGATCACGGTCTGGGCGAAGATTCCGGCCATGAGGTACTGGGTGTAGTCGGTGCCTTCGACCTGGATCGATCCGCCGTAAATCTGGCTGAACAGCAGGACGAACATGATCGGCTGCAGGACGGCGAAGACGAGCATGTCCGGAGACCGCTTCAGCTTCGTCAGGTTCCGCTTGGTGACCGTCCAACCGTCGGAGAGCCACATCGAGGCGGCACTGGGGGCCGGCGAGGTGGGGGCCTGCCGGTTTTCGGGGGCCAGGACGCTCATTTCGCGTTCTCCTTCTCAGCTGGGACGTTCTCGTCGGTTTTTTCGGCGTGCCGGCCCGTGAGCTTGAGGAAGACGTCATCGAGGCTGGGACGCCGCATGCCGGCGTCGTGGAGTTCGACCCCCGCCTGTCCGAGGTCGCCCAGGACGTACTGGAGGGCGCGCGGTCCGTTGATGACGCCCACCTCCACGGTGCGCCCGTCGGTGCCCACGGTGGCCTCGCCGTCGCCGTGGCGGCCGAGCACCTCAAGGGCGGCGCCGCCGTCGGCGGGGTCCACGAGGGTGACGACCACCCGGTGGCCGCCGATCTGCGCCTTGAGCTCGTCGGCCGTGCCCTCCGCGATGACGCGCCCGCCGTCGATCACGGCGATGTCGTCGGAGAGCTGATCGGCTTCCTCCAGGTACTGGGTGGTGAGCAGCAGCGTCGTGCCGTCGTTGACCAGGTTCTTGATGATTCCCCAGAGGGAAAGGCGGCTGCGCGGATCGAGGCCCGTGGTGGGCTCGTCGAGGAAGAGCACCTTGGGGTTGATCACCAGCGCTCCGGCGAGGTCGATCCGGCGGCGCATGCCGCCCGAGAAACCCTTCACCGGCCGGTTGCCCGCCTCGGTGAGTTCGAACTGCTCGATCAGCTCCTGCGCCCGGCGATTGGCCTCCCGGGCGCCCAGGTGGTAGAGCCGGCCCACCATTTCGAGGTTTTCGAACCCGGTGAGGTTCTCATCGACGGCCGCGTACTGGCCGGAGACCCCGATGATGCGGCGCGCGGCCTTGGGGTTGGTGAGGACGTCGATGCCGTCCACGTAGGCGGTGCCCTCGGTGGGCCGGATCAGGGTGGTCAGCACCTTGACCACAGTGGTCTTCCCGGCGCCGTTGGGGCCGAGCAGCGCCTTCACTGTGCCGCGGGGCACGGATAGGTCCATCCCGGCAAGGGCATGGACCGGACCGCTCTTCGAGCGGTAGGTCTTCTTCAGACCGGAGGCCTCAATCATTGTCATGCGGAAAAGCTTAGGCGCGGCCTCCCCCAGTCCCGGGCCATTCAGGTCAGGTTCTGTCCTTATCCAATATTGCCGTCTGTTCCTCGTCGTGCCGCTCGCGGGCGGCCGGGGCGACGATGAAGGAGGCCAGCACGGCGGCGCCGACGGCCAGCAGCGCGGTCCGGATGCCCACGAGGTCCCCGAGGAAGCCCAGCAGGGGCGGGCCGGCGAGGAAGGCCGTGTAGCCGATGGTGGAGACAACGGAGACCCGCAGGGCGGCGTGCCGCGGGTCGTCGGCCGCCGCGGACATGCCCATCGGGAACCCGAGGGCGGCGCCGGCTCCCCAGAGGACCGCTCCGACCGCGGCCAGGAGCACGTTGGGGGCGAACACGAACAGGAGGAGACCCGCGAGCGAGGCACCGAGGCTTGTCTGCAGCACCCGGACCCGCCCGTACCGGTCGATGAAGCCTCCGCCGACGAAGCGCAGGATCGTCATGGCGGCGACGAATACGGCGAACATGAGAGCCCCGGTGCTTTCGCTGCTGCCGAGCCCGTCGACGGTGGCCTTGGCAACCCAGTCATTGGCGGCACCCTCGGTGAGGGCGGCGCCGAGGACAACGAGTCCGATCAGCAGGGTGCGCGGCTCCCGCCAGGCGGAGAACCTGCCGCCCGCCGCGGGGGCGGGGGCGGTGTGCCCCGGGGCGCTCACGGGCAGGAAGTACCGGGGGATCCACAGCGACACGGCGAGGGACAGGACGGCGATCGCCACCAGGTGTGCCGGCAGGTCGATGTCCACCGCGGCGAGGCCGGCGCCCAGCAGCGCCCCGAGGAAGGCGCCGCCGCTGAAGGCGGCATGGAAGCGCGGCATGATGGTGCGCCGCAGCCGGCGTTCGACGTCGGCGCCCTCGATGTTCTGGGCGACATCCCACAGCGCCACGCCGGAGCCGAAGAGGAACAGCCCCACCCCGGTCAGCGGGACCGACTGCAGCTGCAGGCCGGCGGCGACGGTGGCGGCGGCGAGCGCCGCGGCCGCACCTCCGACCCGCACGGTGTTCGCCGTGCCGACGCGCGCCGAGACGGCACCGGCGAGGGGCAGCGACAGGACCGAGCCGACCGCTCCCACCAGCAGCAGCGCCCCGATCTGGCCCGAGCTCAGCCCGAGCGCCGCGGACGCTGCGGGAATCCGCGCGGCCCAGCTCGCGAAGACCAGGCCGTTGAGCCCGAAGATGGCGAAGGTGGCCCAGACGGCGGACTTCAGGTGGGGGTTCACCCTGCCACCGTAGCCGTGCGCCTGAGTGCCTTTCAAACCGGTCCGCCCGTACCCTGTCAGCATGGACGATGAGGCGAACCGGATCGACGGCGACGGCAGGAAGACCGGGCACTGGCAGGAGCGCTTCGCCGGCGGTGGGCTGTCCGGCGAAGGCGCATACCGCGAGGGCCGGCGCCACGGGCCGTGGAGGTTCTATTTCCGCAACGGCCGCCTCAAGGCCGAGGTCGGCTATGTGGACGGCGAACTCGACGGCGAGTGCGTCTGGCACCGCGAGACCGGCGGCCTGCTCCAGCACGGCGCGTTCAGCGCGGGGCTGCAGCAGGGCCCGTGGAGGCGGTACCACTCCACCGGGAAGCTCCTGGACGAGGGAGCCTACCTCGACGGAAGGAAGATCGGGCAGTGGCGCACCTACGACGCCGGGGGGAACCCCACGAAGACCCGCTCCTTCCCGGAGCCGCCGGCGTCCCCCTGAGCGGGCTCAGCGGGCCCGCACCACCCGCGCCTCGTCCCACACGGGTTCCTTGGTCTCATAGACCTTGCCGTCGGAGCCGAACACCAGGAACCGGTCGAAGCTGCGGGCGAACCACCGGTCGTGCGTGACCGCGAGCACCGTTCCCTCGAAGGCGTCGATGGCGTGTTCGAGCGCTTCGGCCGAGTGCAGGTCGAGGTTGTCGGTGGGCTCGTCGAGCAGCAGCAGGGTCGCGCCGGAGAGTTCGAGCAGCAGGATCTGCAGGCGGGCCTGCTGCCCGCCCGAGAGCGAGTCGTACTGCTGCTCCGCCTGTCCGGCCAGGCCGTACCGGTCCAGGACGGCCGACGCCGCCTCCCGGCCCAGACCCGAGCGGTGCTCGTCGCCCCGGTGGAGGATGTCGAGCAGGGTCCGGCCGAGCAGGTCCGGACGCGAATGGGTCTGGGCGAAGAACCCGGGGCGGATCCGTGCCCCGAGCTTGACCGTTCCCTCGTGCGGCACCTCGGCGATCTCGACGTCGGACACCGGCAGGTGTTCCTTGTCCGGGTCCGTGCCGCCCCCGGCGAGCAGCCGCAGGAAGTGGGACTTGCCCGAGCCGTTGGAGCCCAGGACCCCGACCCGGTCGCCGAACCAGATCTCGGTGCTGAACGGTTTCATCAACCCGGTCAGTTCGAGCTTGGAGGCCACCACCGCCCGCTTGGCCGTCCGCCCTCCGTGGAGGCGCATCGACACGTTCTGCTCCATCGGAAGGGCCTCCGGCGGGCCCGCCTCGAGGAACTTCGCGAGCCGGGTCTGGGCCGCGTGGTACCGGTTGGCCATATCGGAGCGGAACGCGGCCTTGTTCTTGTACATGTTGACGAGTTCCTTGAGCTTCACGTGCTCCTCGTCCCACCGCCGCCGGAGCTCCTCGAACCGTGCGTTGCGGTCCTGGCGCGCCTTCAGGTAGGTTTCGAAGCCCCCACCGTGGGTCCAGGCGGACGCGCCCAGGACCCCCGGCTCGAGGGTGACGATCCGGGTCGCGGCGTTGGCCAGCAGTTCCCGGTCGTGGCTGACGAAGAGCACCGATTTGCGCGACTCGGCCAGTTTCGTCTCGAGCCAGCGCTTCCCTGGCACGTCGAGGTAGTTGTCCGGCTCGTCGAGCAGCAGCAGTTCGTCGGGACCGGAGAAAAGCGCTTCGAGGACAAGGCGCTTCTGTTCGCCGCCGGAGAGGGAGGACGCCGCCCGGTGCTGCGCGCGGTCGAACGGGATGCCCAGGGCCGCCATCGTCACCTCGTCCCAGGTGGTCTCCAGTTCATAGCCGCCGCTGTCCCCCCAGTCCGCGATCGCCTGCGCGTAGCGCATCTGGGTGGGCTCATCGTCGGTTTCCATCATGGCCAGCTCGGCGTCGTCGACCGCCTTCGCCGCACGGGCGAGGGCGGGCGGCGCGGCCGAGACCAGGAGGTCGCGGACCGTCGTGTCATCGCGCACCTGACCCACGAACTGGCGCATGATGCCCATCGCCCCCGACCGGGTGACGGCCCCCTCGTCGGCCGTCAGGTCTCCGGCGATGATGCGCAGGAGCGTGGTCTTGCCGGTGCCGTTCGGGCCGATCAGGGCGGTCTTGTGGCCCTCCCCGACCCGGAACGAGACGGCGTTGAGCAGCTGCCGCCCGTCGGAGAGGAAATAATCTATGTTCGAAACGTCTAAGTGAGCCACCCCTAAAGCTTAGCTACGGCCCCCGTGCTCCGCTTGGGCCTAGAGTGGTTCGATGACCGCTCCGCCGGCACCCCGGGGAGTTCCAGGAAGCCCGGAGGACGAAACGATGTACATGGCCAAGCGGATCGGGCGCTCCAGCGGCGCGCCCGAAGCGCGCGTGCCGTCGGCGCCCTTTCCCCTCCGGGCGTCCCTGCGCAGGGCCCTGGCGGAGGCGTTGAAGGGTTTCCTTCCCCTTCAGCTGGCCTCCCTTGTCCTCAACGGCGTGACCATCCTGCTGGCCCTTCCGGCGCTGTCGGCGCTCTTCCGCCTGGTCCTGGCGGCGTCGGGCCTGCCCCGGATCAGCGACCAGAACCTCGGGATGGTCCTCGCCCACCCCGGGGCGCTCCTCCTGATGATCCTCCTTGTCGTCGCCGCACTCGCGGTGGTGAGCCTGCAGCTCGTCACCCTGATCGTGCTGGTGCACCGCCAGCAGTCGGGCCTGCCGCTGCTCCTGCGGCCGGTGGTTGATGATGTGGCCCGGGCGATCCGGGCCGTGGGGCACTACCAGTCACCGCTGCTGATCATCTACGTCCTACTGGTCATGCCGCTTGGCGGGTTCGGCCTGTTCTCCACCGTCACCCGGGGCATCGCGGTGCCGCTGTTCATCAGCGGGGAGATGCTGAAGGCCCCGGTGAGCGCGGCCCTGTACGGGGCGGGCCTCGCGGCGCTCCTGTATGTGAACATCCGCCTGATCTTCACCTTCCCGCTGCTGGTGATCGAAGGGAAGACACCGGGGCGGGCCGTTGCCGGCAGCCTGGCCGCGACCCGCCGCCAGTCGTGGCGCATCGCCGCGGCGATCGGTCTGGTGGCAGCCGGTGCCGTCGCGCTCTCCACGGCCCTCACCGAAGCGGTGGTGTTCGCCGCCTCCCTGGCCGACCGCTTCGCCGCGCCGATCGCCCCCGCCGTGGCTGCCGGCGGCTACGGCATAGCCAATGTGGGATCGGCGGTGGTCCTGAGCTTCGCGCTCGTCGTGATCCTCCACGCCCTCACGGCCGCCTACAACGGGCGGACCGGCCTTCCCTCCGGTGCTCCGCCTCCACCGGACCAGGACACCTCCCGCCCGCCCCGGCGGGGGCACACCGGCCGGCGGCGGGTGGCCCTCATGGCCCTCGGGCTGCTGGTGATGGGGGCGACCGTCGTCCAGTCGGCCTCGATCCTTCCGGCGGAGGGAAGCGTCCCGGCGGACTCCGGGTCCACCCAGGTCATCGCCCACCGCGGGTTCGTCGGGGGAGGCGTGGAAAACACCCTCGGGGCCCTCGAGGCGGCCGCGGAGGTCCGCCCCGACTTCGTCGAGATCGATGCCCAGGAAACCAAGGACGGGCGCTTCATCCTCAGCCACGACGTGAATCTGTGGATCGTCTCCGGCCGCAACGTGAACACCTACGACCTGACCCTCGCCGAAGCGGAGTCGATCACCGTGAGCGTCGGGGGTTACAGCGACTCGATGGTCTCCCTCATCGACTACGTCCTGCGCGCCGAGGAACTCGGCGTGAAACTCCTGATCGAGCTCAAGCTGCACGGGCATGAGTCACCGGTGGTCGTGGACCGGCTCCTGGCGGAACTCGACTCCGTCGGGGCCACGGGCCACCACATCTACCATTCCCTCAGCGGAGAGGTGGTCCAGGAGCTCGAGGAGAAACGGCCCGGGCTGCGGGTCGGGTACACCGTCGCCGCCAACGTGGGCACCCTGGAGGGGGAACCTGGCGATTTCCTCGTCGTCGAGCAGTCCTTCTTCACCGAGGAGCTCGCGGCCCTCGCCCGTGGCCGGGGCAAGGACCTGTGGGTCTGGACCGTGAACGACCCCGACGCCATTCGATCGTTCCTGCGGGTGCCGGTGGACGGAATCGTCACCGACCGGCCCGACCTCGTGAAGAGCGAGCGGAAGAGCATCGACGACGAGCGGGGAAGCGCACCCGGGCTGCGCGACGCCCTCGACGAATACACCCTGCTGTAGGGCCGGTCAGCGCGCCGGCGAAAGCGGGATCAGCCGGTACCCCACACCGCGCACGGTCCGGATGAAGCGGGGATTGCTCGTGTCGTCGCTGAGCTTCCGGCGGAGGTTCCGGATGTGCACCTCGACCAGGTGGTGGTCCAGCGCCCAGCCGTCCCCCCACACCCGGTCCAGGAGCGCCTCCCTTGACCACACGCGCGACGCGCCGTCGAGCAGGGCCTCGAGGAGGTCGAACTCGATCCTGGTCAGCGCCAGCTCCTCACCGTCGAGGGTCACTGTACGGCCCTCCACGTCCATCAGGAGGCCGTTGTGGCGCAGCATCGGTGCACCGCCGTTACCGGCCGCTCCCGGGCCCGTGCGGGGCCGGCGGAACATGGCCGAGACCCGTGCGGTGAACTCGCGCGGGCTGAACGGTTTCCCGATGAAGTCGTCGGCGCCCGTTTCCAGGCCCAGCAGGCGGTCGATCTCGTCCTGGCGGGCGGTCACCATCACGATGTAGGCGTCGCTCATCGCCCTGGACTGGCGGCAGACCTCCACCCCGTCAAGGTCGGGGAGGTTGAGATCCAGCGTGATCAGGTCGGGCTTGTGGTCGCGCACCTTGGCAAGGCCCTCGTGCCCGGTCGCCGCTTCGAGGATCGAAAATCCCTTCAGCCGCAGCGCCGTGCCCAGCAGCTCCCGGATGTCCTCGTCGTCCTCGACGATGAGGGCGGTGCGTGGTTCATGAATACCGGGCATAGCAATACCTTGCCAGAAATTTGGAGGAGCCGCTGTTCGATCTTGAGGATTCCTTGAACTTCTGCGGGTAAAAGGCACGGTTAGAATCTGCGGATGGTCTCTCCTACTGTCTCCCTGGTGCGCCTGCGCGGCCTCACCCTCAGGATCCACTTCTCCCCCGGCCCGGCCGGGAGCAACGAACCGCCGTTTGTCCTGATCCACGGCATCGGGATGTCGCACCGCTACCTGGACCGTCTGCACGCCGAGCTCACCGCAGCCGCCGACACCTATTCGGTTGACCTTCCGGGGTTCGGTCCCAACCCCTCGCCGGGCCCGTCCCTCCCGGTGGAGGATCACGCGGCCGTCCTGCTGGGACTGCTGGCGGAGGTCGGGGTCGACTCCTGCGTGCTCGTCGGACATTCGATGGGTGCACAGATCGCCACTGCCGCGGCCTTGCATGACCCGGACCGCGTGGCCGGGCTCGTGCTGATCGGGCCGGTGGTGGACCGGCGGCGCCGGTCGGTCAGGCGGCAGGCGGTGGCCCTGGCGCACGACTCCCTCCGGGAACTGCCCTCGGCGAACTTCATTGTCGTCACCGATTACCTGCGGACCGGCCTGCGCTGGTACCTGAAGGAACTGCGCCCCATGATGGAGTACCGCCTCGAGGAGGCCGTGCGCGGGGTGGATTGTCCGCTCCTGGTGATCCGCGGTTCACGGGATCCGGTGGCCCGGGAGCCCTGGTGCCGCGAACTCGCCGAGGCCGCTCCCCTTGGCGCCCTCGTTCAGATACCCGGCCAGCCCCACGTCGCCCAGTACGGTGCGCCGGGAGAAGTCGCCGGGGCCATCCTGACCTTCCTGGCGGGCCACCGTTCCGGGGCGGGTGAGCACCAGCCCTGAACCTTTCCTTCCGGGCGTCCCGCGGCCCTTGTCCAAAGCTTTGGGTGGATCACAGGGAAAACTTGAAGATTTAGGTTCATAGTGGAGATATCTGAGTTACTAGGATCTGGAAGAAGTAGTGCTATGCCTGATTTGAACGAGTGGTCAACAAGCCGCCTCCTCACCACCGCCGCCCGGCTGGTGGACCATGCGTGGAATGAACGACTCCTTGACATCGGCATCACCCACGCCGGCTACACGACGCTGGGGGTGCTCTCCCGGGAGGGCACCATGACCGGGGCGCGTCTCGCCCTGGCCGTGCACGTCCAGGCCCAGACCATCGGCAAGACGCTCGAGAAGCTGGAGCGCCAGGGTTTCATCTCCCGGATCCGCGACACCCGGGACCGCCGGAGCCAGCGCATCACCATCACGCCGGCGGGCCTCGGGGCCCTCACCCAGGCCCGCGACATCGAGCGCTCCCTGATGACCGGCGAAGGCCTTGAATCCGAGGAGCTGCGGGGGCTGCTGCGCGCGATCGTCGTCGAGCTCGCCCCCCAGCGGAACAAGTCGGTTCCAACCGCCGTCTAGGCGGGGCGCCCGCTCAGCACTCCACGACGTTCAGGGCGAGGCCGCCGCGCGCCGTCTCCTTGTACTTGTCCATCATGTCCGCCCCGGTATCGCGCATCGTCTTGATGGCAATGTCCAGGGAGACGTGGTGCTGCCCGTCGCCGCGCACGGCCATCCGCGCGGCGGTGATGGCCTTGATCGCGCCCACCGCGTTGCGTTCGATGCACGGGATCTGGACGAGGCCCCCAACCGGATCGCAGGTCAGGCCGAGATTGTGCTCGATCCCGATCTCCGCGGCGTTCTCGACCTGTTCCGGGGTGCCTCCGAGCACCTCGGCCAGGGCGCCGGCCGCCATGGCGCAGGCGGATCCGACCTCGCCCTGGCATCCCACCTCCGCGCCCGAGATGGAGGCGTTCTTCTTGAACAGCGACCCGACGGCCGTGGCGGCCAGCAGGAAGCGCACCACCCCGTCGTCGCTGGCGCCCGGCACGAAGTCGACGTAGTACTTCAGGACGGCCGGAATGATCCCGGCGGCACCGTTGGTGGGGGCGGTGACCACACGGCCGCCTGCGGCGTTCTCCTCATTGACCGCCAGCGCGAACAGGGTCACCCATTCCATCGTGCCCAGCCGGTCGTGGGGGTCGTTGGCCTTCTCCAGGAGCTCGAGCTGTCGGGCGGCCCGGCGCCGGACGGCGAGCCCGCCGGGGAGGACGCCGCCGGTGGTGGTGCCCCGGCGGATCGTGTCCTGCATGACGGCCCAGATTTCGAGCAGTCCGGCACGGACCTCCTCCTCGCTCCGGACGGCCGTCTCATTGGCCAGCACCACCTCCGAGAAGGACATATTCTGCTTGTTGCATAGTTCGAGCAGTTGATCCGCCGTGTTGAAGGGGAAGGGTACAACGACCTCTGGTTCGGCCTGCGTCTCGACGCCGATCTGGTCCTCGTCGAGGACGAAACCGCCGCCCACCGAGAAGTATTCGCGCCGCCGGAGCAGAGCGCCGGCGCCGTCCCAGGCCTGGAAACGCATTCCGTTGGTGTGATATTCGAGCCGTTGGCGGCGGTGCAGGATGAGGTCCTGCTCCGGGTCGAAGCCGATCACCAGGTCGCCCGCCAGCCGCAGCGTCTTGAGCTCGCCGATGCGCCGGACCCGCTCGTCGGCGGTGGCCGGGTCGACGAGGTGGGGCTGGCTTCCCTCGAGCCCGAGCAGGATCGCCTTCACCGTCCCGTGGCCGTGGCCGGTGACGCCGAGCGAGCCGAAGAGCTCGACCTGGAGCCGGTCCACCCGCTCCAGCAGGCCCTCCTGCCGGAGCAGCTCGGTGAACAGGAACGCAGCGGTCATCGGCCCGCCGGTGTGCGAACTGGATGGTCCGATGCCGATCTTGAACAGGTCGAACGCACTGATTGTCACTGCTGTCCCCCTAGTGCAACGAGGCCGCTGCGCGGCGTCACTTGGCGCGCTTGTAGAACGGTGTCTCCACCACGGTGAAGGACTCCGGGCGGCCGCGCAGGTCCACCTGGACCTCTGTCCCGGGCTCCGCCAGGGCCGAATCGACGTAGGCAAGGGCCACAGGATAGCCCAGGGTGGGACTCGGCAGCCCCGACGTCACGGTGCCGACGGCCGCGCCGTCCACCACCACGTCGTACCCGGCCCGCGCGGAGCGGCGGCCGGTTCCCCGCAGGCCCACCAGCCGGCGTGCCGGGCCGGCGCCCTTCAGCGGCTCCAGGACCGCGCGCCCCACGAAGTCCTCGGTCTTCTTGAGGCTCACCACCGGGCCGAGGCCGGCCTCGAAGGGGTTGGTCGACAGGCCGAGCTCGTTTCCGTACAGCGGCATCCCGGCCTCCAGGCGGAGGGAGTCGCGGGCGGCCAGGCCGCAGGGGATCAGGCCGTGGCCGGCGCCGGCCTCGAGGGCCGCATCCCACACGCGGACCGCGAAGGAGTTGCCGACGACCAGCTCGAAGCCGTCCTCACCGGTGTAGCCGGTGCGGGCCAGCAGGACCGGCACCCCGGCGAGTTCGACCTCGACGGCGGCATAGTAGCGCAGCGACGTGATGGCCTCGGCATCCCCGGGGGCCGCCATGGCGAGCAGGATCGCCTCGGCGTTGGGTCCCTGCACCGCGACCAGTGCCGTGGTCTCGGACTGGTCCTCCACCACCGCGTCGAAGTTGGCGGCGCGGTCCCGGAGCTCTCCGGCGACGGTATCGGCGTTTGAGGCGTTGGGAACCACGAGGAAGCGGTCCTCGGCCAGGCGGTAGGTGATGAGGTCGTCGATGACGCCGCCGTCGGCGTTGCAGATGAGGGAGTACTTCGCCTTCCCCACCGGCATTACGGCCAAGTTGCCCACCAGCGCGTAGTTGAGGAACTCCGCGGCCTGGGCACCGGTGACCAGGACCTCGCCCATGTGGGAGAGGTCGAACAGGCCGGCGGCGCGGCGCACGGTGTGGTGTTCCTCCAGCTCGCTGCCGTACTTCAACGGCATCTGCCAGCCGCCGAAGTCGGTGAAGGAGGCGCCGAGCGCTTCGTGCCGGGTGTACAGGGGAGTCTGCTTGGGCATTGGGTTTAGTCCTCGAAGGCTTCGATGGGAGGGCAGGAGCACACCAGGTTGCGGTCGCCGTGGGCGCCGTCGATGCGCCGGACGGGCGGGAAGTACTTGTCGTGCCGCAGGGAGCGCAGGGGGTAGGCGGCGAGCTCGCGCGGGTAGGACTGGGTCCAGTCGTCCCCGATGAGCGTTGCCGCGGTGTGCGGTGCCTGGCGCAGCGGGCTTTCCTCGACGCTCCATTCGCCGTCGGCGACCCGGTCGATCTCGCCCTTGATGGCGATCATGGCGTCGATGAACCGGTCGAGCTCCGCAAGGTTCTCGGATTCGGTGGGCTCCACCATGAGCGTTCCCGCGACCGGGAAGGACAGCGTGGGCGCATGGAACCCGTAGTCGATGAGCCGCTTGGCGACATCCTCGGCCGTGACCCCGGTCTTCGCAGTGAGCGGGCGCAGGTCCAGGATGCACTCGTGCGCCACCAGCCCCTGGGCCCCGGTGTACAGGACGGGGAAGTGCTCGGTGAGCCGGGCGGCGATGTAGTTCGCCGCGAGCAGGGCGTGCGCCGTCGCGCTGGTCAGGCCCTCCGAGCCCATCAGGGCCACGTAGGCCCAGGAGATGGGAAGGACTCCGGCCGAGCCGTACATCGACGCCGAGATGGGGGCGCCGCCGGCACCCTCGTCGGTGGCGATGTCACGGTTCGCGTCCCCCGGAAGGAAGTCGATGAGGTGTTCGGCCACGGCGACGGGCCCGACGCCGGGGCCGCCGCCGCCGTGCGGGATGCAGAAGGTCTTGTGGAGGTTCAGGTGCGAGACGTCCCCGCCGAACGCTCCGGGCCGGGCCAGCCCGACGAGGGCGTTGAGGTTCGCGCCGTCGATGTAGACCTGGCCGCCGGCCGCGTGGACCTGCTCGCACACCCAGCGCACGTCCTCCTCAAAGACACCGTGCGTGGAGGGGTAGGTGATCATAATCGCCGAAAGGTTTTCGGCGTGCTGCTCGATCTTGGCCTTGAGGTCGTCGTGGTCGATATTGCCGTTGGCGGCGGTCGCAACGACCACCACCTTCATGCCGGCCAGGACGGCGGAGGCGGCGTTGGTGCCGTGCGCGGACGAGGGGATCAGGCACACCGTGCGGTTCTCGTCCCCGCGGGAACGGTGGTAGCCGCGGATCGCGAGCAGGCCCGCGAGTTCACCCTGCGAGCCCGCGTTGGGCTGCAGGGACACCTTGGCGTAGCCGGTGATCTCGGCCAGGCGCTCCTCGAGGTCGGTGATGAGTTCGCGCCACCCCTCGGTCTGGGCCGCGGGGGCGAAGGGGTGGATGGAGGCGAACTCGGGCCAGGAGATGGACTCCATCTCCACTGTGGCATTGAGCTTCATGGTGCACGAGCCCAGCGGGATCATGGTGCGGTCCAGGGCGAGGTCGCGGTCGGAGAGGCGGCGCAGGTAGCGCAGCATCGCCGTTTCCGACCGGTGCAGGGAGAACACCGGGTGGGTCATGTAGGAGGAGGTGCGGCGCAGACCGGCGGGGATGCGGCTCTCCGTGCTGCCGGAGGCGGCTTCACCGCCGAAAACACCGGCGACGGCGGCGACGTGGCCGTCCGTGGTCGTCTCGTCGCAGGAGATGCCGAGGTGGTCGGCGTCGACACGGCGCAGGTTGTAGCCGAGTTCCTCGGCCCGGTCCGCAAGCTCGGCGGCCCGGCCGGGCACGCGGACCAGGAGGGTGTCGAAGAAGGTGTCGTGGACGATCTCCGCTCCGGTGGCGGCGATCCGGCCGGCGAGGTCGACGGCGTGCCGGTGGGTGCGCTCGGCGATCGCCCGAAGGCCCTCGGGGCCGTGGTACACCCCGTACATGCTGGCGGTGATGGCCAGCAGCGCCTGCGCGGTGCAGATGTTGGACGTCGCCTTTTCCCGGCGGATGTGCTGCTCGCGGGTCTGGAGGGCCAGCCGGTAGGCGGGGGCGCCGTCGGCGTCCTTGGACACCCCGACGAGGCGGCCGGGCAGCATCCGCTCGAGGCCCTTCCGCACGGCCATGTAGGCGGCGTGCGGTCCGCCGAAGAACAGCGGGACCCCGAGGCGCTGGGCCGAGCCAACGGCGATGTCGGCTCCCTGCTCTCCGGGGGCGGTGATGAGGGTCAGGGCCAGGAGGTCGGCGGCGACGGTGACGAGGATTCCACGCTCCTTCGCTGCGGCGATGACCGCGGCGTGGTCGCGCACGGCGCCGGAGGCTCCGGGCTGCTGGAGGACGACGCCGTTGATGTCACCCTCGGGCAGGCCCTGGGAGAGGTCGGCGATCTCGACCTCGAAGCCGAGGGCCTCGGCGCGGCCTCGAACCACGGCAATGGTCTGCGGGAGGCAGTCGGCGTCCATGACAGTGCGTCCGGCCTTGTTCCTGCCCGAACGGCGCATGAGCAGCACCGCTTCGGCGACGGCCGAGGCTTCGTCGAGCAGGGAGGCGTTGGCGATATCGAGGGCGGTGAGGTCCTGGACCATCGTCTGGAAGTTGAGGAGCGCCTCGAGGCGGCCCTGGGAGATTTCCGGCTGGTAGGGCGTGTACGCGGTGTACCAGGCCGGCGACTCGAGCACGTTGCGCCGGATCACCGGAGGGGTCACGGTGTCGAAGTAGCCCTGGCCGATCATCTGCACCGCGGTGCGGTTGCGGCCGGCGATCCTGCGCAGCTGGGCGAGCACCTCGGGTTCGCTGAGCGCCGCCGGAAGGTCCAGGGCCCTGGCTGACCGGATGCTGGCGGGGACGGCGACGTCGACGAGCTTGTCGATGCTGGGGTATCCAAGGACCGACAGCATCTGCGCTGCGTCGGAGGTGCGCGGACCGATATGGCGGTCGGCGAAGGTGGAAGCCAAATCGGCGTGGGCGGTCATGGAAACTCCGTACGTTCAAGCGCCGGCGGCGCGTGCCTTTTCGAGTTCCTCCCCGCTCTGTGTCTTGGACCTGAGAGTTTCCGCAGGGCTCTACGCCTGCTTGCACCTTCGGTGAGCGCCCCCGGACCTCAAGGCCGGTGCACTGCTTTCCAGAGTTGCCTAACCGCAGCGGTACTGGGCCTGAGAGATTCCTGGGGAGGATTTGCTCCTACGGCGCCTGCCGGAGTGGACGTTCGCGGCGGGACTCTCCCGCTGCAGGTCAAGGGCATATGAAATTGTGGTCGAAACCACATTGATCTTACCTTGGCCACCCCCGGCCGGGCAAAGGCGGGCAGCGCGCGGGCGGCGGCTCGGGTCCGCCGTCCTGGAGCCGCCTTCCGTGGATTGCCGTCCTGCCGTTTCGACCCAGGGGCGCCTGGTGCGGGTCAGAGGCGCTGGTCGGTGGCGGCGTCGGGCCGGGAGCCGAAGTACTTCCCGAGGAGCTCGGAAAAGACGCCCTCTTCCGGGGCGGCGCGGTGGAAGAGGGTGGCGCTTGAATGCAGCTTGGTGGCGTCGATGCCGCCGAACACGGCTTCGGCGCTGTTCCCCGGCAGCGCCGCGGCAGCCCGGGCACATTCGAGCAGCCTCGGCCCGAGAACCGGGTGGGCAAGATAGGCCTGGGCCTCGTGCAGGGAGGAGATGGCGAATTCGCGGGCCGTCGCGCTGCGTCCGAGGCCCTGGATCTGGGGGAAGACGAACCACATCCAGTGGCTCTGCTTGAGTCCGGCGCGGATCTCGTAGAGGGCCCTGGCGTACGTGCCGCCCGCGTCCTGGGCGGTGACGAACCGTTCGAGCCGGTAGGGGTCGCTGCCGGGCTGGGACTTGTCCACTAATGCCTCCTGTCGAGTGTGTTGGACCGCGGCCGGTGACCGGCCTCAGCCGATCCCGAGGTCCGGAACGCCCAGCCCGAATTCGCGCCGCAGGGCAAGCTTCGCGGCGTGGAACCCCGCCATGCCGTGCACGCCCGGACCGGGCGGTGCCGACTGGGAGCAGAGGTAGACGCCCTTCAGCGGGGTGGCCCACGGGTGGGCGGCCAGGACCGGGCGGACGATCATCTGGCGCAGGTCCACCGCGCCCGAGCCGAAGTCCCCGCCGACGTAGTTCTCGTTGTAGTCCTCGAGTTGTGCCGCCGTCGAGGACCGCGAGTCGACGATCAGGCCGCGGAACCCGGGGGCGAACCGTTCGATCTGGGCCGTGATGGCTTCGGTCATGTCCGTCGTGGAGCCGCGGGGCACGTGGCAGTAGGTCCACAGGGTGTGCCGGCCCGACGGCGCCCGGGTGGGGTCGAAAAGCGAAGGCTGGGAGATCAGGACATAGGGGCGCTCCGGGTGGCGTCCGGCCTGAACGTCGGCTTCGGCCGCCGCGACCTCGGCACGGGTCCCGCCGAGGTGCACGGTGCCCGCCCGGGCCACCTCCGGGTGAGCCCACGGCACGGGGCCGGAGAGGAGGAAGTCGACCTTGCAGGCGGCGTTGCCGAAGCGGAACCTGCGCAGTGCCCGCTCATACCCCCCGGGAAGCCGTCCGCGGGCCAGCCGTGCGAGGGCGGGCGGGGCGACGTCGAGCAGGACGGCACGGGCGTTGCCGAGCTCCGCGAGGGATTCCACCCGGGAGCCTGGAACGATTTGGCCGCCATGGTCCTCGATGTCCCGGGCCATCGCGTCGACGATCGCCTGCGAGCCGCCCACGGGGATGGCCCAGCCGACGGTGTGCGCGAGCAGGCCGAGCACCATTCCGGCTCCCGCGGCCGTGAGCGAGGGGAGCGGGCCCACAGGGTGTGCCATCACCCCGGTGAGCATAGCCGGGGCCTCCTCGCCCCGGAACCGCCGGTTCCAGGCCGGAGACCCCTGGTCGAGCACCGCCGCCGCGAGGCGTGCGGCGGCTGACGGGTTCCGGGGGATCCGCAGCAGGTGGTTGAGGGTCAGGTCGAGGACACCCTCCTGGTGCTCGACGAGGGGCTGCATGAGCCGGCGGTATGCCCGACCGTCCGCGCCCAGCCCTTCGACCGTCCGTTCGAGGCTGCGGTGGGCGATACCCGCCCTTCCCCCGTCGAGCGGATGGGCGTAGGACACCTCCGGGACGGCGAATCCGATACGGCGGCTGAGTTCGAACGCGGTGAAGAACCTGGAGGCGAGCGCCATGGGGTGGACCGCCGAGCAGATGTCGTGGACGGTTCCCTCCTCCATCAGCGGCAGGGTGCGCGATCCGCCACCGATGGTCGCTGCGGACTCGTGGACGCGCACGCGCAGCCCGGCCCGGGCCATCACGACGCCCGCCGCCAGTCCGTTGGGGCCGGAACCCACAACCTCCACATCAACCATCGGTTCCCACTTTCGTCAGGCCGGCCGGCTCCCGGTATCACCCTCGGGCTGGGCGGTCGGGCGCTTCCCGGCCCGCAGGCCGGTGGCGGCGGCGCGGCGCGCGGCGGCCAGGGCCGTCCGGGCGGCACCCAGCCGTGCGGGCAGGCTCCGCCGGGCGTGCAGGGCCGCGGCGAGGGCCCGGTAGCGCAGCGGCTTCACCGGGAGGTCGTAGGTTGTCGGCACCACCACGACGTTCCTGGAGAAGTTCCGCTTGAACGTCGTGACATTCGCGAGCTGCGGATAGTTGTCGCTGACGATCCCCGTGAGGGCGCACGAGCGGTTGCCCGCGGCCCGCAGCTCCCGGAAGGCTTCCCAGAGCAGGAGGTAGGGGGCGAAAATCTTCCGCGCCTGCTGGGTGCTTCCGGCGAAGTAGTAGACGGCGGAGCCGCGGTATTCGCTGGTGATGAGCCAGCTCACCGGCTTTCCGTCGAGGTAGGCCACGAGCAGCCGGAGGTAGTCACCCAGTTCGGTGAGGAGCGTTTCGTAGTAGTCGGAGGCGAAGCTCTCAAACCCGTCGCGCTCGGCGGTCTCCCGCATGATGGGGAAGAGGTCCTCACGGAAGGTGGAACTCCATAGCTCGCGGGGAATACTCCGGACCTCGACCCCGGATTTCTGGGCGCGGCGGATGCTGTTGCGGGCGTTGGGCTTGAAGCTCCGGAACAGGTCCTTCTCTTCCGGCGTGAGGTCGACGACGATCTCCCGCTCGAACCAGCCGTGCTCCAGGGGGCCCTCCGCAGGGGGCTGCGGGGTCGCCACCTGCATCCGGATATACAGTGGATCCACGGCCGGGTCGGCCTCGAACTGCGCGAGGACGGTGGTCATCAGCGTGCGCTCGGCGGCCGGGGTCCGTTCCGTGAACCACACGGGTCCGTTGACCACCACGAGGGAGGTCCTCAGGCGGCGCTGGATGAGGAGGTAGCTTGCAACGGCGACGAGGACCGCGCCGTCGTAGTAGGCCCAGATTCCGTAGGGGCGGCGCCCCAGGACGGTCTCGAACCCGGCCCACGCGGGCGTCTGCTCAAGCGGAACGACAACGTCGGGATACCCGCCGATGAGCCTGTCGAAGTCCTCCGGACCAAGTTTTTCGTATCGAAATGAAGCTGCGCTCACGTGGGTTCTTTCGCTGGGAATCCGTGCTCGCCCAAGCCTACCCGAGCCGCCGGCCGCGCCACCGGGACGCCGCCGGACGCATCCGGAACGGGGTCCAGCGGCCCCAACCGGGCCGGGAGCGCGCCGCCCCGGTTGGCGGCGGTGAACGGTTGGGCTTCAACGTTGATAGAGTCCAACCGGCATACGTCCAATTGGACGTAGACTGGAAACTCTGCCCGATCCTCCATTGCGGGGCTGAACGGGCCAACTATACTTCAGCGGGCTTTTGAGGAGAATCGTGGGAACTAACCCCATCCGGGTGGCAATCATTGGTGTCGGTAACTGTGCCGCCTCCCTCGTACAGGGTGTGCACTACTACCGGGACGCGGATCCCTCGGGCAAGATCCCCGGGTTGATGCACGTTGAATTCGGCAAGTACCACGTCAGCGACGTGCAGTTCGTCGCGGCGTTCGACGTCGACGGCAAGAAGGTCGGGCTCGATCTCGCCGAAGCGATCGGCGCCAGCGAGAACAACACGATCAAGATCGCCGACGTGCCTCCGACGGGCGTGATTGTGCAGCGCGGCCACACCCTCGACGGACTGGGCAAGTACTACCGCGAGACCATCGTCGAATCCGACGAGGAGCCCGTCGACATCGTGGGCCAGCTCAAGGCCACCAAGGCCGACGTCCTGGTCTGCTACCTGCCGGTCGGGTCCGAGCACGCCGCGAAGTACTACGCCCAGTGCGCCATCGACGCGGGGGTCGCCTTCGTCAACGCCCTGCCCGTCTTCATCGCGGGGACCAAGGAGTGGGCCGACAAGTTCACCGCCGCGGGCGTGCCGATCGTCGGGGACGACATCAAGAGCCAGATCGGCGCGACGATCACCCACCGCGTCATGGCGAAGCTCTTCGAAGACCGCGGCGTGACCCTGGACCGGACGTACCAGCTGAACGTCGGCGGCAACATGGACTTCAAGAACATGCTCGAGCGCGACCGCCTCGAGTCCAAGAAGATCTCCAAGACCCAGGCCGTGACCTCCAACGTGAAGGCCGAACTGCACGCCGACGACGTGCACATCGGCCCCTCGGACTACGTCGCCTGGCTCGACGACCGCAAATGGGCGTTCGTCCGCCTGGAGGGCCGCAACTTCGGCGACGCCCCGGTGTCGCTCGAATACAAGCTCGAGGTCTGGGACTCCCCCAACTCCGCCGGCGTCATCATCGACGCCATCCGGGCGGCGAAGATCGCCCTCGACCGGGGAGTTGGCGGGCCGATCCTCTCGGCGTCGAGCTACTTCATGAAGTCCCCGCCGGAGCAGTACGCCGACGACATCGCCCACGAAAAGGTCGAGGCGTTCATCCGTGGGGACATCGAGCGCTAGGCTCCGTCCCAAGGCAAGCTCCGGCCGCCTTCCTGGTTCAGGCAGGCGGCCGGACCGTTTAAGGCGCGGCCGGTTACACCCCGGCCTGCACGCTTCCGTCCGCTAAGCACACCCGACCGCGCGGCAGGTCCCGGCAGAGGCCCACCGATCGGGCCTGATCGGCGGGCAGGGGCTTAGAAGAGCCCCACCGCGTTGCCGTCGGCGTCGACGTCCATGCCGAGGGCCCCGGGGTTTTTCGGCAGCCCGGGCATGGTCATGATGGCACCGGTGAGGGCGACGATGAAACCGGCACCGGTCTTGGGGATCAGCTCGCGGACATGGACGGTGAACCCTTCCGGCGCTCCGAGTTTGGTGGCGTCGTCGGAGAACGAATACTGGGTCTTGGCCATGCATACCGGAAGGCCGCCCCAGCCGTTGGCTTCGATCTCGGCGAGCCGGCGCAGCGCGGGCACCGAGAAGTCGACATTGTCGGCCCCGTAGATCTCCTTCACGATGGTGCGGATCTTCTCCTCGACCGGCAGCTCCAGGGCGTACAGGTGCCGGAAGTCCGCCGGGCGGTCCAGGGCCGCAAGGACCGCGGCGGCCAGTTCGTCGCCGCCGGGTCCGCCACCGCCCTGGCCCCACACGTCGGCGACGGCGGCAGTGATGCCGTTGGCGGCGCACCATTGCACCAGCCAGTCCAGCTCGGTCTCGCTGTCCGTCGCGAATCGATTGATCGCCACGACCGGCGGGTAGCCGAACTTCTCGACATTGCGGACGTGCCGCAGCAGGTTGGCGGTGCCGGCCTCGAGTGCCGGCACGTTCGGCTCCAGCAGGTCCGCCTTGTCCACTCCGCCGTGCATCTTCAGGGCGCGGATGGTGGCGACGATGACGACGGCATCGGGGGCGACATCGGCCGCCCGGGCCTTGATGTCGAGGAACTTCTCCGCGCCGAGGTCCGCGCCGAACCCGGCCTCCGTGACCACGATGTCGGCGAGGCGCCGGGCGGTCTGGGTGGCGACGACGGAGTTGCAGCCGTGGGCGATATTGGCGAACGGCCCGCCGTGCACGAGCGCCGGGGTCCCGGCGATGGTCTGGACGAGGTTGGGCTTGAAGGCGTCCTTCAGGAGCAGGGTCAGTGCCCCCTCGACGCCCAGCTGGGCAACGGTCAGCGGCTTGCGGTCGTAGGAGTAGCCGAAGGTGATGCGGGCGAGCCGCTCCCGAAGGTCCTCGAGGTCGGTGGCGAGGCAGAACACCGCCATGATTTCGGAGGCGGCCGTAATATCGAAGCCGTCCTGCCGGGGCGTTCCCTCCGCGGGGCCGCCGAGGCCGATCACCACGCTGCGCAGGGAGCGGTCGTTCATGTCCAGGACGCGCCGGAAGGTGATCCGCCGGGGGTCGATGTTCAGCGGGTTGCCCTGGTGGATGGAGTTGTCGACGAGCGCCGCAAGCGCGTTGTTCGCCGAGGTGATGGCGTGGAAGTCCCCGGTGAAGTGGAGGTTGATCTCATCCATGGGCAGCACTTGTGAATAGCCGCCGCCGGCGGCGCCGCCCTTCATGCCGAGCACCGGGCCGAGGGAGGGCTCGCGCAGCGCGATCATGACGCGCTGTCCGGCCCGGGCGAGCGAATCGGCCAGCCCCACGGTGCAGGTCGATTTCCCCTCGCCGGCGGGGGTGGGGCTCATGGCGCTGACAAGGACAACGCGCCCGGGGCTCCCGGTCCGGTCCCCGAGGCGGGCGGGGTCGATCTTCGCCTTGAACCGGCCGTAGGGTTCGAGGGCCTCGCGCGGAACCCCCGCTGCATCGGCGATTTCATCGATCGGTCGGATTGCGGCGCGGCGCGCAATTTCCAGGTCGCTCATGCGCCCCAACCTATCAGCGCAGGGCCAACGCCCCGGCGAGCCCTGCCCGGGCCAGAAGATATTCCGTAAGTGGCACATACAGTCCCGGCGGGACGTTGTCGTCAAGCGGCACGGCCACCTCGAGCTGGCCTTCGGCCTCGGAGACGAAGAGGCCGGGGTCGTTGCAGTCGGCGAAGCCGAGCGCGGGCAGTCCCGCGGCGGCAGCGGCGCCGGCCCAGCCGTGGTCGGCGACGACGAGCTGCGGGGCGGGCATGCCGGCGTCGGCCAGCGAGTCGAGGACCAGGCGCATCGGCTGGGGATAGTGGGTGTGCATCAGGTTTCCGTGCTGGTGCCAGGCGAGGACCCCGAGCACCTGGCGGACATCGCCCTCCCGGAACCGGATTCCCTGCCGGATCTCCATCACTTCGGCACCGGCCTGCTGCGCCGCGGCCGCGAGGGCGGCGTGGACCGGCAGGAGGCCGCCGGGGTGGCCCGTGGCGAAGAGGATGCGTTCGCGGGCCCGGACGGAGCGGCCCAGCCGGTCGGCGAACCGGTCGAGCGCGGCAACGCATTTGGCGGCGTCGATGGTGTCCTGCCCGGTGGTGTGGGAGGGGTCCGCGCTGGTGCCGACCTTTTCATGCATCAGGGAGAATACTTCGTTGAAGGCCCACCGGCGCGTGGTGCGCACCCCGAACTCGAGGTGCTCGTTGCCCTCAAGGAACAGGTGCATATGGCGGAGGTTGTTCTCCCGCGGAGTGGCCACCTCCCCGGTGATGCGGACTGAGTCGAGGTAGCTGGCAAGTTCGTCGCGGTTCACCGTCCCATCCTAGGACGGCCGGATCACCGGGCGGCAACCGACCGGAAACGCTCCAGGGCCGTGCGGTAGCTCTGTGCGGTGAGCAGCGCCGTGCGCTGCCAGCCGAAGGCCAGCGCATGCACCGCGGCGCCGCGGCCGAGGGCCGCCCGGTAGTCCTCGTCGTCGAAGAGCCGCTCCAGGCCGGCCGACCATTCCGCCGCCGAGTGCCCTTCGACGAGCAGCCCTGTCCGCCCGTCGCTCACGGCCTGCGGCAGCCCCCCGACGTTCGCGGCGAGGACCGGTGTGCCGCAGGCCTGCGCCTCGAGGGCGACGAGCCCGAAGGATTCGCTGAAGGAGGGCATCACGACGACGTCGGCGGCGCGGAACCAGTGGGCCAACTGGGCCGCCTTGACCGGTGGGTACAGCCGCACCGTGCCGTGCAGTCCGGCGTCGTCGATCATCGGCTGGAGCTTCAGGGCGTCCGAACCGCTCCGGGACCCGAGGATGCTTACGGTCAGGGGGATGTCGGGGCGGCGCTCGACCAGGTCGCGCACCGCGGCGACCAGGACCTGGGGGCCCTTGAGTTTCTGGATCCGCCCGGCGAACACCACATGGAAGGACCGCGGCGGGAACTGCAGGAGGGAGCGCGAGACCTCGCGGGAACCCGGGTTGAAGGTCGCGAGGTCAACCCCGGGGGCCACCACGTCGATCCGCTCGGCATTCGCCCCGTAGAGGGATTCCAGTTCCGAGGCCTCCGTCGAGGTGTTCGCAATCAGCCGGGCAGCACCGGAGACGACGGCCTGCTCGCCGCTGACCCGCACCGGAGGTTCGGCCGTCCCGAGGTTCTTCATCCGCAGGTTCTTCACCTTCGCCATCGTGTGCATCGAGTGCACGAGGGGAAGGTTAAGCTTCCGGGCAACGGTCAGCCCGACGGTTCCGGAGACCCAGTAGTGGGAGTGGAGAACGTCGACACCCCCGCCGGCCAGGACGCCGGCGACCTCGGTCAGGGCCTTCGTGAAGCTTCCCGTCAGCTGGGGAAGGTCCTCCTTGGGGATGCGGTGCGGCGGGCCGGCCGCCAGGTGGTGCACCCGGACGCCGTCGGCCATCTCCTCCCCGGGAGGCCGCCCCTGGCCTGCCTCCCGGGTGAAGATATCGACTTCGACCCCGACCCGCGCCAATTCCAGCGCCACGGAACGCACGTAGACGTTCATGCCGCCGGCGTCACCGGCTCCCGGCTGCTCGAGGGGGGAGGTATGGAGGGACAACATCGCCACACGTCGCACGGGGGGCATCCGTCCTCCTCTCCCCATGGTCCGCTCAGGCATCGCGTCTTGAACGATACAACGCCTTGGGGCGACTCCACATTCCTCCGGCCGGGAGGCCGGTGCTCACCGGATGTACATGAAGTGCTGCGGCAGCAGGAAACGGTCCGCATTATCCCGTGCGGAGCCCGCCTCGGGGCCCTGCATCCGCTGCAGGGCCGAGCCCTTCTGCCGCAGCTTCCTCAGGGTCCGCCTCACCCTGCGGTTCCGGTGGAATCCGGGCATGGACGGGAGGCCGCGCTCGACGGAAGCAGGAGCCAGGGCGTCGGATGGCACCGCGGGCAGGACGGTGAACGATCCCGACATAATGAATTGTCCGGCACCCGGCGATTGTGATTTCAGGGGTAATTGGTCATAAAGGGACTGGGAATTGGGCACGATTATCCTTCGGCAAGGTGAATTAACAGGACGGCCGAAATTGCGCAGGGCAAAAAGCCGGAAAAGATCAACGGAGAGACATCTGCCGCCGTAGTGGGCCGAGGGAGGACCCCGGAAGGGCGCGGTTAGCGCCAGAGGCGGCTAGTGACCGCGGATGACGAAGGTCGGATTGGGTCCGCGGGTCAGAAAGCCGCTCGAAGTGATAGTCACAATCCCCACCTCCTGTCCGAAAGATCGCCGATAATGCCGTGCGCCCGGTCCTCCCGGCGGAATGTCACCGGAGGTTCAGGGGCGTAATAGATAACCTACCGCATGCGGACGCGCCGGCATAGGGGGTTGAACCGATTAATTCACAATGTTTCGGATTAATTCCCGGTTAGAGATTCCATTGAACAATGGCGGGGGTGTGCTTATCCCAGCCCAGGGAGCACACGGCCGCCGTGCCGAGGATGAACCGTCGCCCTTCGATCGGGTCGAACTCCAGCCAGCGGGCCGCCACAACGCGGAGGAAGTGTCCATGGGCCACCAGCAGGGCATTCTGCACGGGGGTCGCGTCGGGGTCGTGGTCCGCGGGCGTATGGCAGCCGGCCTGGACGCGGGCAATAATGCGGTCGGCCCGCTCCGCGACCTGCTCCCGGGTCTCCCCGTTGGGGGCGCCGTCCTTCCAGATGAGGTAGTCCGGGTTTTCGCGGCGCACCTGGGCACTGTTGCGGCCCTCGTTGTCCCCGTAATCCCACTCGTGGGCGTGCGGAACGATCTCGGGGTTGGGGAATCCGGCCAGTTCCGCCGTGCGGACGGCGCGCTGGAGCGGGGAACTCATCACCAGGTCGAAGTCGACACCGGCGAGGTGCCGTTTGGCCTCCAGCGCCTGCTCCTCGCCGAAGGGCGTGAGGGGCAGGTCCGTGAGGCCGGTGTAGTTTCCGTCCCGGGACCATTCGGTTTCACCGTGGCGCAGCAGCCACAGCCGTGGCAGCGGCGTGCCGGCGGGCGTCGGATCGGGCCGCGCTGCGCCTGTAAGGGGGCTCATGATTTCTCCTCGGATTCGGGTTGGTTGGACCACCAGTGTCGGAGCCGGGCCTCGGCGGTTGCGGGGTCCAGCGGGCCGTGTTCCATGCGCTCCTCGAGCAGGTAACGGTAGGCGCGCCCCACGACGGGACCGGGCGCGATCCCGAGGAGGGCCATGATCTGGGCGCCGTCCAGGTCCGGACGGATCATCGCGAGTTCTTCCTGCTCGGCCAGCGCGGCGATGCGGGCCTCCAGATCGTCATAGGCGAAGGCCAGCCGTTCCACCTGCCGGCGGTTCCGTGTCGTCACATCCGAGCGCACGAGCCGGTGGAGCCGCTCCAGCAGCGGGCCGGCATCGGTGACATACCGGCGGACGGCCGAATCGGTCCAGCCGGCCTCGCCGTAGCCGTAGAACCGCATGTGGAGTTCCACGAGGCGGGAAACTGCCTTGATGGTGTCGTTGTCGAAGCGCAGGGCCCGCATGCGGCGGGCGGCAAGCTTGGCGCCCACGGCGTCGTGGTGGCGGAAGCTGACGGCATTACCGGGTCCGAACTTACGGGTGGCAGGCTTTCCAATGTCATGGAGCAGGGCGGCGAAACGCAGCACGAAGTCCGGCCCGGGAACCGGTCCGTCGGCGTCTGTCTCCAAGGCGCATGCCTGCTCCAGGACGGTCAGCGAGTGCCGGTAAACATCCTTGTGCCGGTGATGTTCGTCAATCTCAAGCCGCAGCGCGGAGACCTCGGGAAGCACCTGGTCGGCCAGGCCGGTCTCGACGAGGAGGTCGATGCCGCGCCCCGGATCGCGCCCGTTGATCAGTTTGATGAGTTCGTCCCGGATCCGCTCGGCGGAGATGATGCCGATCCGCTCCGCCATGGACGTCATCGCCTCGGCGACCTCCGGGGCGACGCTCACTCCAAGCTGCGAGGCGAAGCGGGCCGCCCGCATCATCCTCAGCGGATCGTCGGAGAACGATGACGACGGTGTGCCGGGGGTTCGCAGGATCCCCGCGTGCAGGTCCTTCACTCCGCCGAACGGGTCGACAAGTTCCATTGCGGGAAGGGTAAGGGCCATGGCGTTGATCGTGAAGTCACGCCGGACCAGGTCGTCCTCGAGGCTCGAGCCGAAGGCCACGGCCGGGTTGCGGGACCCCGGGTCGTAGGCATCGGCCCGGTAGGTGGTGATCTCGATCTGATGGGAGCCCCGGCGCAACCCGATGGTGCCAAAGGCCCGCCCGATCTCCCAGTAGGCGTCCGCCCAGCCGCGGATGACGGCGATCGTCTGGTCCGGATCGGCGTTCGTGGTGAAGTCAAGGTCCGGGGAGACCCGGCCAAGGAAGAGGTCGCGGACCGGTCCCCCGACCAGCGAAAGCTCATAGCCGGCTCCGCTGAAGAGCTCCCCCAGCTCGGTGACGACCGGCGGGAGCGGCGTGGTCAGGGTCGTATTGTCCAACGGGTGCACCATAGTCTCTTAAGGGTGCCAGATCGGGGGCCGATTTCCACCTCGGCGCCGTTTTGCGACCGCCCTCCCGGCGGCCCGCGGCGCCGCTGGTTGCGGCCCGTACGGCCAGCCGTCGTCATTGCGTGTCGTTAAAGATCGTTAGAGTGGTCTGCATGGACCGACCCGTTCCAAGTGCACCTAAACGCACCCCGTTGACAGTGTCAATGGGAAGCCCGGGCACGCCTGCGCCGCAGCACCAGCTGCCCACGGTGGAGGAGGTGTCGGCGGGCGGGATCGTTGTGGACACTACCACCGGGACCCTGAACGTGGCGATCATCGCACGCCTTAACCGCGGCGGCAGGCTTGAGTGGTGCCTGCCGAAGGGCCACCCCGAGAACCAGGAGAACAGCGAGCAGGCGGCTGTCCGCGAGATCGAGGAAGAGACCGGCATCCGCGGTGACATCGTTACCGCACTGGGAAGCATCGATTACTGGTTCACGGTCAGCGGACACCGGGTGCACAAGACAGTGCACCACTTCCTCCTCATCGCCACCGGCGGGCACCTGACCATCGAGAACGATCCCGACCATGAGGCAGTGGAGGTCGCATGGGTTCCCCTCGATGAACTGGGTCGGAAGCTCTCGTTCCCCAACGAACGGCGCATCGCGGATCTGGCCCGCGAAGTCCTGCCGAATTACCTCTGACGCAGAGTCACGCAAGGAGACGAACGTTCTCGATGTCCGAAAGCAACACAGCTTCGATCCCGGTGCAGGACACCGGTGTAATACGGGAGCGCACACCGGGGCGTGCTGACGGCACGGCCGAAGCGGCGGAACACGCCGTCGGCACAGTGGCCGGCGGCCCGGGTGAAGACACGACGGCCCGCTCCAGCGCCATCATGGCCGCGGGAACCCTTGTGTCCCGGCTTCTCGGCCTGATCCGCGTCGCGCTGCTTGCCACGGCGATCGGCACCCTTGGCCAGGTCTCCGACCTGTTTCCGGCAGCCAACAACCTCCCGAACTTCATCTACCTGATGGTCGCCGGCGGAGTCTTCAACGCCGTCCTGGTCCCGCAGATCATCAAGGCAAGCCGCAAGGACGACCGAGGGGCGGATTACATCAGCCGCCTGATCACGCTGGCGGTCTGCGGGCTGCTGGTCCTGACGGTCCTGGCAACGCTCGCCGCTCCGTTCATCGCGGACCTCGTCAGCAACGTTTCCGGAGACCGGTTGGCCCTGGTGACCACCTTCGCCTACTGGTGCCTGCCGCAAATCTTCTTCTACGGGCTGTACGCCATCATCGGCCAGGTGCTGAACGCCAATGGTTCCTTCGGGCCCTACACCTGGGCGCCCGTGGTGAACAACGTCATCTCCATCGGATTCCTCACGGCGTTCATCGTGCTCCTCGGCCCGGAACGCACCGCCGGGCACACCCCGGAGAACTGGACGCTCACCCACACCCTGCTGCTTGCCGGCGGTACGACCTTGGGCATCGTGGTGCAGGCCCTTGTGCTGTTCCTTCCACTGCGGAAGCTTGGCCTCGGTTTGAGCCCACGGTTCGGCTGGCGCGGTGTCGGCTTCGGTCAGACCGGCAAGCTCGCATCGGTCACCATCATCACGATGCTCGTCGGCAACGGCCTGTACCTGGTGAACCAGTGGGTGGCCACCATCGCCACCGAGGCACGCGCCGACTATGCCAACCGCACCCCTCCCCAACCGATCGCCGGACTGGCCAACCTGGAGGTCGGCTCGCTGGTCTACGTCCTTCCGCACTCGGTCATTGCCGTCTCCCTTGCCACAGTCCTGTTCAACCAGCTGGCCGCAGCCCACGCCGACGACAACCTCGCGGTGCTGAGGGACACCCTCTCGCGCGGCCTGCGCACCATCGGGGTGGCAACGGTGTTTGGAGCCGCGGCCCTGCTCACCCTGGCCGTGCCGCTGGGCATGCTCTTCAGCGGCGGATCGCAGGCAAGCGGCGCCATCAACGCTGTGATCATCGCCCTCCTGGCCCTCGGTGCCCCGTTCCTCAGTGCCAACTTCTTCCTGAACCGGGTGTTCTACGCCCGCGAGGATGTCATCACCCCCCTCAAGATCCAGTTGATCCTTTCGGTTGTCGGAGTCGGTTTCGCCCTCGCCGCCGGCGCTTTCCAGCCCGAGCTGATTGTCCCCATGCTCGCCGTGGGGTACTCGGTGGGCAATGTGGTGGCGGTGGCGGTGAGCCACTTCTTCCTCCGGCGGACGATCGGGAGCTACGGCGCCGGACACATCTTCGATGTGCACGTGCGGCTCACCCTCGCGGGCATCGCCGCCGCGGCCGGCGGCTCGGCACTCCTGTGGCTGGCCGGAGCCTACCGGCCCGACGGCTTCGTCTGGCAATCGGTCCTGCATTCGACCGCCGTCCTTGTTATCGGAGGTGCCTTGATGGCACTGATCTATCTGGCCGCCCTGAAGGCACTGAAGGTCAGCGAGCTCAGCGAATTCCTCTCCCCGCTGCTCGCCCGGTTTAAGCGGAAAGGGAACTGACGCCGAAACCCGGGGAACAGGCACCTGACGGGTAGCATGGGTAAAAATCAGCCAGCTTTCCGCGGGAGGAAAACGTGCCAGAAGCAGTAGACGTCGGTTCAGTGCTAGGGGGCCGATACAAAGTCACCGCCTATGTGCTGGCATCTGCTGACAAGGATCTGGTCCTCGACGGTGTCGACCAGGTCCTGAACCGCCCCGTCAGCATCCTTGTCGCTTCGCCGTCCAACGCGGGCCAGGTGGCCTCCAGCGCCCGCGAGGTGGCGACCGGTGAACGCCACGGGTCGATCCAGGTCCTTGACCTAGGAATCACCGAAGGCGGCACCTACCTCGTCACGAACCGGGCATCCGCTGCGGACCTGCTCGACCTGATCGTGCAGCAGGACGCCCCGTATATCGAGCCGTTCTTCACCGACACCCTGGGGTCGGAAATCTTCGGGGTGGCCCGCTCCACCGAGCCGGAGACCTACGACGAGAGCCCCTACGACGAGGAGGAACATTCCGAGCGCCGCTCGCCGTTCGCCAACCTCTCGAAGAAGTTCGGCCGCTCCGCGGCGGGAGCCACAGCAGCGGGAGCCGCGGCAGCCGAGGATCCGCAGCCGGTGACCGCCGGTGGGGCCGGAACTGCGGAACAGCATGCCGTAGGCACCGAATCGCTTCCGAAGGCGGCCAGGCCGGTGCCGCCCGCACCGGCAATGCCCCCCGCCGCGGCACCGGGACCCGGTCGTGGTCCTGCCGCGGGCGACCCCCACCCGCAGGGTGGTGCCAGCCCGAAGGTGACCCGCCTGCCCGGTGAGCCTGCAGCGTCGGGTACCGGCAGGAATGCCGGTGCCGTTATGGGCGCCTCGGCCCTGGCTGCCTCGGCGGCAGGGACGCCGGAACGGGCCCCTTCACGTTTCCCGGCCTCGTCGGCGGTGGATGACGGGGACGACCGCGATGAGTACGAGGAGGAGCGCCCCGAGGGAAACCGGCGGTTCACCCGCATCCTGGTCGGAGCGGTTCTTTCGCTGATCCTGATCGTCGCCGTGGTGCTGGCCGCAACGACGATCGGTGGCCTGTCGAACCCCACCGCCAATGACGACCCCACCTCTCCGGGCGGGGAGACGCAGGGTGGGCAATCCACACCCTCCGGCGCCGCCAGTGAATCGGCGGAGCCCGCCGTGGAGGCCATCCCCCCGGTCATCACCGGCGTAACCCGGTTGGTTCCCAGCAATCAGAACCTGGATGCTCCCAATGATCCGAACCTTCCCCTGACCGTCGACAACAACCCCGCGACCTTCTGGGGAAGCTACGTCTATGCGAATGACGTCTTCGGCGGACTGGCACAAAGCCTGGCCCTCGTGGTCGAGCTCGAGGAGGAATCGACGATTTCCGAGGTCCGCATCGACCAGTTGAACGGAACCGGAGGCAACTTCTCGGTGCTGCTCAACGACGCCCCCACCCTGGACGGCGCGGAGCAGATTGCCCAGGGCGGCTTCACCGGCCCCTCCGTCACCCTGCCCGTTCCCCAGGGGGACGGCGAACCCGCGACGGCGCGCTACGTGATCGTCAACTTCACCCAATTGCCCCGGCTCTCGAACATTCAGGCACAGTTCCCCTGGGGACTGCGCATTGCCGAGATCGGCGTCTCCTAAGAAGACAAATGGCTCCCCTTGGCATGCTCGATTCAACCGGACGCGCCCGTCGGAATAACCGGCGAACAGGCGTGGTTGTGCTAGGGGTCGGCGGAGATCCATGCGCAGGCTAATGCAGCGTGCACCCAGATAGGAAGGTTCACCGAAAACGTGACAACTGATACCGAGACCGCCGCAGGCGGAACACCCGAGGCCGAGCAGGAAATCCGCGATGTCATCATCGTGGGATCCGGGCCCTCCGGTTACACAGCGGCCGTCTACGCGGCACGGGGAAACCTGAAGCCGCTCCTTATCGCCAGCTCCGTCAAGGCCGGCGGTGAGCTGATGAATACCACCGACGTGGAAAACTACCCCGGATTCCCCGGGGGGATCCTCGGCCCCGAGCTGATGGAAAACTTCGAGAAGCAGGCGGTGCGTTTCGGCACCGAGGTCCTCTTCGAAGACGTTGTCTCCGTAGAGCTGACCGGCGACATCAAGAAGGTGACCATTGCGACGGGAGAGACGTTCCTGGCCCGCGCCGTCATCATCTCCACCGGCTCCGCCTACCGTGAGCTGGGCCTTGAGGACGAGAAGCGGCTCTCGGGCCACGGCGTAAGCTGGTGCGCCACCTGTGACGGCTTCTTCTTCGGCAACCAGGACATTGCGGTCGTCGGAGGGGGCGACTCCGCCCTCGAGGAGGCGCTCTTCCTGACGAAGTTCGCCCGGTCCGTCACCGTCGTCCACCGCAGGGACACCCTCCGTGCATCGAAGATCATGCAGGACCGCGCCCTGTCCCACGAGAAGATCCGCTTCATCTGGAACTCCGAGGTCACCGCGATCCGTGGCGAGAGTAAGGTCTCCGGAGTCCAGCTCCGAAACACGGTTGACGGTTCCACGAGCGAACTCGACGTCACAGGCGTCTTCGTCGCCATCGGCAACGATCCGCGCATCGAACTGATCAAGGACCAGCTGACCCTCACACCGGAGGGCACCATTGCCGTCGTCGGCAGGACCTCGAAGACCTCCCTGCCGGGCGTCTTCGCGGCCGGTGACGTCATCGACCCCACCTACCGCCAGGCCATTACAGCCGCCGGTTCAGGGGCTGCGGCTGCTATTGACGTTGAACACTATCTGGCGGACCTGGGCGATGCTGCGAAGACGGCGGCGGCTGTTCCAACACCGCCGGCCGAAGCAGTATCCGAACAGTCACTCGTCTAATCCACCAAGGGAGATCACAATGAGCACTGCCAAAGATGTAAGCGAAGCAACCTTCGACACGGATGTCCTCCAGTCGCAGAAGCCGGTTATTGTTGATTTCTGGGCCGAGTGGTGTGGGCCCTGTCGCATGCTTTCACCGATCCTCGATGCAATTGCCGGAGAGCACTCCGAGAAAATTGACGTCGTCAAGGTGAACGTCGACGACAACCCGGCCATCGCCGCCAAGTATGGGATCACCTCGATCCCTGCGGTATACGTCTTCAAGGACGGCGAGGTCGCGGCCAAGTCCATCGGCGCCAAGCCGAAGCAGGTACTTGAGCAGGAATTCTCCGCCTTCATCAACTAAGGCACCGGGCCCTCAGGGCACGCGTTGAGGCCGGCCGTCCCTAAAGGACGGCCGGCCTTTCCTTTTGCCTGGCCCCGGACCACACACCGTTGCATAGGTTCCACCGGCCGACCGGCGCGTCCGACGGGCTCGGACCCGGGCGTCAGCGCCTCCGAGGCATCAGCTCCACCGGAGGATCGGTAGCACCAGTCGGTAGGGAAGGTCCCGACGGCGGGTGGGCACCACCGGGGCGGACCAGCGCTGCGCCGCACCCGCCAAGAGTGTAGGGGCCGCCAGTGCAGATGGCTGGGTCGCTGAGTACGGGGATGAAGCATCTCGTTGCAAGCCGCCGGAGGCCGTAGCACCAAAGGCAACAGTGTTCCCTCGTTCTGTGCTTCCGGTCATCCGGCGTGGAGTTGGAGGAAGGCCGTGGAGGGCCGAATAGCGCTCTGTGCCCCCGCTGGCACCCGGGGTTGGCGGCGGTCGCCCGCGGCCGGCAATTCCCGGCCAGCTGGCCGCCGCGCCCGGCGCACACCGGCATGCCTGCGGCACAACCGGACACCTGCGTCGGTCGTCGGAGAGGCGGGAGGGGGGGTGGACCGGGGTGGGCCCAGGTCCCGACATGACGAGTCCCGGGACGACCCCGTCTCCGTTTCACGTGAAACGACGGACCGCTATGCGGGCCGTAAGCGCCGCAGCGCGAATGGCCCCGAAATTGTCCGTTGACTATGCTGCGGTGTCAGCTCACCTGGAGCTCATCCCACGGAAAACGGCACCGGGGGCAGGGGCCGGAGAGCAGTATCTAACCGTCGGCGGGGCCCCAGCGCACGAACGGCGCACGGAATTCACTGCACCGGACCCGACCGCACCGCACCGCACCGCACCGCACCGCACCGCACCGCACCGAGGATGATACTCCGGTCGAGTCTCCGGATCATGATCGCGGAGGATCCGCACTGTGGCACCGCTCACTGAGCCTCCTCCGTGCCGGCCCCTCCATCGGGCGACGTAGTTTCACGTGAAACAGCAACACTTCCCCAAGGCGCCAAGCCGAAGGGGGCGAGTGTCGTCGGTTTGCCCGCAGTACCGCGGAGGGGCGTTTTCGCGCCGGCTCCACTCACTCCGGCAAACCGCGAGCCGCAGGGCCGGCCGGTTGCCCGCAGCCATGCCACTTTGGGTCGTGTCGAGAGCCCGGCAACCGGGCGACAGCGCCGTCCCGGGAGCGAGGCGACCGCCTCGGGAGCGGAACGAACGCCAGGCGCCACGGCTAGGCGATCGAGGTGACGAGCATATGAGGCGCACACCTGGGTCTTCTGTTTCACGTGAAACGGCCGTTGTGCAGCGGCTCCCGGCGCAGAACGGTACGGCCAGGCCACCCACCCGTTGTGCATTTGCCGATACAGCTCTCTGCTCCGGAACCGTGTGAACCGCCGCCGCCGCGGACGGCAGACTGCCGGCAGCAGCCCTCCAGACCCCGGCGGCCCATCCATGTCGGCCGTGCGGCACGGTCGCGTTCAGCCGAAATCGGTAGCGGCCGCGGCGGGCCAGGCCAAACCACACCAAACCAAACCAAGTCAAGCCAGGAACGCGCAGGGTGATCCCCGCACCCCACTGACCCGAAGTCGTGGAGGACAGTCGTCGAAGGTGCGGCCGCGTGGCAGAACGGATGTGCGATAGTCGAACCACCGCATCTGGGGAGACGGCAACTGCGTCGCACCGAAGGGTCGTACACGCGGAGGAGCACTATGCCTGCCCCGCGGGAGAAGGCGGGCGTACCGCTCGTGCCATCTTCGCCGTTTCACGTGAAACGCAGTCGATGGGGCAGCCCGGGCGGCATCGCTGCGCGTCGGCGCAATATTCGAAGGAGGATCTGCGAAGCGTACGCAATCGTGCGCCTCTGCCCGGCCTTCCGCCGGCGTTGCACAACACCGTTCCCCTTGGGCGTCGTGTTGCCCGTTCCACGTGAAACGGCAACGATCGCAGCCGCCACCATAGTTCAACATGAAAGCCACATGCCTACCTGGCCGCAGGGTGGACCGGGAGAGAACCGCGAAGATGCCAGGAATACCCATCCACCTTGCAGAAAGCCGGTCGAGCACCTCGCGCGCTTGGACGCGCTCCCGTTTCACGTGAAACGGTCATACGCAGCGGAAGGGCCCGCGGATCGGTTGGTTCGCTCTCTGGCTGGGAACCCGTGGAGAGGACGGCGGCGGAAATGCCTCCGTCGGTGAGTTGAACGACCATGCACCATGCGAAAGCGGCACAAGACAGGCGGGCGCTGCGGCGCCGAAATCGCTCCACGGACATCACCGTTCCCCTGCCTCGTGCGATGCCACGGCCACTACGATGCCAAGTGCGGGTGCTGAAAGAGTGGATATAACAGAGCGCCGGCCCGTTTCACGTGAAACGGACCGGCGCTGGATCGACGTGCTAGGACGCCGGCGGGGCCAGGACCGACATAATGCGGTTGAGGTCGTCAACGCTGGCAAACTCGATGCTGACCTTGCCCTTGCGGGCCCCGAGCGTGATCTTCACACTCGTGTCCAGGCGGTCGGAAAGCGAAGTTGCCAGGTAGTCGAGGCGCTCGTGGCGCGCCGCACTGCGCGGGGAGGTCGGCTTCGCCGCCCGCCGGAGTCCGTCGCTCATCGCAACAATTTCCTCGGTCGACCGGACGGAGAGCCCTTCGGCCACAATGCGCTGGGCAAGCTTTTCCATCTCGGCCTGATCAGCGAGACCCAGGAGCGCCCGGGCGTGGCCGGCCGAAAGCACCCCGGCCGCAATCCGCCGCTGCACCAGCGGAGGCAGCTTCATCAACCGCAGGGTGTTGGAAATCTGCGGCCGTGAGCGGCCGATGCGCTCTGCGAGCTCTTCGTGCGAGCATCCAAAGTCATCGAGCAGCTGTTGGTAGGCCGCCGCTTCTTCAAGCGGATTGAGCGAGCTGCGGTGAAGGTTTTCAAGCAGCGCGTCGCGGAGCAGGTCATCGTCGGCCGTCGACCGGATGATCGCCGGGACGGTCTCCAACCCGGCCTCCCGGGTGGCCCGCCACCGCCGCTCGCCCATGACCAGCTCGTATGGTGCGTCTCCCTTCTCGGAGGAGGGGCGCACGACGATCGGCTGCAGGACGCCGATCTCCCGGATGGAATGGACCAATTCCGCCATCTCATCGGCGTCAAAGACCGACCGCGGCTGCTTCCGGTTCGGGTGGATGGCGTCCAGTGGGAGCTCGGCGAACCGGGCACCGGGTACCTGGAGAAGTTCCCCCGTGTCCGTACCCGCGTCCGGCTGACCCATTGTGCCCAGCACGGCGTCGGCCGTCACGGGGTCAGCCGCCGTCGTCGGTAGCTCCCCGGCCCGGGGCCCGACCGGCGCGGCGTCCTGAGCGGTGTCCGGACCCGTTCCGATTGACTCCTCCACAGGAGCCTCTGGAGCCACCGCAGGAGCCGCCGGAGCCACCGCAGCCGCTGCCGGCGCCTGGGCGGGATCACCGGGCGCCTCCGCAGGCCCCGGGTCCGCGTGAGGCTGCTGCGGCGCTGTGGAGCCGTTAGCGGACGCTGGCGGGGACCCGGCCGCGTCCTTCTTTCGGGACGCACCCGCAGCGGTCCTCTTCCCGTTCTTGGACGACGCGGCATCCACGGCCGGCGCAGTCTCGGTGGCGGGTACCAGCCCCGCTCCCGCCGCAGAGGGCCGCGATTTCGACTGCTCGGTTTCACGTGAAACGGCTGGAGGTGCAGGCGTGGCGGCGGCCTCCGACGCGGCGCCGTCCTCTGCGGCGGGGGAAGCTTCCCCGCGCCGAACTGCAGACGCCGGCTTGCCCGCTGGCTTACCGCCGTTCCGCCGTGCCGGAGCCATCAACGCATCCTTGTTGATCCCGCTACCGCGGGAGGCACGCTTCGCGCCCGGGGACCCATCGGTTCCCTGGCCGGAGGTGAAAAAGAGGTCGGCCGGTCGGCCGGAATGCTTCTGGAGATCCGCTGAGGCTTCCGCCTCCTCCGGTGGAGCACTGGGGATGAGCGCTCCCAGACCACGGCCAAGACCCCGGCGCTTTTCCGCCATTGGTTACCCTTTCAGATTGCGAACCTCTTCGGTCCGCGACATACGACGCTAGGAACAGTCTAGGGGCGGCCCAGCCGGCACCCGGTAAGGCTAACTCCGCTCGGCGATTTCCGCTGCGGCCTCGAGGTAGGACAGCGCACCGGACGACGACGGGTCATAGGTCATCACGGTCTGCTGGTAACTCGGTGCCTCGGAGATCCTCACCGAACGCGGCACAACCGCCTTCAGGACCTGCTTCGGGAAATGCTCGCGCACCTCGGCGGCCACCTGGGCCGCAAGGTTGGTTCGGCCGTCGTACATGGTCAGCAGGATTGTCGAGACCACGAGGTCGGCGTTAAGGTGCTTCTGGATCATCTCGATGTTCTTCAGCAGCTGGCTGAGCCCCTCGAGGGCGTAGTACTCGCACTGGATGGGGATCAGGACTTCCCGCGCCGCAACGAACGCGTTGACCGTGAGCAGGCCCAGGCTGGGCGGGCAGTCGATGAAGATGTAGTCGAGCCTGGGCTCGCCGTTCTCGGCGCGTTCCTTGGCATAGACGTCGATGGCGCGGCGAAGCCGCTGCTCACGGGCCACCAGGGAGACGAGTTCGATCTCGGCACCGGCGAGGTGGATGGTGGCGGGCGCACAGATCAGGTTTCCAATATCGGGGCATGGGGCCACGACCTGGCTGAGGGGCAGGTCATCGATCAGGACGTCGTAGATGCTGTCGACCTCGGCGTGGTGGGGTATGCCCAGCGCCGTTGAGGCGTTGCCCTGCGGGTCGATGTCGATCACCAGCACGTTGAGGCCGGAGGAGGCGAGGGCGGCGGCGATGTTCACGGTGGTCGTGGTCTTGCCCACCCCGCCCTTCTGGTTGCTGATGGTGACCACCCGTGTCGACTCCGGGCGGGGAAGCTTGCGTCCGAGCAGCTTCTCCCTCCGCCGGGTCTCACTGGCCAGCTCCCTGCCCAGCGGGGAGGAGTCGTCCATCGCTTCCATCACGCTGTTGCCCTTCCCGCCCTTCTTGGCGGGGGCCTCCGCCTCCGAGGAGTCGGAAAGGGAAAAGGTGGTTTCACGTGAAACAATTCCGGTGTTAGCCGGATCTGCAAACACTTCGGGTTGTATATCTCCGAGCCCTACCGCCAGCGGCGCTCCTGCAACCAACAAGGTCGAGTTCCGCTTAGATGCGGTGTCTTTCATAGTCACTCGGTAGCTCACTTCCAACATGCCAGGCACTGTTACTTCTAAGACTAACGGCTTGGCTGCCGTTGCCGGCGCTCCCGCGCGGCGACGCAGCAGCCGGTTCCCCGCCACTCATGCCGCCGCCCACCGGGAGGCTATCCGACGGTGATGCGCACCACTGTCGTCGGCTCCTCCAGCACGGTTGCCCCTGCGGTGACGATCTCAACGCTGCTGCCGCCGAGCCGGCGGATGATCTTCCGTGCATCGGCCACCTCTTCGGCAGCGCTGCGGCCCTTGATCGCCAGGACCTGGCCTTTGCCCCGGAGGAGGGGCATGGTGAGGCCGGCCAGCTTGGACATCGCCGAGACCGCCCTCGCGGTGACGACGTCGACGTCGACCGACTGGACCGCCTGTTCGGCGCGGGCCCGGTGGACCGAAACGTTATCGAGGCCGAGATCCTCGACCACCTCGTTGAGCCAGGCCACCCGGCGCTCAAGCGGTTCGACCAGGACAAGGGAAAGATCCGGGCGCGCGATGGCCAGCGCGATTCCGGGCAGGCCCGCGCCGCTTCCGACGTCGCACACCGACCGGTCGGAATCGATCAGTTCGGCGACGACGGCACAGTTCAGGACGTGCCGGCCCCACAACCGCGGCACCTCGCGCGGGCCGAGCAGTCCGCGCTCGATGCCCGAGGTGGCGAGATGTCCAACGAAGCGCTCCGCGAGGTCGAACCGTTCACCGAATACTGTTTCCGAAGCTTCCCGCTCGGCGCTGGTGGGACGCACCACGGGAGTCGTTCCACTTCCGGACGGGACCCGATCCTCAGTCATCTGCGGTGGTGACCACGATGTGCCGCCCGGGTCCTTCGCCCTCCGATTCGCTCACGAAGCCCAGCTCCGCGACGGCGTCGTGAACGATTTTCCGCTCGTAGGCGCTCATCGGTTCGAGCACCACCTCGGCACCGGTCTCCTTGGCTTCGGCCACGGCGTCCTCGGCGATCTTCCGGAGCTCGTGGCCGCGGAGGCCGCGGTAGCCGTCGACGTCGAGGACCAGGCGCGAGCGTGCCGAGGTCGCCGTCAGGACCGAGAGCCGGGTCAGTTCCTGCAGCGCCTCGAGGACTTCGCCGTCACGCCCGACGAGGGCCTTCAGGCCGCTGTTGCTGCTGTCCTCGGAGACGATGGAGATGTAGGTGCGGCCACTGCGCACCTCGATGTCGATATCCCCGTCGATGTCGGCAATGTCGAGGAGCTCTTCGAGGTAGTCCGCGGCGACGTCGCCCTCGTCCTCCAGGCGGGAGGCCTTCGACGCGTCATCGCCGTCCCCCTCGGTGAGGTCCGCGGGATCCGGGCGTTCGTTGTCGATGCTCATTTCTTCTTCCTCTTCTTGCGCTGTGGCTGGACCCGCTGGACACGGGGCTGTGCAACCGTCTCGACGACGGGCTCGCCCTGCCGCTCACCGAGCAGCGGCACGGCCGGCAGCCCCTTCTTGGCACGCCTTTCCGCAAGTGCCTTCGCTGCGGGTGAGCCCGGGGTCGGCATGCGCCGGATGACGTAGAACTGCTGGGCCATGGTCCAGACGTTCGTGGTCGTCCAGTAGATCAGGACGCCGATGGGGAAGTTGATGCCGCCGATGCCGAAGACCAGCGGAAGGATGTAGAGCAGGATCTTCTGCTGGCGCATGAAGGGGCTCTCCATCGCCTCCGCCGACATGTTCTTCGCCATGATCTGCTTCTGCGTGATGAACTGCGAGGCGGTCATGGCGATGATCATGATGACCGAGAGGATGATCACGCTCAGGTTGAAGTTGCCGCCGAAGCTACCCAGGAAGGTCGAGGACAGCGGTGCCCCGAAAATGGTGGCGTCGTCGAACTCGCGCACGGCCTCCGGGGAGAGCGCACCGATGCCTTCGCCTTCCCGGCTCGCCTTCGAGATCCCGTTCAGCACGGTGAAGAGGGCGAAGAAGAACGGCATCTGGATCAGGATGGGAAGGCAGGCGGCGAACGGGTTGGTCCCGTGCTTCTTGTACAGGGCCATCTGCTCCTGCGTCATGGCCTGGCGCGAAAGCTGGTCGGTCTTTCCCTTGTACTTCTGCTGGAGCTTGCGCAGGTCCGGCTGCAGGGCCTGCATGCCGCGCTGCGCCTTGATCTGCTTGACGAAGACGGGAATCAGGGCCGCACGGATCACGACGACCAGTCCGATGATCGACAGCGTCCAGGTCCACCCGGACGCCGCGTCCAGTCCCAGGAAGGTGAAGCCCTCGTGGAACATCACCATGATCCAGGACACCAGCCACCGGAAGGGGAACAGAATCGTCCCGAAGAAATCCATAATCAGTTAGCTCCTCGAGCCGCTCGGGCGGCTTTCGTCATCGTCCGGAATGACCGGGTGGTTCAACACAACTATCGCGGGCACTTTCCCCTGGGGAAAAATCCTGCCACCCTCTGGCACGTGATCCACGCCGCCGTCGTTCCAGGGATGGCACCGCAGGACCCTCTTTACCGCAAGCGTACTTCCCCGGAGGGCGCCGTGGACCGTCACCGCCTCAAGTGCATAGGCCGAGCAGCTGGGATAGAACCGGCAGACCTGACCGTAAAGGGGGGAGACGATCCGCCGGTAGACCTTCAGCAGGAGGATCAGCACACCGCGGGGAGCATCGAGCAGGAGGTGCCAGGACCGGGAACCGGTGGTCCTCACGACGACGCACCTTCCCTTTCCCTGCACCGCTGGAGGGCGGCGGCCGCCGCCTTGTGGAAATCCCTGCTCAGATCGTCCCACCCGGCGAGGGCCGAAGCGGGCAGGGCACGGACAACCAGGTCCAGGCCCTGGGGATTGCGGTCGATGAAGGATGCGGCCGCGGCACGCAGCCTCCGCTTGACCAGGTTGCGCCTGACGGCGTTGCCCACGTTCTTCCCTACGATGAAGCCGCACCGGGTGGGTTCACCGTTTTCACGGGAGGCGGCGTATATGACGACGTTCCGGCGCCCTGAGCGGGCACCGGAACGTACGGTCCGTGCAAAATCTCCGGCGACGCGCACCCTGTGGATCTTTGCGAGCATCGAATGCGCCTCTCCTAAGGAACCGGAAAAGTATCGACGACCGCACGATCCAGGCTGGGCTTCATCGCGGAAGGGGTTGTACCGCTATGCCGACAGTTCGGTGCGGCCCTTGCTGCGGCGTGCCGACAGGATGGCACGGCCTGCGCGGGTGCGCATGCGAAGGCGGAAACCGTGCTTTTTGGCACGACGGCGGTTATTCGGCTGAAAGGTCCGCTTGCTCACTGTGTTTACTCCAAGACGATCTTGAGATGCGTCCGGCCCATTGCAACAAGGGGGAAGAACAGACTGACGCGATTAAGGTGCACACCCGCAGGACGCTCGAGACGCCGCCACGCATCCGAGGCCTCTTACTACCCGGAACAGTCGTGATGGCATGCGAAATGCAGACATAAAGGACTACATAACGTTAGGCGACGGGACACAGCAGCGTCAAACCGGGCAACGGCGGCCCCAATCCACGGCTTCATCCACACCTGTGGACATCCGCCTGTGGACAATCGGCGGCCGCTGGCCCGCGCCAGGGGGCGCCGGAATGCCTTCGGAAGGAGCCGCCGGCCCCGCTTTGTCCACGGATTGGCCGCTATCTTCTGCAGATTGCATCCTCTAGTCTTGGCAGGGCCGGTTTATCCACCATCTGTGTACAACCCTGTGGATGACGGCCGTTTTCAAGTGCGGACTGTGGAGTTTTGAGGGGTATTAGTGGTGGAAACGGACGAGGTCAACGACGTCGGCAGCTCGTGGCGGAAGGTGATCCGTACCCTCGAGCATGACGACCGCGTCACGCCAAGGCAGCGTGGCTTCGTCGTCCTGGCGCAGGCCCAGGGGCTCATCGGGACGACGATGCTGGTCGCCGTCCCGAACGAACTGACCCGCGAGGTGCTCCAGACCCAGCTGAAGGCGGCCCTGGACGAAGCCCTGCACGAGGTGTTCCGCGAGGATATCCAGTGTGCCTTCGTCATCGACCCCGACCTGACCCCGGTCGCCGAGGAGGAGCCGGCGGTTCCCGAGTCGGTTCCCTCACCTGAGCAGCGTGAGGAGCCGAAGCCCTCACCGACGCCGCCGAGCAACTCCCACGAGTTCGGGCGCCTCAACCCCAAGTACATCTTCGACACCTTCGTGATCGGCTCATCGAACCGGTTCGCCCATGCCGCCGCCGTCGCCGTCGCCGAAGCGCCCGCCAAGGCGTACAACCCGTTATTCATCTACGGCGATTCGGGACTTGGCAAGACCCACCTCCTGCATGCGATCGGCCACTACGCCCGGCACCTCTACACGGGCATCCGGGTCCGGTACGTGAACTCCGAGGAATTCACGAACGACTTCATCAACTCGATCCGCGACGACGAGGGCACGAGCTTCAAGCAGACCTACCGCAATGTGGACATCCTGCTCATCGACGACATCCAGTTCCTCTCGGGCAAGGACCGCACCCAGGAGGAGTTCTTCCACACATTCAATGCGCTGCACAACCACAACAAGCAGGTGGTGATCACCTCGGACCTGCCGCCGAAACAGCTCTCCGGTTTCGAGGAGCGCATGCGGTCCAGGTTCGAGTGGGGGCTGCTGACCGATATCCAGCCGCCCGAGCTCGAGACCCGCATCGCCATCCTGCGCAAGAAGGCGATCAGCGACAGCCTGAGCGCCCCGGACGACGTCCTTGAGTACATCGCCTCGAAGATCGCCACGAATATCCGCGAGCTGGAGGGCGCCCTGATCCGGGTGACGGCGTTCGCCAGCTTGAACCGGCAGCCGGTCGATGTGAACCTGGCCGAAATCGTCCTGAAGGATCTGATCTCCGACGACGGCGCCCAGGAAATCACCTCGACGGTGATCATGGCCCAGACCGCCGACTACTTCCAGATCAGCCTCGAGGAACTGTGCAGCAAGTCCCGTACCCGCACCCTGGTGACGGCCCGGCAGATCGCCATGTATCTCTGCCGGGAACTGACCGACATGTCCCTTCCCAAGATCGGCCAGGAACTCGGGGGGCGCGACCACACGACCGTGATCCACGCCGACCGCAAGATCCGTGAACTCATGGCGGAGCGCCGGGCGATCTTCAACCAGGTGACCGAACTGACAAACCGCATCAAACACAAGCAGCGGGAAGCCTGAGGCGCCCCTGGGAATCCCCGCCGTGCCGGCGGGAAATTAACAGCTGTGGACACAACTGTGGATAACTCGTCGAACAACCCCCGGGATCCTGAGGAAAACTACGGCCCGGCCTGTGGATCCGCGAAATGACAAGGATTTCCCCCACAGGGGCGCCGTCGGGGACGAGATGTGGGCACACAGGTTGTGCACAGGGCAGATCCGCGGATTGCAGGCGGCGGGTGGACTTATCCACAGTTTCCACAGCAGTTATTAACACTACGAACCTTAAACTTCAAAAAGTTCTTCAGATAACACTCTCGTGTTCCTGCACCCCGGGCCGGCCCGGGACCCGGCCCGTTCCGGACCGTCTTCTCCGGTGCCGGCCAACGGCACCCTTCACCCATCCACGGGAAGGGGCTGCTCAGGCTAAGCTGTGTTCCAAGCAGGGTTGGGGTCCACCGTGCACTCCCGGATTCTCATTCCGCACAGGCACCGGACCCGGCCCCCGTACGTCCATGTCGGTGGTAGTACTCAAGAGGTACATTGTGAAAGGCGGCTTCCTTCCGTGAAATTCAGAGTTGAGCGGGACGTTCTCGCGGAGGCTGTCTCCTGGGCAGCACGCTCCCTTTCCCCGCGCCCCCCTGTCCCCGTACTGGCAGGGCTGCTCATCAAGGCCGACGGCGGAGCCCTCAGCCTGGCGAGCTTCGACTATGAGATCTCGGCGCGCCTTGAGATCCCCGCCGACATCAGCGAGGAAGGAACCATCCTCGTCTCGGGACGCCTCCTGGCCGATATCTGCCGCAGCCTGCCCTCGGCCCCCGTCGAGGTGGCCACCGACGGATCGAAAGTCACGCTCACCTGCCGGAACAGCCGGTTCAACCTCGCCACGATGCCCGAGGGCGAGTACCCGGAACTTCCGAAGCTGCCCGCCGTCAGCGGCGTCGTGGACGGCGACGCTTTTGCCCAGGCCGTCTCCCAGGTGATCATCGCCGCCAGCCGCGACGACACCCTGCCCATCCTCACGGGCGTCCGCATGGAGATCGAAGATGACCTGATCACCCTGCTTGCCACCGACCGCTACCGTCTCGCCCTGCGTGAGGTTTCCTGGAAGCCGTCGACTCCGGGCATCTCCACCAGCGCCCTCGTCAAGGCCAAGACCCTCAACGAGGTCGCCAAGACCCTCGGCGGCGCCGGGGACCTGAATATCGCCTTCTCCGATGACAGCGAGCTGATCGGCTTCGAAAGCGGAGGCCGGCGCACCACCTCGCTGCTCGTGGACGGTGACTACCCCAAGATCCGTTCCCTCTTCCCGGAGACCACCCCGATCCACGCCACCGTCGAGACAAGCGCGCTCGTTGAAGCGGTGCGGCGTGTATCGCTGGTGGCCGAGCGGAACACGCCGGTCCGGCTTGCGTTCACCCAGGGCCAGGTCGCCCTCGACGCCGGTACCGGCGAGGACGCCCAGGCGTCGGAGGCCATCGAGGCAACCCTGGACGGCGACGACATCACCGTCGCCTTCAATCCGCAGTACCTCAGCGAAGGTCTGGGGGCCTTCCCCAGCAAATTTGTGCGCTTTTCGTTCACATCCCCGCCCAAACCGGCTGTCATGTCGGCGCAGGAGGAAGCCACGGGCGAGGACCGGGAAGATTACCGGTACCTGCTGATGCCCGTTCGGCTTCCGAACCAGTAAGGACCGGCGGTACCGCCGGCCGACCCCACGCTAGAAAGAGAAACTGCAATGCATATTGGACTCATTGGACTAGGCAAAATGGGCTTCAACATGAGGGAACGGCTGCGTCGTGGGGGCGTGACGGTCACCGGGTTCGATCGAAACCCCGATCTGAGCGACGTGCCCTCCATCGAAGAGCTTGTCGCCGCTGTCCCGGCCCCGCGGATCATCTGGGTGATGGTTCCGGCGGGTGCCGTGACCGATAGCGTTGTGCGTGAACTGTCGACAACCCTGCAGGAGGGCGACCTCGTCATTGACGGCGGCAACTCCCGCTTCACCGACGACCAGGCCCACGGTGCGCTGCTCGCCGAGCACGGTATTTCCTTCGTCGACTGCGGCGTCTCCGGCGGTGTGTGGGGCCTCGGGAACGGCTACGGCCTGATGGCCGGCGGCAGCGAAGCCGACATCGCCCGCGCCATGCCGATCTTCGACGTGCTCCGGCCCGAAGGTGAGCGGCAGGAGAGCTTCGTCCATGTCGGGGACATCGGAGCCGGACACTACGCCAAGATGGTCCACAACGGGATCGAGTACGGACTCATGCAGGCCTATGCCGAGGGCTATGAGCTCCTCCAGGCCAAGGACATCATCAAGGATGTGCCGGGAACCTTCACCGCCTGGCAGAAGGGGACCGTCGTCCGCTCCTGGCTGCTGGACCTGATGGTCAATGCGCTGCAGGACGATCCCGAGCTGGCCAAGGTTGCCGGTTACGTCGAGGACTCGGGTGAGGGACGCTGGACCGTCGAGGAATCCATCGCGAATGCGGTGCCCACCCCCGCGATCACCGCATCGGTCTTCGCCCGCTTCGCCTCCCGCCAGGATGACTCTCCTGCGATGAAGATGGTTGCCGCGCTGCGGAACCAGTTCGGCGGGCACGCGGTACGCCCGGCCCGCCAGGACTCCGCCTGAGCGGGGGAAGGTGTACATAGAGCACCTATCCCTCACTGATTTCCGCAGTTACTCCCAGCTCGACGCCGGGCTGGGTCCCGGAGTGACGGTGTTTGTCGGACCCAACGGTGTGGGGAAGACGAACATCGTCGAGGCGATCGGCTATCTTGCCTCGCTTTCCTCGCACCGGGTCAGCACCGACAAACCCCTGATCGGCTTTTCCGCCGAGAGGGCGCTGGTGCGCGGAAAGCTTGTCCGTGGTGCGCAGCGGACAAGCGTCGAGGTGGAAATCAACGCAGCCGGAGCCAACCGGGCCCGGATCAACCGGGCGAATCCGGTCCGGGCGCGCGCGGCCGCCGGCATCCTCCGCACTGTGCTCTTCGCCCCCGAGGACCTTGCCCTGGTCAAGGGCGACCCGGCCGTCCGGCGGCGCTACCTCGACGAGGTCCTGGTGACGCTGGTTCCGCACCAGGCCGCCCTGCGGGCCGACTACGAGCGGGTGCTCAAGCAGCGCAACGCGCTGCTCAAGTCGGCCCGGGCGGCCGGCCGCTTTTCGGGGGCCCATGAGGCAACCCTCGAGGTGTGGGACCAGCACCTTGCGGAAACGGGGTCGCGGCTCCTGCACGCACGGCTGGGCCTTGTCGACAGGCTCCAGCCGCACCTGGCCCGGGCCTACGCCGAGCTCACCGACGGCACGAAGGACGCGTCGGCCCATTACCGGGCCACCGTGGCGGGCCTGTTCGACGAGGAGTCGGAGGCCGCCGGGCACCGCACCGAGGAACTCGGCGGAGCCGAGCCGGCGGAGCTGACCCGGCGCTTCCTGAAGGCGCTGGTGCAGCACCGGAAGAAGGAGCTGGACCGCGGGATCTCCCTGGTGGGCCCGCACCGGGACGAGCTGGACCTCATGCTGGGACCGGCCCCGGCCAAGGGGTATGCCTCCCACGGGGAGACCTGGTCCATGGCGCTTGCACTGCGCCTTGCCTCCTACTACCTGCTCAACGAGGAGGACCAGACCCCCGGGGCAACACCCGTGCTGATCCTTGACGACGTCTTCGCCGAGTTGGACACTCAGCGGAGACAGAAACTTGCGAAGATCGTCTCCGGCGCGGAGCAGGTGCTTGTCACGGCCGCCGTCCCCGGGGATATTCCGGAGGAGCTGACCGGGAGGCAGCTCCGCGTCGTTCCTGGAGGAATCGATGCCTCGGAAGGCTGACCGACCGGACCTCGGCGGCGCCCGGCCCGACGCCGGGCAGACGGCGGGCGCCCGCCCGCCCGCCGTCGATGCCGGTGAAGGCGCGGACCGTCCGGCGCCGGACACGGGCCCCGGGCAGGTCGAGCCCGGGGCCGGCGGCGGGACCGATGTCCCGGCCGAAGTGGAGCGGAACGCCCCGGAGGTGCTCCTGAACCGGCTCCGGGAGGCGTCGCAGTCCCGCGGCACCCCGAGGGTTCCGGTCGGACGGCGCAGCCCGGCGGCTTCCCGGCGCCGTTACTCACCGGCACCCCTGTACGGCGGACGCGACCCCGAGGGCCTGGGCAACGTCTTCAACCGGCTGCTGGCTGAACGCGGGTGGAACTCACCCGTGGCCGTGGGCTCCGTCCTCGCACGCTGGACCGAGCTTGTGGGTGCTGAGATCGCCTCCCACTGCCATCCCGAAAGCTTCGATGGAACCACCGTGCTGGTGCGCTGCGACTCCACCGCCTGGGCGACCCAGCTCCGGCTGATCAGCCCCGAACTGCTCCGCCGGTTCGACGCCGAACTGGGCCCGAAGGTCGTGACCCGGATATCGGTTGTGGGGCCGGCCGGACCGAGCTGGCGCAAGGGCGGGCGCTCGGTGAAGGGCCGTGGTCCGCGCGACACCTACGGGTGACCGGGGTCACGGCGGCCTGCCGGGGCCGTTGGGTTTGGACCCGGTGCCCGGAATCCCGTGAGTGCCGGATAGAGCTCCCGGAGGGCTTTCCGACGTATACGGCCCCCACAGCCAGCCTGCTATTGGCTTAAAACCGCCGTTATTGGCCGCTAGAGGCGGGTCCGTGCCGGTTTGTCACCTCCCGCAGGGTAGAATAGGGAGAGTTTCCCCGCACAAAAAACACCGAGGAGTCGACTGCGCCTGTGGCAAACGAGAACGAGTTGAACGCTAGCGATGTAAAGATTGGGGTCGGCGAATCTCCCGCCCTCTCAGCAGCGACCTCCCACAGCTACGGTGCCAGCGACATCACGGTGCTCGAAGGCCTCGAGGCGGTGCGCAAGCGCCCCGGTATGTACATCGGGTCAACGGGTCCCCGCGGCCTCCACCACCTTGTCTATGAGGTGGTGGACAACTCGGTCGACGAGGCACTTGCCGGTCACGCCGACACCATCGAGGTGACGCTCCTCGCGGACGGCGGGGTGCGCGTCGTCGACAACGGCCGCGGCATCCCCGTGGACATGCACCCCACCGAGGGCCGGCCCACGGTCGAGGTCGTCATGACCATCCTCCACGCGGGCGGAAAGTTCGGCGGCGGTGGCTACGCGGTCTCGGGCGGGCTCCACGGTGTGGGCATCTCGGTTGTGAACGCGCTCTCGAAGCGGGTCGAGACCGAGGTGCGGCGCCAGGGCTACGTTTGGCACCAGTCCTTCGCCGACGGCGGCAAGCCGATCGGCGAGCTGGTCCGGGGCGAGGAAACCACCGAGACCGGAACCACCCAGACGTTCTACCCGGACGAGGCGATCTTTGAATCCGTTGAGTTCGACTACGAGACCCTGCGCGCGCGGTTCCAGCAGATGGCCTTCCTTAACAAGGGGCTGCGCATCTCCCTGCTCGATGAGCGGGCGGACATCGAGACCGACGAGATCACCGAGCACCACGAGCCCGGTGACGCCCCGGTGGACGACACCCCCAAGCACCGCCAGGTGGAGTACCTCTACGAAAACGGCCTGCTCGACTACGTGCGGCACCTCAACTCCTCGAAGCGCGTCGAGGTGATCCACGACGACGTCATCGCGTTCGAAACCGAGGACACCGAGCGCAAGATCGCCGTCGAGGTCGCGCTGCAGTGGACCACCGCCTATTCGGAGAGCGTCCACACCTACGCCAACACCATCAACACCCATGAGGGCGGAACCCACGAGGAGGGGTTCCGGGCCGCCATGACGACGTTGATCAACAAGTACGCGCGCGACAAGAACATCATCAAGGAAAAAGACGACAACCTGACCGGCGACGACATCCGCGAGGGACTCACCGCGGTCATCTCCGTCAAGCTCGGCGAGCCGCAGTTCGAAGGCCAGACGAAGACGAAGCTGGGCAACTCCGAGGCCAAGGGCTTCGTCCAGAGGGTCGTCACCGACCAGCTGGGAGACTGGCTGGAGCGCAATCCCGGGCCCGCCCGCGACGTCATCCGCAAGTCGATCCAGGCGGCCCAGGCGCGCCTCGCGGCCCGCAAGGCCCGCGAATCGACCCGCCGCAAGGGCCTGCTGGAGTCCGGGGGGATGCCCGGCAAGCTCAAGGACTGCCAGTCCAAGGACCCCGCCAAGTCCGAGATCTACATCGTGGAGGGTGACTCCGCAGGAGGCTCCGCCGTCCGCGGGCGCAATCCCGAGACGCAGGCGATCCTTCCCCTGCGCGGAAAGATCCTCAATGTCGAGCGGGCCCGCCTCGACCGGGCGCTGGGCAACAGCGAGGTCCAGGCCATGATCACGGCCTTCGGCGCCGGCATCGGCGAGGACTTCGACGTCGCCAAGGCCCGGTACCACAAGATCGTCCTGATGGCGGACGCCGATGTGGATGGCCAGCACATCACCACCCTGCTGCTGACCCTGCTCTTCCGGTACATGCGCCCGCTGATCGAAAGCGGATTCGTGTACCTGGCGCAGCCGCCGCTGTACCGGATCAAGTGGTCGAACGCCCCGCACGCCTATGTCTACAGCGACAAGGAGCGGGACGAGACGATCCGCCAGGGGCTCGCCAACAACCTGCGCCTGCCCAAGGACAACGGCATCCAGCGCTACAAGGGCCTGGGCGAGATGGACTACACCGAACTGTGGGAGACCACGATGGACCCCGACCGCCGCACGCTGCTCCAGGTCACCATGGACGACGCCGCCGCAGCCGACCAGGTCTTCTCGGTGCTCATGGGCGAGGACGTCGAGTCCCGCCGGAACTTCATCCAGCAGAACGCCAAGGACGTGCGCTTCCTGGACATCTAGGCGTCCATCGGGTGCCGGCCCGCGCCGGCGCCCCGGCGTCCCCTGCCCGCGGTGAAAAATCTTGAACGAATGGAATAAGGACTTATGAGCGAGACGCCGAACGACGGAGCCGCACCCGAGGAACCCCTGGCCGGGGAGGTGCTGACCGACCGTGTCGAACAGGTCGACCTGCAGACCGAGATGCAGCGGTCCTACCTTGACTACGCCATGGCCGTCATTATCGGGCGTGCCCTGCCCGACGTCCGGGATGGACTGAAGCCGGTCCACCGCCGCGTGCTCTACGCCATGTTCGATGGCGGCTACCGCCCCGAGCGCTCCTTCAACAAGTGCGCCCGCGTGGTCGGCGAGGTCATGGGCCAGTACCACCCGCACGGTGACGGTGCGATCTACGACGCCCTCGTGCGCCTCATCCAGGACTGGACGATGCGCTACCCGCTGGCCCTGGGCCAGGGCAACTTTGGCTCCCCCGGCAATGACGGCGCGGCCGCCCCCCGGTACACCGAGACCAAGATGGCCCCGCTGGCCATGGAGATGGTCCGGGACATCGACGAGGAAACCGTCGACTTCCAGGACAACTACGACGGCAAGAACCAGGAACCGACGATCCTGCCGTCCCGTTTCCCCAACCTCCTGGTCAACGGCTCCTCCGGCATCGCCGTGGGCATGGCGACGAACATCCCGCCCCACAACCTGCGCGAGGTGGCCGACGGCGTCCAGTGGTATCTGCAGAACCCCGAGGCCTCCAAGGAGGAGTTGCTCGAGGCGCTGATCGTGCGGATCAAGGGCCCGGACTTCCCGACCGGCGCCCAGATCCTGGGGCACCGCGGCATCGAGGACGCCTACCGGACCGGCCGCGGCTCGATCACCATGCGCGCCGTCGTCAATGTCGAGGAGATCCAGGGCCGCACCTGCCTGGTGGTGACCGAACTGCCCTACCAGGCCAACCCGGACAACCTGGCGATCAAGATCGCCGACCTGGTGAAGGACGGCAAGATCAGCGGCATCGCCGACCTGCGCGATGAGACCTCCGGCCGCACCGGCCAGCGCCTGGTTATCGTGCTCAAGCGCGACGCCGTGGCCAAGGTGGTGCTGAACAACCTCTACAAGCACACCCAGCTGCAGGACAACTTCAGCGCCAACATGCTCGCGATCGTCGACAACGTGCCGCGCACGCTCAGCCTCGATGCGTTCATCCGGCACTGGGTGACCCACCAGCTCGAAGTGATCGTCCGGCGCACCCGCTACCGGCTGCGCAAGGCGGAGGAGGCGGCCCACATCCTGCGCGGCTACCTCAAGGCACTCGACGCCCTCGACGAGGTCATCGCGTTGATCCGCGCCTCCCAGACCGTGGAGGACGCCCGCGGCGGACTGATGACCCTGCTCTCCATCGACGAGGTCCAGGCCGCGGCCATCCTCAATATGCAGCTGCGCCGCCTGGCCGCCCTGGAACGGCAGAAGATCCAGGACGAGCACGACAAGCTCGAGCGGGAGATCACCGAGTACCAGCGGATCCTCGCCTCCCCGGAGGTCCAGCGCTCCATCGTCTCGACCGAGCTCCAGGAAATCGTCGACCGGCACGGCGATGACCGCCGCACCGAGATCCTCATGGGCTACGACGGCGACATGAGCATGGAGGACCTCATTCCCGAGGAGGAGATGGTCGTCACCATCACCCGCGGGGGATACGTCAAGCGCACCCGCAGCGACAACTACCGCCAGCAGGCACGCGGCGGCAAGGGCATCCGCGGCGCGCAGCTGCGCGGCGACGACGTCGTCGAGCACTTCTTCGTCACCACCACCCACCACTGGCTGCTGTTCTTCACCAACCTTGGGCGGGTGTACCGGGCGAAGGCCTATGAACTGGTCGAGGCCGCCCGCGACGCCAAGGGCCAGCATGTGGCGAACCTGCTGGCGTTCCAGCCCGACGAGACAATCGCCCAGGTGCTCGACCTGCGCGACTACCAGCAGGCCCCGTACCTGGTCCTGGCCACCAAGCGCGGCCTGATGAAGAAGACGCGGCTCGAGGACTACGACACGAACCGTTCGGCCGGCGTCATCGCGATCAACCTGCGCGACGGCGACGAACTGGTCTCGGCGCAGCTCGTCTCCGAATCCGACGACCTGATGCTTGTCTCCCGCAAGGGCCAGTCGCTGCGCTTCACCGCCACCGACGAGGCGCTGCGCCCCATGGGCCGGGCGACCTCGGGTGTGACCGGCATGAAGTTCAGGGCCGACGATGAACTCCTCGCCGCCGACGTGGTCAGCGACGACTCCTTCGTCTTCATCGTCACCGAAGGCGGTTTCGCCAAGCGAACCAAGGTCGATGAGTACCGCGTCCAGGGGCGCGGCGGCCTGGGCATTAAGGTGGCCAAGCTTGCGGAGGAACGCGGCGACCTTGTCGGTGCGCTCGTCGTTCAGGAGAGCGACGAGGTCCTCGTGGTGATGGAAGGGGGCAAGGTCGTCCGCTCGGCGGTCACCGGCGTACCGGCGAAGGGCCGGGACACGATGGGCGTCATCTTCGCCAAGCCGGACAAGACGGACCGTATCATCGGGGTTGCCCGCAACAGCGAGCGTTCGATGGCCGTGGACGACGACGCGGTGGAGGAAGCGGAGATCCTGGAGGTCGCACCGGACGGCACAGTGGGTGGTTCTTCGCCGCGGGCTGCCGATGAAGTACCGTTGTCGACAGAAGAAACGGCTGAGCTCGACGCTGAGTCGCCGGAAAACGGAGGTAGCGAGTGAGCTCGGCCAACACAAATCCGCGGTCCAGCGGGACAGTGCGTTCGCCTGGAAGCGGTCCGCGGGTCAACGCCCCGGCCCGGCCCGCACAGCGACCCTCGGCGGGACAGCCGACGAAGTCGGGTGCGCGGCCCGGACTGGTGAAGCCGGCTCCGAAGGCCAAGGCACGCAAGGCGCGCCTGCTCGTCAGCAAGGTCGACCCGTGGTCGGTGCTGAAGATGGCCTTCCTCCTGTCGGTCGCCCTGGGCATCGTCACGGTCGTGGCCGCCATCGTCATCTGGACCGTCCTGGACCTCACCGGCATCTTCGACGGGGTCAACGACCTGCTGCGCGAGATCGCCGGCACGGAGAGCGGCGGGTTCGACCTGCGGCAGTTCGCCTCCCTGGGTCAGGTTGTGTCCTTCGCCACGATCATCGCCGTCGTCAATGTCGTGCTCCTGACGGCCCTGGCCATGCTTTCCGCCGTGTTGTACAACATTTCCTCGGCCCTGGTCGGCGGGATCGGCGTCACCCTCACCGACGACTGAGGTTTCACCGCATCGGGCCGGGCGGCGGCGATTTGAGGTTTGCCGAGTTCCTGCTGTAAAGTCGTATCTCGGCCCGATGAGGTATCGGGGCGTATAGCTCAGGCGGTTAGAGCGCTTCGCTGATAACGAAGAGGTCCCAGGTTCAAGTCCTGGTACGCCCACGGATCCACCACCCGCAGGGAACTGCTAGGAGGCGAATGTGAAGAAGTTGCTGATCGCGGCAGCTGCTGCAGCAGGAGTCTTCGTCTACAAGCGGTGGCAGGATTCCGAGAAGGAAAAGGCAGTCTGGAGTAAAGCGACCGACGAGGTCGGCTAACGCGGACCGCGTCCGTTTCAACGAAACGGGCGGGGTTCAATTCGGGGGCATGGCGCAATTGGTAGCGCACCTGCTTTGCAAGCAGGGGGTTCGGGGTTCGAGTCCCCGTGCCTCCACCGAATAGGAAGACCCCGGTCCTCGGACCGGGGTTTTTCTTTACCCCAACCGGTCTGTCGGCTCCCGGTCCGAAGTCGAGGGGGCCGGGGCTGCCATAGGGTTGCAGGGTGATCATTTTCCTTTCGGTGCTCGGCGTCCTGGGTGTCTCGGCGTCCGGGCCCATCATGGCCGCGACGGCGGCGCCGGCGCTGGCCATCGCCTTTTGGCGCAACCTGATCGGCGCCGTGATCATGGGAGGACCCGCGGCGGTCTCGAAACGTGCCGAGTTCCGGGCCCTGGGCCGGTCCGACCTCCGCAGCCTCCTCACCGCGGCGACCGCCCTCGCACTGCACTTCGCCTGCTTCATTACGTCCCTCAAGCTGACCTCGGTTGCCGCCGCAACCGCCCTCGTCTGCCTCCAGGTCGCCTGGATCGCCCTGTTCAACGCCGTGCGCGGGTCCCGGCCCCCGGGCACCGTGGTCGCCGGGCTCTCCGTCGCGTTCGCGGGCGTCGTCGTCATCACCGGATTCGACCTGCAGCTCTCCGGCGAGGCGATCTTCGGTGATCTCCTTGCCCTGGCCGGAGGAGCCCTCGCCGGGATCTACCAGATGGCCGGGGCGACGGCCCGGCGCACCATGTCCACCGGGACCTACACCACCCTCTGCTACGGCGGGTGCGCCGTTCTCCTGCTCGGAATGTGCCTGCTGTTCCGCCAGCCGCTGACCGGATTCCCACCGGCGGCCTGGCTGGGCATCCTCGGGGTCACCCTCGTCGCCCAGATCATGGGCCACACCGTCTTCAACCACCTGCTGGCCGTGATGAGCCCGCTGGTGATCTCGATGATCATCCTCCTCGAAATTCCCGGTGCCGCGCTTCTTGCCGCCGTCTTCCTGGGCGAACAGCTCCCCGGGGGAACCTACGCCGGGCTGCTCCTGATCCTCGTCGGCCTTGCCGTCGTGGTCCGCGGACAGGCCCGACTCCGCCCGGGCGGCCGTCCCGCGTCCCGTCCGGTGGAGGCCCCGCCGGTCCTCGGCGGCGAGTAAGGCGGGCCGTTCGCGGTGGCCCGCGGGAACGGCGCACCGGTGGTTAAACGGAAGGAGCGGGAAGGACTGCCCTGTTCGGGCGTCCTTCCCGCTCCTGCGGAACCGGATCGGTACTAGCTCTTTGCGTCGCCCGGCTTGGCGGCGTGCTTGGCCGTGTCGGAGAGATCGACCGGGGCGTCCTTGACCTTCTTGTTCACGGCCTCTGCCTGCTCCGAGGCGGCCGACAGGTCCGGGCCCGAGGTCGCAGCCGCGTCGGTGGTCGTCGTTTCCGTCGTCGTCGTTGCCGTCGCGGGCGTGACCGGCGTGGTCGGGGTCGACGGGGTCGGTGTCACCGGGGCCGGCGTCCGCCACGGGTCCTCCACGGGCTTGGAGGCCCGCCAGGCGGCGACACCGGCGGTGACCGCCGCGGCGATAATGCCGAAGATCAGCCATCCCTTGCCCTTCTTGGACTGGCTCTGCTGAGCCTTCTTCAGTTCCTTCGAGGCCTGCATCCCCGCTGCAACGAGCGCCTTCTGGGCGTTGCGAGCGGCTTTCTTGTTGCCGGTCATGCGGGTCACGGCCGAGGTGACCGACGGCGGGATCGTCGCCTCCGCTACCGAGCGCGACGCCGAATCCGCCGCCTCGCCGAGCTTGTAGGAAAGGGCGGGGATGTAGCCGTCAACGACCTTGCCCCGGGCCGAGGTGAGGGCGGGACCGGCCTTGCTGAGAGTTTCCTGAACGCGGGGCGTGGTGGTGTCGATGACCTCGGTGATCCGGGGTCCAACGCGGTCCAGCCGTTCCTGGATCATGGGGGTCACCGTGGCGAACCCACTGGAGACACCGGTCGCTGCCTTCCGCATGCTCTCCTGAATCATCGGAGACGCCGTCTGCACTCCCTTGTCCCAACGGGGCTTCGTCCAGCCGTAGGCGGCGCCAACATAGGGGGTGGCCCAGCCACGGGCGGCGCCAACGTAGGGAATGGCCCAGCCACGGGCGGCCGCGATGCCCGCCAGGACGCCTTCTTCGAATCCGGGCGCGGTGTTTTGGTTCTTCTTCACAAGTACCTCCAGGAGATCGTGACTCGTCATGGTCAGCCTACGTGCTATCTGCAGGCCTTGCTATTCATCCCTCCGGTTCACGGGGTTTTCACTGTGCGCTGAATGGGCTTCCACCAGAATATTGGCGGAGCCCCCGTGAAAGAATGGGCGGTATGACTGCTATTCCAACCGCAAAGGCCACCATCCACACCAACCACGGCGACATCGTTGTCAACCTCTTCGGCAACCACGCGCCGAAGACGGTGAAGAATTTCGTCGGCCTCGCCACCGGCGAGATCACCTGGACGCACCCGCAGACGGGTGAGGAGTCGACCAAGCCGCTGTACGACGGAACGATCTTCCACCGCATCATCAAGGACTTCATGATCCAGGGTGGAGACCCGCTGGGCCAGGGCATCGGCGGCCCCGGATACAAGTTCGACGACGAGATCCACCCCGAACTGAACTTCAACGAGCCCTACAAGCTCGCGATGGCCAACGCCGGGGTCCAGGGTGGACGCGGAACGAACGGGTCGCAGTTCTTCATCACCTCGGTGCCCACCACCTGGCTCCAGGGCAAGCACACCATCTTCGGCGACGTCACCGACGAGGCCTCGCGGAAGGTCGTTGACACGCTGAACGCGATCGGCACCGACATGCGCGACAAGCCCCTTGAGGATGTCGTCATCAGCAGCATCACCGTAGAGCAGCTCTAGACTCCCGTGTCCTACGGAGTCTCCGCGGACAGGCCGTCGCAGGAAGCGCCGGCCTGCCCGCGGCACCTCGACCGCATCAGCTATGTCCGGTGCCAGCGGTGCGGCAGACCGGCCTGCCCCCAGTGCCAGCGCCAGGCCGCGGTGGGCATCCAGTGCGTCGACTGCGTGGCCGAACATGCCCGCAGCATCCCCAAGACCAGGACCGCATTCGGCGGTGCGGCCACCTCCGGACGGCCGGTGGTCACCTTCGCCCTCATCGGCATCTGTGCCCTGTTGTTCCTGCTCCAGATGGTGGTTCCGGGCCTTACGGCGGCCCTGCAGTACGCCCCGCTGTACACCTCAGGCTACGCAGGGACGATTGACGCCGAGCCCTGGCGGATGTTCACTGCCGCCTTCCTGCACTCACCCAACTTCCTGTTGCACATCGCCTTCAATATGTACGCGCTGTGGATCCTGGGTCAGTCACTTGAACCGGCCCTCGGACGCGCCCGCTTCCTGGCGTTGTACCTGCTCTCCGCTCTTGGCGGCTCCGTCGGAGTCCTGCTGCTGAGCAATCCGTTCCAGCCGGTCGTCGGAGCCTCCGGCGCCGTTTTCGGCCTCTTCGGGGCCCTCTTCGTCATCCAGCAGAGGCGGGGTGGCGACGTCCGCCAGATCCTCATCCTCATCGCCGTCAACGGGGTGCTCGGTTTCGTTGTGCCCGGCATCGCCTGGCAGGCCCACCTGGGTGGCCTCCTGACCGGTGCCGCGGTGGCTGCCGTGCTGGCGTACGTGCCCCGGGGGAGGATGCGCTCCGCCCTCCAGTGGAGTGGAGTAGGAGTGGTGACTGCGGTCCTCGGCGCACTGACCCTCCTCGGCTCGATGCTGATCTCCATCTAGGCGGCAGCGGACGCAGCCCCTGGAGCGAGCCGGAAGGGATCCGGCGGCCCCTGCGGCCGCCGGATCCCTCTCTTTTATCCACAGGGTTTTTCCACACAGGGGAAAACTTACACACATGTAATTCCACAGATGTGGATAACACTGGAGCGGGACTTCGCGGATCGGAGCAAATTTTCCCCCAATCTTCTCCACACCTGTGGATAACTTAGTGCACAACGTGTGTACAGGGAATATTGAGGCAAATGTGACAGGTGTCACTCTAGCGGCCTACCGAGGTTATCCCCACCTTCCATCCTCTATCCACAGGAAGGCTGCAACCCAGGGAGGAAGGGGCCGGAGCCTTCCGGTCGGCGGCGCGCCCCCGGGACGTGTCCCCCTAACCGTGTGCCGCGCCAGGGAAGGCCGGACGACGGACGGGACGGACCTAATCCCGAGGGCAGGCCCCCGACACCTTCGGCGGGAGGAGCGCAGCGCCACGACGGCGATGAGGGGCGCATGGAGAGGGGCCAGAGCGTCTGGAGGCCTCCAGCGACTGTCGCGCGCCGCAGGCGGCGCGTGGTGGGTTCGGCGAGCCTGGTGGGCTCCTGTGGAGCGGTGGGCTCGGGCGGCGTATTTGGGTGCGTTGGCCGGAGGAGGGATGGGCATCCGGACCGGCGCAGGTGCGCTGTAGGTGGTGCCGCGCCCGGCCTTCAAATCGAGGGAAAGTCCCGGTGTTCCGGCCCCGGCCGCCGGCCTTCAGCTCGAAGGGAACGGTCGGTGTTCAGAGCCGGTGCCCCGGCTTTCCCATCGGGAGGACACCCGGTGTTCCGGCCCCGGGCGCAGAGCATTTAGGCGCGGCGCCATGGAGGACCCGGAGGCATGCGGAATGCAAGGACAAGCCGTACCCCCGGGGGGCGAAGGCGGTGCCGTTGCATGGCCGGTACGGTGCGGGGCGCTAGTGACGATCAGCGCCCCCGTCCGGGGATCGTCGCTCAGGGAGTTGGACGCGCGCCTCCGGGAGCGGGTCTCGTCAGCGCCAGCGGGTGGTCATGAGGAACCCGACGATCGCGATCCCGAAGCCAGCCACGATGTTCAGTCCCTCCCACGAGCGCACCGGAAGGGTTCCTTCAGAGATGTAGTACACGATGATCCACAGCAGGCCGAGAATCATGAGCCCAAACATGACCGGCTTGTACCAGACCGGGTTGGGCTTGGGCTCGGCTGTCACAGCCGTCCGGGCCGGTGCGGTTTTCCTGCGGGGCTTTGACTCGGGCACTTATCCTCCTTGACGGGCCGGACGGGAACGGCCGGCCGTGATGGCGCGGCTTCGCCGCCCGGTGTTTCCGCGCCCGACTCGACAAGCTCCGGCGCGGGCACGGTTCCTGCTGTCGATTCTAACCAACAAACAGGCGGGCGGCGCGGGGACGCCGCACGGGTGACCCCTCCCGTCCCAGACTGGCCGGTTCTGCGGCCTGCCCGGCGCGGTGAGACAATGAAAGGAACCACCCAGCAACGATTGGCATTTGTGGAATGGCTGATTCAATCCGGATCCTCGTCGTCGACAACTACGACAGCTTTGTCTATACCCTCGTGGGCTACCTGCAGGAACTCGGAGCGGAGACCACCGTCGTGCGGAACGACGACGTCACCCTCGCCGAGGCCGCAGCCCTCGCCGAGAGCCGTGACGGCGTCCTGGTGTCCCCCGGCCCCGGTACGCCCGCCGACGCCGGCGTCATCGTGGACCTCATCCGGTGGTGTGGAACCCACGCCAAGCCGATGCTCGGAGTCTGCCTTGGACACCAGGCCCTCGCCGAGGCCTACGGGGGCACGGTGACCCACGCGCCGGAGCTGATGCACGGCAAGACCTCGCTGGTCGAGCACACTTCCCGGAGTGTCTTCAAGGGCCTCCCGTCCCCGGTGAGTGCCACCCGTTACCACTCGCTGGCCGCTGTCAGCGACGACCTCCCAGCGGAACTTGAGGTGACGGCGCGCACCGCCAGCGGGATCATTATGGGCCTGGAGCACCGGACCGCCCCGCTGTGCGGGGTGCAGTTCCATCCGGAGTCCGTCCTGACCGAGGGCGGCTACCAGATGCTCGGCAACTGGCTTGAATCCCTGGGGCTCGAGGGCGCCGCGGCCAAAGCCGCGGTCCTGAGCCCGCTGATCTCCCGCTGACCTGCCACCGGTCCGCCGGCGGCCGGCCCGGCCTCCGTGTCAGGAGGTCGCTGGATCAGGAATCCTCGGGCTTGCCCGGCTTGTCCGTGGGTTTACCCCCGCCTGGAGGATCGGATTCGGTGGATTCCGAGTCGTCCGGTTCCGGGGTGGGATCCTGCGGCGGCTCGGGCGTGCGCGAGACGGTCAGGACGATCTCGGTGCCCTGATCCACCTCCGAAGCCGCCGGTGCGCTCTGTTCAAGGACGCGTCCGGGCTCGGTGTCCGCACTGTCGACGAGCTCCACCCGGAACGGCAGCTTCACCGTGGGACCGGCCAGCGCCGCCGCCGCCTCCGCCTGGCTCAGGCCCGTGAGTTCCGGAACCGTGACCCGTCCATTGGACAGCACAAGGTTCACCGCGCTGCCGGCAGGGATCGACTGGCCCGGCCGTGGGTCCGAGGAGATCACCCGCCCCTGCGGGAAGTCGGCACTTGGAACTTCGGTGATCTCCCCGCCCTTGAGGCCCACGGCCACGAGTGCGTCGCGGGCGGAGGATTCGGTCAGTCCGGAGAGGTTTTCCGGCACCGAAATGTTCGCCGGGCCCTTGGAGACCGAGATGGTGACCCGCGAGTTGGCATCCAGCCGGGCACCGGCCGCAGGATCGGAGTCGATGATCCGTCCGGGTTCCACGGTGGCGTGGAAACGTTCCTCGACGATCGGGACAAGGTCGGCCCCATACAGGGTGGCGACGCCGTCCGCTTCGGTGTCACCGGCCACGTCGGGAACTTCGATCCGCGGCGGAGGCTCGGGCTCGGACATGCCCGTCGAGTAGATGAATGAGAAACCTGCCGCGAGGACAAGGAGCACAGCGGCCAGGACCGAAACAACGAGCCAGGCCCGCCGGCTCGAGTTCCGGTGAGCCTCCGCGCCGTCGTCCTTGTCCTCCCGCCGGGACGGGAGCAGATCCTCCTCCTGGGGCGTCAGCGAGGCAAGGGGCGACGCCCCCGCGGAAGGTACCCGTTCCATCGTGCGGGTGGACGGCGATGCGTCCTCGTCGGGCATCGAAGACCCCGCAGCGGCGGTGTGCACCATGCGCGTGGCCGGCTCGACGGCCGACAGGGCCTGGGTGGGAAGCGAACCGGTCTCGCTGGGAACGATGCCGCGGCGGGCATCCTCGAGGGCCGCCGCGAAGGACAACGCGTCCTGGAACCGATCGTCGCGGTCCTTCGCCAACGCCTTGGCCAGGACGCAATCCAGGGCGCGGCCGATCTGCGGATTGAAGGTGCTGGCCGGCTTGGGGTCCTCCCGCACGTGCTGGTAGGCCACCGAGACCGGGCTGTCGCCCACGAAGGGAGGCCTTCCCGTGAGCAGTTCGTACAGCAGGCACCCGGCGGAGTACAGATCGCTGCGGGCATCGACGGTCTCGCCCCGGGCCTGCTCGGGCGAAAGGTACTGGGCGGTTCCGACGACGGCCTGGGTCTGCGTCATGGTCGCGGCCGAGTCGGCGATCGCCCGGGCGATGCCGAAATCCATCACCTTCACGCGTCCCTCGCGCGTCACCATGACATTGGCCGGCTTGATGTCCCGGTGGACGATCCCCGCCCGGTGGCTGTAGTCCAGCGCCGAAAGCACTCCGGCCATGTACCGCAGGGAATCCTGTTCGGTCAGCTCCCCGGACTTCACCAGGTCCCGCAGGGTCCGCCCCTCGACGTACTCCATCACGATGAACGGCACGCGCACCTCGTGGTCTGGCCGGTCGGGAATCTCCTCCTCGCCCGTATCGTAGACCGCAACGATATTGGGGTTGTTCAGCCCCGCCACCGCCTGCGCTTCCCTGCGGAACCGCGACTGGAACAGGGGGTCGCGGGCGAGATCCCGGCGCAGGACCTTGATCGCGACCGACCGCCCCAGCCGGATGTCCCGGCCGAGATGGACGTCGGCCATACCGCCTCGGCCGATCAGGTTCAGGACCTCGTAACGGCCGTTGAGGACGCGCTCAGCCGTCATGGGAACTCCTTCCACTGGTGCTCACGATCCCGAACTGGACGCGCCGGGATTCGGTGAGGGCGGGTCGGTCGTCTCCTCGGCGGGCGGCGTCTCCCGGGGCCCCGACGAGACGATGTACCGCACCTGGGCACCCTCGGTGAGGTCTGTGCCTTCGGCAGGATCGACCCGCAGCACCGTCCCCGGGTCCTCGTCCGATTCCTCGGATCCGGCGTTCACCGGAGTCAGGCCCGCCTCGACGAGGCGCTGGCTCACGGTTGCCTCCGGCTCGCCGATCAGGCCGCCGGGAACCTCCACCTGGCGTGGGCCTTCGGAGAAGGTCACCTGGATGGTCGAACGCGGTGCCACAGTGCCGACCGGGTTGAGGCCGATCACCGTGCCCGCAGGGCTCTCCGAGTTTTCGCCGACGCGGTCCACCGCCAGGCCCAGATCGGTCAGCTCCTTGGTGACTTCATCGACATTCCGGAGGAGGTAGGCATTCGGGTCGATGACGATCGGCGCAGGCTCGGCCGTCGTCGGTTCCGGCGTCGGTGAGGGCGTCGTCTGCGTGGGCCGGGGGCTCGGCGACGTCGACCGGGGGGACGAGCTCGTCGTGGTCGCAGGGGCGGGGTCACCCCGCTCACCGGCCAGGAGAGGCCAGATAAGGACCGAGGCCAGCGCCAGGAGGGCTATGAGCACAAGGACAATCACCGGGAGCAGCCATGGGTTGCGCCGGCGCTCCTCCCGTTCCTCCGGAACGTCGGGCTCCGTCTTCTCCTCGGTCCAGTCCCGGGAGGCGGCAAGGGCCCCGGCCCCGGCGGCCGCCGGAACCGCGGCCGCCGCGGCGACCGTCGGCAGGGCCGAGGTGGACGGGGCGGGTACGGCGCGGGTCGCGGCGGTGTCCTGCCGGGGCACGGCGGCGGTCGCCTCGGCGTCTCCTCCGAACAGGAGCATGCCCGGGACGGCGGCCTCGGCGGCGCGGATCGAGCCGGCCCGGATGGCGTCCACCGCCCGGGAGAGCGCCTCGGCGTCGGCGGGCCGGTCCGCCGGATCCTTTGCGAGCATCGAGGCGATGAGCGCCCGCACCGGGTGCGGAATGTGTTCGGGCAGCGGCGGCGGGGCGTCGTTGACCTGGGCCAGCGCGATGGCGATCTGCGATTCGCCGGAGAACGGACGCCGGCCGGCGAGCAGCTCATAACCAATAACACCCAAGGCATATATGTCGCTGGAGCCGGTCGCCTGCTGGCCGGTGGCCTGCTCGGGCGCCAGGTACTGGGCGGTTCCCATCACCTGGCCCGTAGCGGTCAGCGGCACCTGGTCCGCGAGCCTGGCGATTCCGAAGTCCGTGATTTTCACGCGCCCGTCGGGCAGGACAAGGATGTTGCCCGGCTTGACGTCGCGGTGCACGAGTCCCTGCCGGTGGGCAACGGCGAGGGCGGTGGCGGTCTGGCCCACGATCGACAGGGTCCGGTCCGGGGAGAGCACACCCTCGCGTTCGATGACGGCCGAGAGCGGCTGGCCGGGCACAAGCTCCATGACGAGGTAGGCGGAGCCGCCCTCCTCCCCGTAATCGAAGACGTTGGCAATCCCCTCGTGGTTCAGCAGGGCCGTGTGGCGCGCCTCGGCACGGAAACGGTTCAGGAAAGCCGGATCACCCGAATATTCCTCCTTGAGGATCTTTATGGCGACGACCCGGCCCAGTACCTTGTCGCGGGCCTTCCATACTTCGCCCATTCCACCGATGGCAATGCGCTCGGTCAGCTGGAATCGGCCGCCCAGGGTGATACCCGACGTAGGCCTCACTGGTTCAACACCGCCTCAATGATTCTCTTGGCACTTGGACTTGTGAGCTGTGACCCCGTGCTCAGGTCGACGTCCTCCATGACGACCGTGACAGCCACCCTGGGGTCGTCGGCCGGGGCGAAGCCCGTGAACCAGGCGTTGTCGCCGCGGCCCTCGACTTCGGCGGTGCCGGTCTTGCCGGCCACCTCGACGCCCGGAACCTGGGCGCCGCGCCCGGTCCCGTTGTCTACGACATTCACCATCCACTCCTCCAACTGGTCGGCCGTTCCGGCACTGACCGACTCCTGCAGGACCTCCGGGGAGGGGGAGTTGATCAATTCAAGGTCCGCGGCCCGGACCGCCTTGATCAGGTTTGGCTTCATCAGGACGCCGTCGTTGGCGATGGCCGAGGCGACCATGGCGATCTGGAGCGGGGTGACCTTGACGTCGAACTGGCCGATGGCCGACTGGGCGAGCTCAGGCTCGTTGAGGTCGCTGGGGAACTGGCTGGCCTCGACGGCCACGGGGATCTTGTGCTTCTCCCCGAAGCCGAACCGCCGGGCCTGCTCCTGGATGGCATCCTCGCCGAGGTCCCAGGCGATCTGGGCGAACGGTGTGTTGCAGGACTGCTCCAGGGCGAATTCGAGGTCCGCGGTGGGACGGGTGGCGCAGGTTCCATTGACATAGTTCGGCAGGCCGACGGTGGTGCCCGGCAGGGGGAGCACCGGCGGATTCGGAATCTGGGACTCGGCGTCGTACTTGCCGGACTCCAGCGCCGCGGCGGCATCGACCAGCTTGAAGACCGAGCCCGGTGCAAGGAGGGACTCGGTGGCCGGGTTGCGGTAGATCGACAGGCCCGGCACCGCGGAGAGCTGCTCCACGTTCGCCGTGGCTATCCCGGTGTCGTGCACGGCGAGCAGGTTCGGATCGTAGGAGGGCTTGGACACCATGGCGAGGATGTTTCCGGTCTTGGGTTCTGTGACCACGATGGAGCCGCGCTGGCCTTCCGGGATCAGGTCCCAGGCGAGCTGCTGGATCTGCGGGTCGATGGTGAGCTCGACCGAGGCACCCTGGCTGCTTGCACCCGAGAGAAGCCCGACGATCCGGTCGTAGAACAGCTCGTCGCTGGTGCCCGAAAGCAGGTCGGCCGCGGCGCTCTCGAGCTGCGTTGATCCGTTGACCAGCGAATAGAACCCCGTCAGGTGGGCGTAGAGGTTCGGCTCTTTGTACACCCGCTGATAGTTGAACTGGTCGTTGGAGGGCACCGACTCGGCCACGGCTTTGCCGTCCACGAGGATCGCCCCGCGGGGCCGGCCGAAGTCCTGGTAGAGCTGCCGGTTGTTCCAGTCATTGGTGTTGAGTTCCTCGGCCTCGAAGAACTGGACGTAGGTCAGCGAGCCGAGGATGAGGGCAAACATCCCGATCGCCACCACCCATGCGCTGCGGATTGCCTGGTTCAACGTGATCCCTCCTTGGGGCGCCGCGGAAGCGCCCCCCTGCCTGTTGCCACGGGAAGCGTTGCGGAGTCCCGCGGGGCGGCCGTCGGCACCGGCCGGCGTGCGGTCTCCGAGATCAGCAGCAGCAGGGCAACGATGATCCAGTTCGCCAGCAGGGACGAGCCTCCCGCGGACATGAACGGGGTGGTGAGCCCGGTCAGCGGGATGAGCCGGGTGATGCCGCCGATGACCACGAAGCACTGGAGGGCGATGGTGAAGGACAGGCCGCAGGCCAGCAGCTTCCCGAACCCGTCTTTGGTGCCGAGCGCCGCGCGGAACCCGCGGGAGACGAGCAGGACGTACAGCAGGATGATGGCGAAGACGCCGATCATGCCGAGTTCCTCGCCGAGCGCCGCAATGATCATGTCGCTGTTGGCATAGGTGACGAGGTCGGGGCGCCCCTGGCCGAAGCCGGTCCCGGCCAGCCCGCCGTTGGCGAGCCCGAAGAGCCCCTGGACCACCTGCTGGCTTCCACCCGGCGCCCGGTTGTAGACCTCGGGATCGAAGGCGTTGATCCAACTGTCGAAGCGAAGGGCTACGTGGCTGAACAGTTCAAGGGCGATGAAGGCGCCGGCCCCGATCATCGCGAGCCCGATCAGCACCCAGCTGACCCGGCTGGTCGCCACGTAGATCATGGCCATAAACAGGCCGAAGAAGAGGATGGAGGAGCCGAGGTCGCGCTGCAGGATCAGCACGCCGATGCTGACCAGCCAGGCGGCGATCATCGGGGCGAGGTCCTTGAACCGCGGAAGCTGGAGGGGGCCGATCTTCTTGCCGGCCAGCAGGATCAGGTCCCGGTTCGTGGAGAGGTAGCCCGCGAAGAAGATGGCAAGGGTGATCTTGGCGACCTCGCCCGGCTGGAAGGTGCCGAAGCCCACGGAGATCCAGATGCGGGCGCCGTTGATCTCCAGGCCGAGTGGTGTCAGCGGCAACAGCAGCAGGATCGCGCTGACGATCAGCGAGATGTAGGTGAACCGGCGGAGGAGGCGGTGGTCGCGGAGGAAGATCAGCAGGACCGACGCCGCGATGATGGCCACCGCGGTCCAGGTCAGCTGCTGCGGTGCCACCGGGGTGAAGTCCGGATTGGCCTCCCGGGGCAGGTCCAGCCGGTGGATCATGGCCAGGCCGATTCCGTTGAGCGCGACGACGATCGGGAGTATCACTGGATCGGCATATTTGGCGCGGACGCGGAGGATGAGATGGACGAGGATGCCCATGCCCACCAGGGTGGACGCCTGCTTCCAGAAGTAGTCGTTGAAGGGCTCCTCGCGCTCGAGGCCGGCCACGAAGTTCGCGCCGACGGCAACCGTGAAGGCAAGCAGCAGCAGGGCCGCCTCGACATTGCGCCGCGACCGGGGAACTGTCAGAACATCACTCATTCGAGGTTGCCTCCACACTGGGCGTCGACGGCGCCTGCTCCCGGGGACGCGGTACCCGTCGGTGCCGGCTGGGAGCCGGGGGACGCCGTCGCGCCCGCCGATGGGGACGCCGTCGGCGACGGTGCCGGGGAGGCCGAGGGCCTGGCCGTCGGCTCCGGTTCCGGGCTCGCACTGCCCTGGGGGGCTGGCGCGCAGCCCACGGCACGGAGTTCGCCGCGCAGGTCATCGATGATGCGTTCGGCTTCCCGAAGGTCGCTTGCGGGCAGGCCGCTCTCCAGCTGGGAGCGCCGGAATTCGGGAAGGTTCGAGACGGGGATTGTGGTGCGCTCGTAGACGTGGCTGAGCTGGATGGGGCCCAGGGTCTGGGGGACGCCGTTGTAGACGGCCACCCGGTCTCCGTCGGCCGCCACATAGAACCGCGTCTGCGTCCAGGTGTAACCGAACCCGAGCACGGCGAGCAGGATCAGCACCCCCAGCGCGACGAAGGCCGGGCCGAGCCAGCGTCGGACCCGGCGCGGCGGTGCCTCATCGGGGGTGCTTTCGGGCGCCTGCGCCTTGTGGGTGAGCATGAGGGCGGCCCGCCGCTCGGTCGAGCGCTGGGTCACGATCGGAATCTGGCCGGTCTCCGTGGCAAGCGCAGCGGCGCCCACCAGGACATGCGGCCGGCTGAGCAGGTCCTGGCGGATCAGGTCCGCACGCACCGCGGGCTCGGGGGCCCCCTCGGTGGCGGGAGCGGCGGGTGCGGCCGGCTCCGCCGCAAGCTCGCGTTCACCGGCCGCCTCACGGGCGGACGGGAGAACAGGGCGCAGTGCCGGTTCCGGTTCGTCGCCGCTGCTCTCCGTGACCTCGACGACGGCGACGGTGACGTTATCCGGAGAGCCGCCGGCCAGGGTGAGTTCCACCAGGGCGTTGACGCACTCGTCGAGATCGGGGGTTTCCCGGACGATCTGCTCCACCATGCGGTCGCTCAGGACGGCGGTGAGCCCATCGGAGCAGAGCAGCCACCGCTCGTCCGGCCCGACCTCCAGGGTCTGCAGGTCAAGTTCAGGGCTGGCATCGACATCGCCCAGCACCCGCATCAGCACATTCTTATGGGGGTGCACATCGGCTTCCTCGGGCCGGAGCCGGCCTTCATCGATCAGGCGCTGCACGAAGGTGTGGTCGGTGGTGATCTGCTCGAAGATGCCGTCCTTGAGGCGGTATGCCCGGGAGTCGCCGATATGCGCCAGTTCGAGGTGGTCGCCGTTGAGCAGCAGGGCGGTGACCGTGGTGCCCATGCCCGCGAGCTGCGGGTTGGTGCTCACCAGTTCCGAGAGCAGGGAATTGGCCGTCTGGATCTCGTCTGCCAGTTCGGTTCCGGCGTCCCCCCGGTGGTGGCTGCGGTCGAGGTGGACCAGGTCGAGGACCGTGGAGGCCGAGGCGATGTTTCCGCCGGCATGGCCGCCCATACCATCGGCCACCACGGCGAGGTAGCGGCCCACGTAGGCCGAATCGTCATTCTTGGCCCGCACCATGCCCACGTCGGAGCGCGCGGCGAACCGCAGGAAGTAGGCCATGGTTATGGCCTCAATTCGATAACCGTCTTACCGATCCGGATGGGCACGCCGGGGTCGACGGGGAGGGCGCGGGTCAACTGCGTGCCCGCAAGGTAGGTTCCATTGGTCGAGCCAAGGTCCTCGATGAACCAGCGGCTTCCCTGCGGGAAAAGCCTCGCGTGCCGGCCCGAGGCGTAGTCGTCCTCCAGCACGAGCGTGGCCTCCTGGGCCCGGCCCAGCAGGATCGGGCTCGAGGCGAGGTCGAGCGTGGTGCCCGCCAGGGGCCCTTCGGTCACCACAAGCCGGCGGGCCTGGGGCCGGGACGGCGCGGGCTCCTCCACGAGCTCGGGGTGCTTGCGGGCCTGCCTCGGCGAGGGCGTGCCGGTCTTGTGGCGCTGGCCCACCACCAGGTCGCGGCGCAGGGCGCTCACGGTACTGATCACCAGGATCCACACCAGAAGCAGGAATCCGTAGCGCAGCAGCGTCACGGTCAGTTCGCTCATATGCGATGTCCACCGTTCTGGACGGGGATCAGGCGGAAAGTCATCCGCGTGCGTCCCATGGTGATCACCGACCCGTCGGTGAGCTCGGTCTGGCTTTGGACCCGCTGGCCGTTGACGAAGCTTCCATTGGTGGAGCCGAGTTCGACGGCGACGGCCCGCGCGCCGTCGGTGCGGATCTCAAGGTGGCGCCGGGAGACGCCGGTGTCCTCGACGAGGATGTCGGCCTCGGAGGACCTGCCCAGGATGATCGAGCCGGCGTTCAGTGAATAGCGCTGGCCCTCCAGTTCGAGGATGGGCTGGTACTGCACCGGCTGGCGCGCAGGGGCGGCCGGCGCGGAGGGTGACCGGGTGCCCGGTTGCTTTTCGATGCTCGAATCGACCTCGAAGACGCCGGGCTTCAGCGCCGGATCGTTGGCAAAGGAGACGCGCACCGGGCCCTGGAGGGTGTATTGCTGGCTGTTGACGTGCCGGATGACGACGTCGCACAACTCCTCGGCGAGGGCGGAGCCCCACTGCTGGGCCTGTTCAAAGTCCGGATCCGAGAGCCGGGCAGTGAAGACGTTGGGGGCGAGGGTGCGTCCCTCGGCCAGGACCAGCGACTTGTGGTCCAGTTCCCGCCGCAGGGAGCTGGCGATCTCCACGGGCTGGACCCGGGAGCGGGATCCGGTGCTGAAGGCGCCCCGGACCAGCTTTTCCAAGCCGCGTTCAACATTGTCGAGAATGCCCATGTGCCACCTCCTAACCGCTCGCTGTCCGATGTCTTGTCCGGTGCTGTGCTTGTGAACCCGCCGGTGTCCAAACGCCCCGCGCGAAAGTGCCCAGGACTGTATCCACGCGTGGACGTTCCCTTCGATACTACTGGGATGGCCTGCTAATAGCCTTATTGAGGGCCCGGCCAGCCGCGCCCGCGCCGCCGGAGGGCCAGCCGGAGGGCCGGCCGGATCCGGGGCGGCCGCCGATGGGGCGGCGGGTCCCCGCCGCCGCCCGTTTAGGTATTTGCCCAGATGCTCCGTTATGCTTATTTCTGCTGTTCACAAGTGAAGCCGGAACGCCTCGGCAAGCTTGGAAACTTATTCGCGCGAGTGGCGGAACGGCAGACGCGCTGGCTTCAGGTGCCAGTATCCGAAAGGGTGTGGGGGTTCAAATCCCCCCTCGCGCACAGGAAAGAGGAACACCCCGGCCGCGGCCGGGGTGTTCTTTCGTTAACCGGGACCCGCGGTGGAGCCGGTCCCGGGTCAGCGGAAGTCCCGGGACCGGGTGGTGGCCTTGAGCTGGAGCGCCTCGATGCGGTCCGCCACCAGGTTCACGACCCCTTCGGCCGAGCGTTCAAGCACCCCGCGCACAATAACGCTGCTCGCTTCCCGGGCCACCCGGCGGTAGCGCTGCCAGACGCCCACCGAGCAGATCACATTGACCAGGCCGGTTTCGTCCTCAAGGTTCATGAAGGTGATGCCGCTGGCGGTTGCCGGGCGCTGCCGGTGGGTCACCACGCCCCCCGTCTCAACCCGCCGCCCCGGTTCGGCCGTCTGCAGTTCGGCGGCGCTGAGGGCGCCCCGGCGTTGCAGCCTTGCCCGCACATGCCGTACGGGATGGTCGTCGGGGGTGATCCCGGTGGCCCACAGGTCGGAGCCGACGGTGTCGATCCCCGACAGTTCGGGCAGCAAGGGGGGCTGGATGTAGACGGCCGTTCCCTTGATCTGTCCCTCCCGCTCGGCGGCGGCCGGGCCGGCGTTCCACAGCGCCTCCCGCCGGGTCAGGCCCATCGAGTTGAACGCCCCGGCGGCGGCGAGCAGCTCGAGCTGTGCTGCGTTGAGTTCGGTGCGCCGGACGAGATCGCCCATATCCTCGAAGGGCCCGTTGCGGGTGCGCTCGTCCACGATCCTCGCGGCGACCTTGGCGCCGATCGACTGGACGCTGTCCAGCCCCAGCCGCACGGCGTAATTGCCGTCCCGCCGGTGCAGGGTCGAATCGAACGGGATGCTGCGGTCGAACGGTTCAACCGGCGGCTGCTGGTCCTCGACGCAGCATTCCCTTCCGGTGGTGCGGCCCCGGCGCTCCGGACCGGGGGTGAATCCCGGCAGGGGCTCGAGGCCGGCGTGGACCCCGGAGGAGAGGATGTCCGGGCGCAGCACCTCGACACCGTGGCGGCGGGCATCGGCCACGAGGGTCTGGGGCGAGTAGAAGCCCATGGGCTGGGCCCGCAGCAGCGAGGCAAGGAAGGCCCCGGGGTAGTGGAGCCGCAGCCAGGCGCTGACGTAGACGAGCAGGGCGAAGCTGATGGAGTGGCTCTCCGCGAAGCCGAAGTTCGCGAACGCCTGGATCTTGTTGTAGATGGCGTCGGCCGTGTCGGCGGGAATCCCCCTCGCGGCCATGCCCTCGTACAGCTTGGCCTTCAGCGAGTCGATCCGTTCCTCGCCGCGTTTGGAGCCCATAGCGCGGCGCAGGAGGTCGGCGTCGGCCCCGGAGCAGCCCCCGACCACCATGGCCATCTGCATCAGCTGTTCCTGGAACAGTGGAACGCCGAGGGTCCGCTCGAGGACCGGTTCGAGGTCGGGATGGAGGTAGCGGACCTCCTCCTCTCCCATCTTGCGTTTGATATAGGGGTGGACCGCCCCGCCCTGGATCGGGCCGGGCCGCACCAGCGCCACCTCGATGACCAGGTCGTAGAACTGGCGGGGCTGCAGCCGGGGAAGCATCCCCATCTGCGCCCTGCTCTCCACCTGGAAAACTCCCACCGAGTCGGCGAAGCACAGCATGTCGTAGACGCCCTGCTCCTCCTTGGGGATGGTGGCCAGCTCCCACTTCTCCCCGAAGTGCTCCTCCACCAGGTCGAAGTTGTACTGGATGGCGGCGAGGATTCCGAGGCCCAGCAGGTCGAATTTCACCAGGCCCATCCACGCGCAGTCGTCCTTGTCCCACTGCAGGACCGTCCGGCCCTCCATCCGCCCATGCTCGATCGGGCATACTTCGCCCACGGGCCGGTCGGTGAGCACCATTCCGCCCGAATGGATCCCCAGGTGCCGCGGAAACGTGAGGATGCTCCGGGCGAGCTCCACCACCGGCTCGGGGATGTCATGGTCGGTGCTGGAGACGAGGCTTCCCCAGCGCTCCACCTGCTTGGACCAGGCATCCTGCTGCCCGGGGCTGTGCCCGAGCGCCTTGGCCATGTCGCGCACCGCGAATTTGGGACGGTAGGTGATGACATTGGCCACCTGGGCGGCGTTGAACCGCCCGTATTTCCGGTAGACGTACTGGATGACCTCCTCGCGCCGGTCCGAATCGAAGTCGACGTCGATGTCGGGCTCCTCGTCGCGCATGCTCGAGAGGAAGCGTTCGAAGGGCAGTTGGTACTTGATCGAATCCACGGCCGTGATCTCCAGCAGGTAGCACACGGCCGAGTTGGCCGCTGATCCCCGCCCCTGGCACAGGATGCCCTGGCTGCGCGCGAACCGCACGAGGTCGTGGACGATGAGGAAGTAGCCCGGGAAGTTCTTGCTCTCGATGACATCGAGCTCCCGCTGGATCCGGTCCCGGACCTCCTCCCGGCCGGGATAAAGCCGGTCCGCCCCCTCCCACACAAGGCGCCGCAGATAGCTCATCTGCGTATGGCCCTCCGGCAGGTCGAGGTTCGGCAGGCCGGGCCGAACGCTGCGCAGCCGGAACGCCAGGTCCGCCGCCAGGTCCACCGTCCGCTCCACCGCGCCGGGGTATGCCCGGAACCTGGCGGCCATTTCGGCGCCGCTGCGCAGGTGCGCGGTGCCCGCCGCGGGGAGCCAGCCGTCCATCTGGTCAAGGCTCCGGCGCGCCCGCACCGCCGCCAGCGCCGTGGCGGTCCGGTGGCGGCCCGGGTCGGCATAGTGGACATTGTTGGTGGCGACCAGCGGCAGGTCCATCCGGGCGGCCAGGGCGGCGAGGGCGTCATTGGTTGCCGTGTCGGTGGGGTTGCCGTGGTCGAAAAGTTCGACGGCCACATTGTCCCCGCCGAAATTCTCCACCAACCGCCGGAGTTCTGCTTCGGCCGCCGGGATGCCCCCGGAGGCAAGGGCCTGCCGGACGGCGCCCTTGCGGCACCCGGTGAGGACGAAGAAGGAGCCCTCGGCCCGCCCGGCGAGCTCCCCGAGGTCGTACCGGGGCCTTCCTTTTTCGGCGCCGGCGGAAAGCTGCGCCGCGGTGATGGCCCCGGCCAGGCGGTGGTAGCCGGCCGAGCCCCGGGCCAGGACCAAAAGGTGGGTGCCCTCGGGGTCCGCCTCCCCGTTCTGGGGTTTCGACAGCCCGAGGGAGAGCTCGGCACCGTAGATGGTGGAGAGCCCCGGGTGCTTCTCGGCCGCCTCGGCGAAGCGGACCGCTCCGTACAGTCCGTCATGGTCGGTCAGGGCCAGTCCCTGCAGCCCCAGCCGCCGGGCCTCCTCGATGAGGTGCTCGGGGCTGGAGGCCCCATCGAGGAAGCTGAAATTCGAGTGCACGTGGAGTTCGGCATAGGGGATGGAGGGCCCGGCTTCCGGTTCGGGGCCGGACGGATGGGTGTAGGGCTGGCGTTTGCGGGACCAGGCCGGGCTGTCTCCGCCGTCGGCGCCCGGAGGAGGCAGCCCCGGGCGGGTCGAATCCGAAAGATTCCTCTCGAAGTCCGACCAGGGTACGGGCGGGTTGCTCCATCCCATGATTGGCTCCTTGTGGTGGTGGGGGATCAGTCGTAGGTGGCTTCGGCCCACCATTGGTGGTCCTCGAGGAGGAACAACCAGGCAGACCCCGACGGGTCAACCAGCTGGAACCGGTTCAGGACCCGCCCTGCCGGGTCCCACCAGCGTTCGGTGATGGGCCAGGGCCCGGCCCAGGACTGCACCGGCCAGCGCGGTCCCGTATGGCGGCCGGCCGAGAAAAACGCAGGATCGGCGCTGAGCACCCCACGGCCGTCGACGTCGACGCCGTTCCCTGCGGCATCGACGACGATGCCCGGAACCGGTTCGGCGAAGACCGTGGCCGGGACGGGCCCGGGCAGCTTCCCAGGCCAGGGCAGCTTGGAGTCCCGGGGGAGCGCCCCGGGGGGCGCGTCACCCCAGGGGATGTAGACGCGGCGGTCCGCCAGGAGGCGCCCGCCGGCAAGGATCGCGGTGAGGACGGCGCCGTGGCCGAGCATGCTCTGGATCCGGGCCAGGCCGTGGTGGACGCTCTCGTCGGGGCCCGTGCCCCATAGCCCGTCGGCATGGTCGCCCAGGTCCTCGACGGTCACCGGCCCGACCTGCACGCGGGTGATGCCCGAGCTCAGCCCGCTGTCGGCGTTCCTTCCCCCCTGCAGCTGCCACCGCACCCGGTCGACGACGTCGTCGGCGTCGAACCACCGGGGATGCTGCCAGGTCCGCTCCGACACCTCGCCGGAGTCGGAAGTCAACACCACCCGCAGTGCCGTGCAGACGAGCCCGGCGCCCCGGATCCGGTCGATGAAGGCCTCGGCGGACATCCGGAAGGCGAAGGCGAGCTGGTCGATGCGGGCCAGCGGCGGCTCGAAGTCGACGGTGGTCTCAAGCTGCGGCGGAGGCCTGCGCGCCACCACGCCCGCGGAGTCGGTTCCGCTGGCCAACCGGTGCGCCAGTGCGCCCTCTTCGCCGAACCGGTTGCGGACATCGGCTGCCCCGAGCGCGGCGAAGTCCCCGAGCGAGCGGATCCCCAGGCGGCGCAGCAGTACCGCGAGCTTCGGCTGATCCAGGACCTCGAGGGGAAACGTGCTGAGGAACCAGGCGGAGCGTCCGGGCGGGATGATGCACAGCGGCCCGTCGGCGTCGTCGGTTTCCTCGGCGACCCGGGCCGCCTGCTCGGCGGCGAACGGACCGTCGGCGATTCCGATCCGCACGTCCGTCAGGCCGATGGCGGCAAGGGCCGTGAAGACGACGGAGGCCGTCTTTTCCTCGCTGCCGTAGTAGCGGGAGGGACCCTTGGCCCGGACCGCGCACAGTCCCGGCCGGAGGACCTGGACGCCGGGCATAATCGTCTCCACGGCGGCGGTGACCGGTTCGAAGCTGCGCTGGTCCAAATCCGGGTCGTAGGGCAGGCAGATGAGGTGCGGACACCGCGCCTGGGCCTCCCGGACCCGCAGCCCCCGGCGCACCCCCTCCTGGCGGGCGGCGGGGGAACAGGCGAAGACCTCCCCCTTCGCCACCAGGGCGAGGGCCGCGTCGGCCTCGAGGGAATGTTCACGCAGGGCGGCCGTGATCGGCCAGTCCGGGCACCACAGCAAAAGGGTCCGGGTGGCGGTGGAGCCGTCTCCGGCGGGCGGGCTGTCCATCAGGAGTTCATCAGGGTGGGCCAGAACAGGGGATCCCCGCCGTCGGCGGAGCCCGGGGCACCGTCGTTGAGGTACCTGCCGGCCGGATCCTGCAGCCCGTGCTGCAGGTCGGCAAGCCAAAGGTAGGCATGCCGGGGCCGGCCCGAGGGGTGCGTGGCGGTGATTTTCATCCGGCGGGCACGCAGGTGGCCCCTTCCGGAGCCGAGGCCCTCCCACACACTCTCGGCCACGCCCAGGGTCGAGTCGCTCTGCTGCCAGCTCCCCAGGGTGACCATCGCGGCCCCGCGCTGCCGGAGCCTCGCCTTGAGCCGGGCCGTATCGGTTGGGGTGAGGTGCTCGGGGGCGCGGGTGAGGACCACCGAGACCACATCGATCAGGGCCGCCGTCACCGTGAGCCACTGGGCTCCCGGTGCGGGCACCAGGATCAGCCGGTCGAGGTTGATCCCGAATTCACGGGCGGACTCCACACTGAATTCGGGCAGTCCAACCACCCCGCACCAGGCCCCCTGGGCGGAAGGACCGGCCAGCAACGCCATGGCCAGGGCGGCGGAGTTCCGCACCGAGTACGAGCCCCCGGACTGCAGGCCACCGCCGGGCAGGATCCGGGCCAGTGCCGGAACCGTGGGAAGCCGCCTCGAATCCAGCCGACTGGCCTGCATCTGGTTGATGCGCTGCTGCAGGTCCACCGGGGAGGCGGTCTTCAGCAGCCGCGGCCCGGGCGCGCCGGAGCCGGAGGGGAACGGCCCGTCCTCCTCGAGGGCGCCTGCAGCTGGTGGAGTCACGACTCAATATTCGAATACGTGTTCTATTAAGTCAATCGGAGGCTCCGGCCGTGGAGGAGCCCTGAATATGCTACGCAGTGGAGGGAAATGCCCTTAAACCCGGTTCATCCGGGGGCCCGGCGCAACTTCGCGGTTACTTCCTGCCCTGCTCGGAGCCGGCCTCCTGCGCACGCTGGGCATCGCGCTCCTTGACCCGGGCGGCCTCCGCCCGCACCGCGGCCTGGGTGGCGCGTTCGGCGACGAGCCAGGCCGGGGGATCCTGCAGCAGGGCCGTGATCTGCGCGGTCGTCAGCGCCTCGGTAACGCCGCCACGGGCCAGCCCGCTGACGGAGACCCCCAGCTTCTGGGCCACCACGGGACGGGGGTGCGGACCGTTGCGGCGCAGCTCGGCGAGCCACTCCGGCGGGCTCTGCTGCAGTTCGTTGAACTCCCCCCGCGTCAGTTCCCGCTCCTGGAATTCCGAGGGTGCGGCGGGCAGGAAAATGCCAAGTTTCTTGGCCGCGGTGGCCGGTTTCATGGTCTGCGGGGTTTTTGCGGGGGTCATGATCCAAGCGTAACGGTCCCCGGCGCTGCCCCGGCCGCCCGTGGGCTAGGGTGAAGTTGTGCCAGAGTTCAAGCCCCGAACGCTTTCCGTGGGCTTCGTCGCCGGCGTCACCCCCGGCAAATGGGTCGGGCGGTGGCGGGAGCGGCACCCGGAGGTGCCGCTGGAGCTTCAGCAGTACGGCGACGACGCCGTGGCCGCCCTGCACTCCGCCGCCGTCGACGTCCTCTTCGTCCGGCTTCCCGTGGACCGGGAGAATCTTTTCGTCATCCCGCTCTATGAGGAACAAGCCGTCGTGGTGTCCTCCAAGGAGCATGAAATCTCGCTCTATGACGAGGTGCCGCTGGCCGAACTCGAGGCGGAGAACCGGCTCGACGTCGCGGAGTGCGGAGGCCCCGCCGGAGCCGTCGAGGTGGCGGCGTCGGGGGCCGGGGTCGTCGTGCTCCCGATGTCCCTGGCCCGGCTGCATGCCCGCCGGGACGCCGTGCACCGGCCGGTGCCCGAACTTCCGGGGACCACGATCGGCATCGCCTGGCTCGAGGGCAACGACTCGCAGGACGTCGAGGAGTTCATCGGAATCGTGCGCGGCCGGACCGAGCGCAGCTCGCGCCAGCCCTCGGCCGCCGACGGTCCGAAAAGTGCATCCTCGAAGGCTCCGGCTCGGAAGGCCGGGGCGCAGCAGGGGGCCAAGCAGTCGGCCGCACCGGGCGGGAAGCGTTCCGGCGCCCCGAAGGGGGCCGCGAAGGCGGGAAAGGCCCGGACGCCGCAGAACCGGCGGGGCCGACGCCGCTGATGTCCCCGCGAGTTTGCAGCTAACCACGCTTTGAGCCCCGCGGAGGGTGGTGAGCTGCAGTTTCGGTGGGAGCCCGGGTGGAGGCATTTCCGCGAGTTTGCAGCTAACCACGCTTTGAGCCCCGCGGAGGGTGGTGAGCTGCAGTTTCGGCAAGACACCCACGCGGGCGGGTGGCCTCCGCCTACGCTTCGAAGTGGGTCTCGGGTTCGCCCTGGCCGATGGAGGCCACCACGGAGGCGGCAATGTCACGGACCTTCCGGTTGCGGCTGCTCGAGACCGCCTTGAGGATATTGAAGGCCTCCTGCTGGCTGCACCGGTTCTGGGCCATGATGATTCCGATGGCGATATCGATGGCGGTGCGGGATTTCATCGCGGCCTTGAGGTTCGACACCGAGTCGCTGTGCTGGGCAAGGCGGACCGAGAGCATCAGGGCCCTGGAGGTCTGGCGGACGAATCCCTCGGCGGTGCGGATCGACTCCTCGTCGAAGCCTCCGGCCCGCACTGAGTACACGTTCAGTGCCGCCATGGTGCCGGCCTCGAGGTCGAAGGGCACTCCGAGGATCGACTGGACGCCGTGCTGCGAGATGTCGGCGAGGTAGTCGGGCCACCGTTCGTCCGCCGCCACATTGGCCACGTGGACCGTGCGGTGCTCCAGGCAGGCGGTCAGGCACGGCCCCTCGGAATGGCGGTACTGGATCTCGTCGAGCTCCTTGGCTTCGGGGCTGCTGCTGGCCACGGTGCCGGCCCGCCTGCTTCGCAGGAGGGTCACTCCGCAGAGCGCCCCGCCGGTGCGGTCAAACAGCTGGTTTGCCGAAAAAGCCGCGAATTCATTGAGGAATTCTTCGACATCGTCGGTATCGAGGATGAGTTCCTGAAGGTAGTCGGTGGGTGATTGCCCGGCAACCCTGTCGGCCATGATCTCTGGTCCTGTTTCGTTCGGTCGTCCCAGGGCGGAGCATCAGCCGCTGGCGTCCCCCGAAGGATTCAGGACCGATGCACAAACTCCGGAAGTGTTCGTGATCGGCCTTCTGCTAGACCGGTTAATAAGCCTACACATTACTAGGCGATCACCTTGTTTCGAAGATGGTGGCCGGCGTCCCGGCCCGGCGTGATGCGCCCCGGGGGGTCCGGCTGCTGCTTCGGGGAGGAGGTGGCGCCCGCAGCCCCGCCGCCGCCTAGGCCGGGACGGCCTGGGCGGGCTCTGTCACCTCGGTGGTGGGCTCCATGTCTTCGGCGGCCACCATCCACGCGTACTGCTCGAGCTTTTCGATGAACCCGTGGAGGATGTCCGCCGTCGTGGGGTCTTCCTCGTCGACCTGGTCGTGGACGTCCCGCATCCTTTGGACCGCCGATTCGAGCATGCGGACCACCCGGGGGATGGTGTCCTGCGTGGAGACGAGCCCGGCCGGGAACTGGTCGATGGAGGTTCCCCGGGCCACCGAGGCACTGCGGCCGTCGGGGACCGCGTGGAGGGCGCGCATGCGTTCGGCGAGCTGGTCGGTGAACAACCGGGCGTCGTCGATGATCTCATCGAGCTGCAGGTGCATGGTCCGGAAGTTCTTGCCGACGACATTCCAGTGCGCCTGCTTGCCCTGCAGATGGAGTTCGATCAAATCGACCAGGACGGACTGCAGGTTATCGGTCAGCGTGGGTGATGCTTCATAAATCCTCCATGCGTAGGGGCAAAGCCCGCCTGGGGCGGGCGGATTCGGTGCGTTTCTGCGGGCGAAGTTCCTCCACCCAGGACCCGGCCATTGGCCAAATCCCATCGAACTGCATATCCTAAGCTTACTTATTGTCTGGTTATCTTGCGGCCCACGAGCGGTCGAGGCCGGCCGCGGAGAGCGGCTCCGGTCCCAGCCCCAAGGAGGAATGCGTCATGGCATCAGTGCAGGAATCGATCGAAGTTTCAGTGCCGGTCAGCACGGCCTACAACCAGTGGACCCAGTTCGAAACGTTCCCCAAATTCATGGGCGGCGTCGACTCCGTGACCCAGCTTTCCGCCACCTCCACCCACTGGGTGACGAGCATCGGCGGCGTGAAGCGGGAGTTCGACGCGGAAATCACCGAACAGCACCCCGATGAGCGGGTGGCCTGGAAGAGCACCGACGGCGAATCCCACGCAGGTGTCGTCACCTTCCACCGGATCGACGACAACACCACCCGGCTGATGGTGCAGCTCGACTGGCATCCCGAAACCTTCACCGAGAAGATCGGCTCGGTGGTCAATGCCGACAAGCGCCAGGTGAAGGCCGACCTCAAGCGGTTCAAGGAGTTCATTGAGAAGAGCGGCGGTGAAAGCGGCGCCTGGCGCGGTGATATCAGCGCGCCCTCGAGCGGAGTCAGCTCGGAGGCATCACCGGCCAACGGCGACCTTCCGGACCTGTCCCTCGATGATCCGGAGTCGGGCGGACCACGCGCCGGCAACTAGCGGCCGACGGGCAAGGCCGACGACGGAGGCGGGGCACCACCTGGTGCCCCGCCTCCGTTGCGCGTGCGCGCTCTGCTGGACCCCGTGCCGGCCGCGGTCCTCGGGCGGGTCAGCTTTTCGACACCGTGATGCCGGCGATCGACTCCATGGCCCGGCGGGAGAGCTCGGCCGACAGCGGGGCGCTCTTTGCCGCCTCGGCCGCCTCCTGCTGGCCCTCCTCGCTCACCGCATAGGCGCCGAATGCCTTGGCCACCTCGGCCGACTGCTTGTTCTCATAGGTCCTGCAGAAGACGTGGTAGGAAACCAGCACGAGGGGGTAGGCCCCCGGCGCCGTCGTCGTCCGGTCAAGCTCAAGGGACATGTCGTAGTCGGGGCGCCCGGGAACCATCGAGGCCAGGTCGACGGCGGCCGCCGCGGCTTCGGCGCTCACCGGCACGTACTCGGTGCCCACGCGCAGGTTCACCCGGCCCAGGGGCGGCCCGACGGCGGAGTCGTCGGCGTAGGTCACCGCGCCCTCGGTGCCGGAGACGGTGCTGACCACCCCGGAATTGCCCTTGGAGTTCTCCCCGCCGATGTCTCCGGGCCAGGTGCCGTCGGGCTCGTCGGTCCAGATTTCGGGCACCACGGCGTGGAGGTAGTCGGTGAAGTTTTCGGTGGTGCCGGAGTCATCCGACCTGCTCACCGGGGCGATGCGCGTCGCGGGGAGGTCCACGCCCTTGTTCTGCGAGGCGATTTCGGGGTCGTTCCAGACGGTGATCTCGCCGCGGAAGATGCGGGCGATGGCTGCCGCGTCGAGGTTCAGTTCGGTGATGCCCGGAAGGTTGAAGGCGATGCTGATGGGGGAGACGTAGGCGGGGATGTTGAAGGCGCCGCCCGGCCCGCACGCCTCCTCCGATTCGGCGAGTTCCTCGTCGCTGAGATAGGCGTCGGACCCGGCGAAGGTCACCGCCCCGGCGAGGAGCGCTCCACGCCCCGCCCCCGAGCCGTCGGGGGAGTACTGCACCTGGGCGCGGGGGTTGACGGTGGCGAAGGCTGCGCGCCAGGCCTCCATGGCGGGCCCCTGCGCCGATGAGCCGGCTCCGGTGATCGCGCCCTGCAGCTTGGAGTCCGCGTTGCGTGCCGCCGCTTCCTGCTCCGGGCCGAGGGGATAATCGGACCCGCAGGCGCTGAGCGTCACGCCAAGGACGACGGCGGAAAGAGCTGCGGTAAGGCGGGGATGTACGGGTTTCACCCGCTCTACGTTACAGCCCCGGGGAGGGCTCCTCAGAGTGAGCGCCACTCCCCGCTGGTGAGGTGGGACCCGGCCTGCGGGCCCATCTGGAGCATTCCGCCGTCCACGACGAACGAGGCTCCGTTGACGTAGCTTGCGGCCGGGGAGGCCAGGAAGGCGATGACCGCGGCGACCTCCTTCGCGTCGCCGGGCCGGCCCACCGGAATTCCGGGCCGGTCCACGGTGCGGGGGTCGACGTCTCCGGCGTCGTTCATGGGCGTGGAGATCTCGCCGGGAAGCACGGCATTGGCGGTGATCCCCCGGTCGGCCAGCTCGAGGGCGATGGTGCGGACCAGCCCGCCCAGGCCGTGCTTGGAGGCGTCGTACGCGGCGGAGCCGACCCGGGGCTGCTCCTGGTGCACGCTGGTCACGGCGATGATGCGTCCTCCGCGCCCGGCCCGCACCATGCGTGCCGCCGCCCGCTGGATGCAGACAAAGGCGCCGTCGAGGTTCGCGGCGAGGGTGCCGCGCCAGGTCTCCCAGTCGGTCTCGAGGAACAGGGTGCCGCCCTTGACTCCGGCGTTGTTGACGAAGACGTCGACGCCGCCAAGCTCCTCCGCCATTGCGTCCACCACGTCGCCGCAGGCGGGGGCCGCGGTGGTGTCGAGCTGGGCGACGACGGCCTTCCGCCCGTGGGCCCGGACCCCGCGGGCGGTCGCCTCCGCCCCCTCGGAGTCCGAGTGCCAGGTGATGCCGACGTCGAGGCCCGCCTCGGCCAGGGCCAGGGCGGTGGCCCGGCCGATCCCCGAATCGGACCCCGTAACGATGGCTGTGGTGGGCGAGAAATCCATCCCGCCATCCTTTCCGCAGCGGCAGGTGTTGGCAAGGAAAATCGGTCCCGCAAAGACGTGGGCCGGGGGGGGGGGGGGGGGGGGGGGGGGGGGGGGGGGGGGGGGGGGGGGGGGGGGGGGGGGGGGGGGGGGACTATTCTTT